>JAAUTN010000085.1 GCA_012031415.1 Leptolyngbyaceae cyanobacterium SM1_4_3 | reverse complement strand
ATCAATGTGCAATTCTAGCTGCTACAACAGGTGCGGCAAGTGGTTTTGGTGGTTTGCTACAATGATCGTTGGCGTTCCATTTGATGTTCTCAATAACGTTCTTCAGCAATTTCGAGTAACTCTAGGAGTCATATATCACAAGAAAGGGGTATATAAAGTTTCGTTCGCTGAACTAATAACGATTGTAGGAGTATCGATAGGCGTGGAAGTCGGTGCAACCTTGACAAAATCAGTCATGATCAACATTGCTAATAAAATCCTTATTCAATTGTCTGCTTCAACTGCAGGGAAAGCAGTTCCTTTTTTGGGTGCAGCGATTGGTGGTTCAGTAAACTATGGATTTGTTAGAGCCATAGGTGCGGCGGTTAAGCGCATCGACATGAGTACCTATAAATTTCAATCAGAAGAAGAAAGATAAATGGTTGTAGTAAGCTCCATCATTTCCATCTCTAAGTTTTGCAGTATTTTGCAAAGGCACTTGAAAGAGATCGGCGAGGAAAGCCAGCTAACAACCCTGGTGCAGCGGACGGTTGAGAGATCTTGGTAGTGATGCATAAGTTATCTGCCGCCGCTGACCAGGAACGTTAGCTGGCTCCGCACAGGGTCTTTTACACTCGTTTTTGAAGGTTGATGGTGAGTGCCAGAGCGCTCAGGAGATGGTCGGTTGTAACCGTTGTTGAGGCTAGTGGTGGTGGTGCAAGGCGCTCAGGGGATAGTGGTGGTGGCGGTGGTGAAGGGCTATCGGTGAGGGGCAGAAGTTGAGTGGTTGGGGGCGATCGGTGGCGTAATCCAGCTAACAACCCCAGTGCAGCGGATTGACCAAAGCCGCCTGGGGAGGTAAAGGCGATCGCAACCGCTGACCGGGAACGTTAGACCGCTTAGTCCCTAGCAGGGGAATGCCATTTATCTTCAGGAGAGCGCTACTAATGTTAGTCCTTAAAGCAGTTCGATTCGTTCTCGCTAGTTGTTTGAGCATCGTTCTTTTTCCTTCACTTGCTAAAGCGCAAGTCAGTCCCGATCAAACTCTTTACAGAGCTATTCGTGAGCGAGATGGAGATATTAATCGCTTGTATACAACAAGCTCCGACGAAATAGCTAATGCTGTTCGTAGGTTGGGTTATCGAGAAGAGAATCCTGTTGGTAGATGTTTTTCTCAAAGACTTTTAGAGAGTGAATGGGGAGCAGGACGCATTCCGCCCCTCTACACTCCTCTCTATCGGCTTTACAACAGCAACATTACAGACCATTTCTACACCATTAGTAGCTCTGAAAGAGATGCAGCAATTAGGCAATCTGGTTATGTTAACGAGGGAATAACGTGTTTTGTTTACAGTCGGACTCTTCTTGGTGATGACTGTGAACTCCGCCGCTACTGGGCTGCTGGCTCAAGAAGCAACCACTTTTACACAATAGATTTAGGTGAAGGTTGGGATGCAGAGGATGACGGCTACGTGTCTGAAGGCTCAGAGGGGTATCTGCCGTATGATGGAAATTACTGTCAAGGTCAACGAGAAGGAGCAATAATTTTGTTCGACGTTGAGATCCTCTTCACTCACCAGCTTGCTCATTACTCTGCTGATTAAAGAGACGATCAAGAATGCGACGAATCTCAGTTTGCACACCGCTTATCTCAGCTTGCTGAGCACTAAATCGAGCATCGCTATCAACTTTCATTTGTCTAAGTTCAGACAGCATAATCTCAAATCGCTCGTCACTCTCTCGCTGGCGCTGGCGGGATACCTGTAATTCAGCAGTGACTGCTTCAAAATTGGTTTGATGGATTTGGGCTGTTTGCAAGAGAGCTTCTGCGGCGGTTCTTAGGTCGGACATGTTACGCTCCAGATTAGTAACTCTATTTCCTAATGATTTTGGTGGTTGAGGTGTTTGAGTCATTGAATGAACTGCATGTACTAATTCTATAATCCTATTTTAGGCGATTGTGTCCAACAGCCAGCAGTCTAACAATTCAAATGCAGCGGACGATTAGAAGTCACTGGTGCTGAGTTCGGGGTCGCTTGCCGCCGCTGATTTGAGGCGTTAGACCTCTATTCCCTATATCTATATGTTAAGCATTTTTCAAGACCAATAATATAATCTTATGGATTCTAGAGATTAGGATAGGCTAAATTACTATTCTGGCAGCTTATTAGCGATAAGCCTTATTAACTTATGCGAGATTACTGTCAGATGTTGCCATGATGGTAAAACAACGAAGATAATTGGACTAGGAGCAATATCTACTGCTAGGAGGGTATACACATCAGAAAGTACACAACTCCACAGCTTTTGTTGCAAAGCATCTCGATTCTCGTATGAATAGCTTAAGTTCTTGAAACTAATGAAATGGTTTTACGCGAAGCTGTCTCTATGAGATAAAAATTATAGTAATAACTTTTCGATACAGCGTTTTGCACAACGATTTGGCACAATAGGGAGAGCCGTCAACTTGGATAGCCATGAAGCCCTACTCCCTCGACTTACGTGAGAAAATTATCAGCACCTATGAGGCAGGCAATAGGTCGATTCGTAAGGTGGCAGAGAGATTCCAGGTCAGCAAAAATACGGTTCAGTCGTTGCTCAAGCGCAAGCAAGCCACAGGAACGCTGAAGCCTGCTCCGGCAACAGGGGGTAAGGACAGCCAACTGACGGGCTATGAGCAGGAAATCGCAGAGATGGTTGAAACGCATCAGGACTATACATTGGCAGAGTATTGCGAGTATTGGCAAGACAAAACCGGGGTGAGAGTGAGTGAGAGTACGATGTGCCGATTTCTGCAAAAACAGCAGTTGACGGTTAAACAAAACATTTCGCAGCGCTCAAGCCGCAGAAGCGGATAAGCAAACGCAACGAGTGGCTTACGGGCAGACGATTAGTACGGTTCTGCCAGAAAATTTAGTCTTCCTTGATGAGATGGGAGTGCTTCAAGGAATGAGCAGACCCAGGGGTAGAAGCCGTAAGGGACAACGGGTGTATGACATCAAGCCCTTCTACCGAGGTCGCCGGGTCACCGTAGTCGGGGCGATGAGCCAAACCTCAATCCTGGCGATGCAAACTTTAGGCAAATCGATGAAAGGAGAAGACTTCAAACGGTTTGGGTCCGAACACCTCGTCCCGAAGTTGTGACCAGGGGCGGTGGTGGTGATGGATAACCTCAAAGCCCATAAAGTCGAAGGGATAGAGCAGATGATAGAAGCGGTCGGAGCCAGGGTTGTTTACTTATCGCCGTACTCGCCTGAGTTCAACCCGATTGAACACCTGTGGTGGCAATTGAAAGCATTCATCAGACGGTTTGTCCCCAAAAGCGTAGAGGCAATCACAAAGCTGTTAGAACTGGGAGTCAGTCTCTGTTCAAGTAGGGAATTGCGAAACTACTTTGCTCACTGCTGTTACTGTACCAATTAGTCCCGCAAAACGCTGTATTACTCAAATGTCGTAGTCAAGCAATTTAGTAGCAATTCGTCCCAATAGCTAGAAGGAGTGACAGAAGTTTCAATAAATTGTCAGCGATAAGCACGGATAATTTTATCTAACTTAACTGCTATTTCACAGCCTAGATGACTAGATTTAGTTGCCCTCTTCACGCTTACACAGAGGAGCGATCGCCGCAATCAGCAGATCACAGGCACCGATCGGAGTTCCTGCACCAGCAAGACGCGCTCGAATTTGACCACAAACAAGCGCAACTTCATCATCAAACGGAAGTGATACAAAGCTTGCCAAAAAATTCTGCTGCCGTTCTAACGTTCGGGTTGGGTTGTTGCTCCGCCACAAGGTTCTGTCAATCTAGCTGTGTTTGAGCATTTTCTCCCGAACATTCGGGGTAAACGAGTGATGATTATTGGGCGGTATCCCGGACTTTCTCAGTACGAACAAGAAGCAGACCTTACCGGATTGGAGCGCCAACCCACCGCCCAGGATTTACCTGACATATGGCCTGTGAGTATCTGTCACCTGCTGCCGATTGGGTCTTCCTCACTGCTACCTCCATTGCCAATAAGACCTTTCCCCGCTTAGTTGAACTCGCTCAACACGCAGAGTTGGTGCTGATGGGACCTACCGTTCCCTGGTTGCCAGAGTTAGCGGATATGGGGATTGATTATCTGGCTGGCATCGCGGTGATCGATCCAACGGGCCTGCGGCAGACGATCGCCGAGGGCGGGGGAACTCGGATTTTTGATCAGGGGGTGCAGTGTCATGTCTTGAAGCTCTCTGCGTGATGTAACCTGCTGGGGTCATCCTCTTAACAATCGTAATCCGCTCAGAATCACCAGGACAGTCGAGCCTTCATGTCCAATCACCCCCAGGGGTAAGGTGATATTGCCAATAAAATTGGCAGTCATGAGGAGCAAGATAAAACTGAGTGCAAAGATCAGATTCTGGATGACAACAGCTTGAGAACGCTGTCCCAAACGAATCGCTGTGGCAATTTTTTCCAGGCGATCGGTCATTAACACAATATCGGCGGTTTCTAAAGCAACATCACTCCCGGCAACTCCCATGGCGATGCCAACTGTGGCTTGAGCCAGTGCAGGCGCATCATTAATGCCATCTCCAACCATTGCAACTATTTGATAGTGCTGCTGGAGTTTTTGAATAATCTGAAGCTTCTTCTCGGGTAGCAATTCGGCATAGACGTGATCGATGCCAATGGACTGAGCCACACTGTTTGCTGTTTGCTGATTGTCCCCTGTCAGCATGATGATGGCTTCAATGCCCATCTGTTTGAGCTGGGCGATCGCGGCAATTGCATCGGGACGAATGGTATCGGCGATCGCAATTAATCCCAACACCGTATCCGCTTCCGCCACCCAAACCACCGTTTTGCCATCTTTTTCCAGATGGTGGGTGTATGTCAGCAAATCCGCTGGAATGGTTGGTACTCTCGCTTGCACAAACGTTGCTTTCCCCACGCAAACGGGAATCGTTCCCTTTAAGCCTGTAATTCCCTGTCCGGGTTCCGCTTGGACGGAAGTGACAGATAAAGCTGTTATGGGTAACACGTTCGTTGCGTGCTGATAAATTGCCTGCCCAATGGGATGTTCTGAGTAAGCTTCTAGTGCCGCAGCGAGATCGACAACCTCGGCTGCGGCATATTCCCCGAATGGAATAACTTTGTAAACCTGAGGTTTGCCAGTGGTCAAGGTTCCCGTTTTATCGAAGGCAATCGCTCTGACTTTGCCAATCAGTTCTAACTGAGCACCGCTTTTAAATAAAATGCCCTGTCGTGCCCCATTGGCAATACCGGAGAGCAGTGTGGGCATAATTGCTGCCACCAGCGCACAAGGCGAAGCAACGACGAGAAAAATCAGGGCGCGGTAGATGGTCGTCTCCCAACTCCATCCCCAGAGAAAAGGCGGCAGCAGTGCCAACAGCAGCCCGACCAAAACCACCACACGGGCATAGCCCCGCTCAAAGCGTTCAATGAATTGCTGCGATTTTGGTTTCTCGGTTTGTGCCTGCTCTACCACCCGAATGATGCGTTGCAGCAGACTGCTTTCCGGTGATTGATGGACCTTCAGCAGTAAGGCTCCGTAGCCATTTAATGTGCCAGCAAACACCTCAGCCCCAATCGTTTTCTCTACAGGCAAGGATTCTCCAGTAATCGCGGCTTCATTCAGAGCCGTCTCTCCCGCCAAAATCACCGCATCCGTTGGAATCAATTCTCCTGGCTTGACCCGAATGCGATCGCCTACCCGTAGTTCTGCAATGGGGATCAATTGTTCCTGACCATCGACCACAACTCGTGCGGCATCTGTGGTCAGGCTCATCAGACTGCGAATGCTGCGTTCCGTTCGCTGCATGGCATAGCCTTCTAACGCCCCACTAATGGCAAAAATCAGGATCAGCACCGCTCCATCCACAATCAGGTAATACTCCCGTCGCCACAGTCCGAGGAAAGCGGCTCCCAAGGCTGCCACAATCATCAACAGATCCACATCCAATTCTTGTTCCTGGAGTAACGTGGTCAATCCTTCACGGGCACTGCCAAAACCACCGATCAAATAGGCTGTAGGCAGGAGCAGCAAGGCTAACCCCAACCAACTCAACTGCAACGCACTCCAACCCAAAAACACCAGGATGCCGCAAAGCGATGCTGCCAGCGCATCAGGATGATTCATGGCAATTCGAGCCAGACGAGCAGGGTAGAGCATGGGTACAATCCAAAACACCTGCTCTCAGGCTAAACCTTGACATTGATGTTAATGTCAAGGAAGTGCGACTCACTTCCTATGTCCCTAACGATTAAAGAACTGACCCATGCCGTTGGTGGCGGCATCACTCCTCGGATGGTGCGACATTATCACCAACTGAGATTAATGCCTCAACCCGAGCGATCGCCTGGAAACTATCGGCTCTACACCCAATCTGATGTGCAACGACTGAAACGTATTGTTGCTCTGAAGCAGCAAGGGTTTCAACTGGCGCATATTCAAAAACTACTGGACACGGATGCCAGTGAAGACGCTTCAAAAACACTGCTGTCCCAGCTACAACGGCAGTATCAAGCCGTGATTCAGCAAATTATCCAGCTCCGACAGACTGCCTCTGCCCTAGAACGGTTGCTAGGACGCGATCGCTCCTGTCAGGTAACCCAGTCAAAAGTGTTGGCGCAATTGAAACACCTGGAAGTAGAGACTCAAACCCACTTGCATAGCTTTGAGGAATTGTGGAATGGCATTGATGCCGAGGTTCATGCCCATCCCGAAGCCTTTCAAGAATCGCTGCACAAGCTGTTACCCGACCTCAGAGATCGCTCAGAGATTGAAGTCGATCTGCTATCGCGACTGGTGCTGGCGGGTGGCGATGTCAGTTTGGTGTCATTTGTGCGGTTAAGTCAGGATGCGATCGCCGCCAGTCGAGAGGCGTTGAAATCAGGCTGTCAAATCGTAGCAGATGTTGCCACCTTGACCAGCGCCTTAGACCAACCGCGTTTGCGTCATTTGGGCTGTGAGGTTACCACCTTAATCGATAACCCCCACATTACCAGTGCTGCCGACGCAGAGCAGGCATTCTGGCAACAGAACCGCTGGCAGGAACGCTTACAAACTTGTTCTCCTGGCTGTATTCTCGTGGTGGGTTATGCACCATCGGTTTTGCTGACCGTATGCGACGCAATCAAGCAACAGCAAATTCATCCGGCACTGGTGATTGGTATGCCGATCGGGTTTAGCCATGCTCCCCTTGCAAAACGGCAATTGATGCATCTGGAAATTCCCTTCATCACCATTGAAGGCGCAATCGGGGGCGGACTATTGGCAGCTACCGCACTCAATGCTCTGGCGGAGTCGCTCATTACGAAGCCTGATTGTCACTGTTACTTGGATCAGGCGTAACGTTGCCCTGAAGGAAGGGACAGATCACTTCTGCTAGAACCGTTGCATATTCCTCATGCAATCCCAACGAACCTGACATATACTGCACCCGCACCCCTGTAAGGTGAGCCAATACATCCATTTCTGCCTTTGATTTCGGAGGGGTTTGTTCACCAATTGCAACCATCACTGGTATAGACAGGTTTTGAAAGACATCCAGGAAATCGATTCGTTGTTGCACAGGATCGAGCCTTCCAGTCACGAAGGCAGCAGGGCGATCGCACCAGTTCCTTCACCCCATCTCGTACAGAGGTGGGATGCCAGATCCAGAACATTATCGCCGTGCAGATCTAACAGCCAACTATCCCAGTCCTCCGGGGACTGTATCCACATTGTCACCATCTCGCGGGTTGCAGCCGCCAGAATTGGCGGTAGGTCAGCCGATGGCGGTAAATCTGCCCATGCCAACGGGCGGATTTTTCCGGGAAATCCCCGCATTAAAGTTGGCAGGTCATTTTCGTTCATTGGTTCGCGCTGGAGGTGCTGCGCCTTTGACCAGTCCAGCACTCCGATACTATGGTCATGAATCGTGCTGGCGAGATGATTTCCATCCGACGACCAGACGATCGCACTAGCAGGCGAGGTCAACTCCCACTGATACAGCCGCTCATTCCAATTGTGAGCATTCCAGATGTGGATATTGCCTTTAATGGCGATCGCCAGGTGTTTGCCATCGGGAGACCAGCAAATATCCTGCGGACTCGCAATACTTGCCAGACTGGTCACTGCTTCAGCCTGATCTGCATCCCAAATCTGAACTGTTTTTCCTCGATTAAACGCAAATGATTGCAGGTTGGATGCCAGACCAGGTGATCTATCCAGGTAGAGCATCCAAGCGTGTCTGCAATTTGGGGCACATCCCGTCCATCTGCCACTCTTTAGCGCTTAACTCCAGAATTGATTTTAAGGTCACACTCATCGTTTCTTTAGTATTTTTTATTGTTGGATCGTTTATCGATTAAGTTGAAACTTCATTTCACGAATAATCATCTCGCCCCAAGCTAATGTTCCTGAAAGCCCTTGCAGCCAAATCGAACTGGCTAAAACAACGAAAGGAATTGAGGCATAGTAAACCAGTCCCCAACAAATCATGTTGCCCATGCGCTGACCGCGACGGCGACGATAAAATACCAAAATTATCAGCGCGAGTGGGGCGGTCGTATGAATGAGCAAGCTAATTGGCATGGCAATATAAAGTGCAGCCAGCCCTCCCCACATTTCACGATTGCTGATCAGCACATAGATCCCTAGCACAAGCCAACTGAGCGGTCCAATCCAAACTAAAATCTTGTCCCATCGTTGATGCCGTTGATTGATGTTTTGGTGTGTCATAGTCACTCATCAATTAATGGGTCTTGCCATCCAGCAGCGATCGAATTGTAGTGAAGTTACCCAGAGATTTGGATATCTTTTCACCATTCACTGTCACCATGCCGTTGTGCAGCCAATAGTTTGCCAACGGCTGACCCGTCAATACTTCCGATTGAGCGATTTCATTTTTATGGTGCGGAAACACTAAATCGCCGCCGTCGCCATGAATGTCGATCGCTTCTCCCAATCGAGCGCGGATCATTGCCGAGCATTCAATGTGCCAGCCCGGTCGTCCTTTTCCCAAAAGGGATTCCCAGGCAAGCTTACCTGGCTTCGCCGCTTTCCATAGCGCAAAGTCAAACGGGTAATGCTTTTTGAACTCTGAATCGTTGGGGTCAACTCGTCCACCTGCCCTAGCTTGCATCTGCTCTAACTGCCGTCCAGAAAGTTTGCCGTACTCTGCAAACTGCCGCACGTTGTAATACACATCGCCATCTACAGCGTAAGCGTATCCCTTATCTTCAAGCGCCTGAATTAATTGATAAATTGCTGGAATATGCTCCGTCACACGGGGATACTCATCAGCATCGAGAATATTCAAGCGGCGAATATCTTCAAGGTAGGCAGCAATGTAGCGATCGGCAATAGCTTGCATCGAACTGCCTTCTGTCTTTGCCCGATTCAAAATCTTATCGTCAATATCGGTGAAGTTCTGCACATAATGCACCTGATAACCGCGCCACTGCAAATATCGCCGCACCACATCCTAACCCATATAAGAGCGGGCATGACCTAAATGGCAATCGTCATACACCAAATTGATCAAGCCACTGTTTGGCATACAGCACCAGTAGCCCCACCGCAACCAGCACCGATGCCATCCCAGCGCTAAAACCGCTGACCAGAAACAATCCATAAGCGGTTTGGTGGAGCGCGGGGGTATATCGCATCCCCTCTCTCTACAGACGGCTGCACTGCTGAAAGACTCGGTATCAGGCAAGGCAGTCGACTAAATGCTGCCGTAGTGTATCAGCGTTTAGATTGCGCCCGATAAAGACAAGCTGGTTTTTGGGGAAGTCCGCCACTCTTCGCCTTGCAAGTCAAAGCGAGGTCCGCTGAGTTGAAAGACGTTGCGTAAGTCGCTTTCTTTGAACCAGAGAATGCCTTTTGCCCGGAAGACTTCCCGGGGCAAGTCGTTTTGCAGGAAGGTTTCAAACTTTTTCACGTCAAAGGGTTTGCCGCTCTCAAAGGTGATCGACACAAACCCATCATTGTCCAGGTGATCAGAATGGTGATGATGGTGTTCGTGAGAATGATGGGCGTGATGATCATCATCATAGTGGTGATGATCATCATGGCTGTGGTAATGGTGTTCGTGGGAGTGTTCCGACTGCGATTGCTCAATTTCTTCCTGAACTAAATCCGCATAGGCTTCCGGATTGTTGTACCTCACATCCAGAATCAGCGGCAACGGCACTTGACCGTGTTGACTGTGAAGAATTCTGGCACCTTCTTTGACGGTACTAATATAAGCTTCCAGGTTCTGGATCTGATCTGGATCTGCCAGATCGGTCTTATTCAAAATCGTGACATCCCCGTAGGCAATTTGCTTGAATGCCGCTTCGCTGTCGAAGTGATCGGGAGTGAAGGTTTCAGAATCTACAACTGTGACGATCGAATCTAACCGGGTCAGGTCACGCAATTCTGTGCCCAAAAACGTCAGAATAATCGGCAGTGGATCGGCAACACCCGTCGTTTCAATCACCATGTAATCGACCTGATCGTCCCGCTCCAGCACGTTATAAACCGCATCCACCAATCCATCATTGATCGTGCAGCAAATACAGCCATTACTCAGTTCCAGCATGTCTTCATCCATCGATACCAGTAGCTGACTGTCAATATTGATATCGCCAAATTCATTCACCAAGATGGCAACTTTTAAATCCTGGCGATTGCTCAAAATGTGATTCAGCAAGGTGGTTTTACCACTGCCGAGAAATCCGGTGATAATCGTGACAGGCATTCCTCGTTTGGGAATGTCCAGGGTGCTGGTAGTGGGAAGCGTTGTTGTGCGGATCATATCCAATTCCTCAAATTAAATAGCAATACATTCAACTAACTGTGCTTTGATTACCTCAGCGTTCAAGTTGCGCCCGATAAACACCAGTTGATTACGATTCAGTGACTGCGATCGATCGCTTTTCATATCACACCGTTTACCACTCAGTTGAAAAACATGGCGCAGTTGGCTGCCCTGAAACCAGACAATTCCCTTGGCGCGGTAAACATCAGGAGATAGATGGTTGAGGAAAATTTGAAACTTGGGTAAGTTGAAGGGGCGCTGGTGCAGTTGCTCTGGAAGCAATTCGCTTTCAAATGACACAGCTACAAACCCATCGTTTTCCAGATGATGAGAATGCTTATCGTCATGAGCATGAGTTGGCTTAGATGAGTTGAGGTAGGTGCTGGCATCATTAAATCCAATATCTAAAATTAACGGCAGCGGCACTTCCCCATATTGGGTTGAGATGATTCGTGCGCCTGGTTTGATCGAGCAAATATAATCTTCCAATCCACCCACGATTTGAGGAGAAACCAGATCAGTCTTATTCAATACAATAATGTCTCCAAAGATGAGTTGGTTGAGCGCGGCTTCACTCTCGTAGTGATTGGGAGTAAAGGATTCAGCGTCTACGATCGTCAGCACTGAATCTAGGCGAGTCACATCCCGCAATTCTGTACTGACAAAGCTCAACATGATCGGCAAAGGATCAGCAATTCCAGTAGTTTCAACCACAATGTAATCAACTGAGTTACCGCGATCGACCATTTCATACACGGTATCAACCAAGCTTTGATTGATGGTGCAGCAAATACATCCATTGCCCAGTTGCACCATGTTTTCATCCACAGAAACCAACAGTTGTGAATCGATATCAATGTCACCAAACTCATTCACAATCACGGCAATCTTTAACCCGTGGCGATTGTTCAGAATATGATTGAGTAGCGTTGTTTTACCGCTGCCCAAAAAGCCTGTGATGATTGTAACGGGCATGATGCGCTGAGGAGCGGTCACGGATTCTGGACAAACCTGCACGACTGGATTAGACATAATGACTCCTTAATTTTGCAAGTAAGTCGCAGCCAGATGATAAACCAGCGCTTTCTGCTGCATGGTTTGAAAGATGTTGTAAAACCCATTGGCACGAGAAGGAGTCAGGCTGATATCCAGTCCGGTTTGCTGAATGAAATCGGGTTTTAACTGCATGATTTCTGCGGGAGTCAACCCGTTCAATCCCTCGACTAACAGCCCCACTAATCCCTTCGTTAGTTGGGAGTCAGAATCTCCCTGAAAGCTGGCCTTGCCCTGCTGCAAACTGGCAGTCACATACACTTGAGAAACACAACTAGGCACCCGATGGGCTGCCACCTTTTGCTCATCAGGAAACGGCGGCAGGCGCTTGGCAAAGTAGAGCAAGTATTCATAGCGCCGCTTCGGTTCCATAATCTGTTGGAACCGTTGGACAATCCGCTCAAGGGAGGTAGGCAAGGGTTGGTAGACAGGCGGCATATCAATTCAAGAGTGAGCTATTCTACAAAAATGATAATCATTCTCATAATACAGGATCTTTCGCGCTTTGGACGGATCTTATGGCTGGCGGCTTTTATCTACCATCAGGGTTGGTAGAATTTATGAACTTGATGCGTGAATCTGCTGATGAGCAAAAAGATAGAGAGCCTCCTCCGCAAAGCGCTGCTGGAAGACGGCGAGATGGCATATTCTCTCTACGAATATGAATTAGAGGAGCATATTGATTACTGGTACGACGGTCTGAAAGCCGATCACGATGATTTCGTGTTTGTGGTAACGGAAAACTCAGGGCACGTGGCGATGGTGCTGATCATGCCCGATAAAACAGTGTTGGTAAATGAAGCGGCTAGAGCGAAGCTGATAGAATTCTGGCAAAATAATTACAGCATCAATCTGAATCGACTGATTCCGACGATGGCGGATGAATTGGCGAACGATTCGCTCTTCGTCAATGGGGTGAAAACGGTTGACCGCAAATCGCCAAAGCGGGTGTGGGGTAGGACAAAATCTTGAATGCGAGGGCGATCGCCTAAACTAGAACAAGTAAGGAATTAAGCGCTTCGTTTGTTGTATGTAGACTTTGTACTCATCGCCAAACTGTTCCAGCATCATTTGCTCCTCATTCCTAATCCGTAAACCATACATCACGCCAAACGAAACCAACCCAGAGAAACCTGCAATCCAATTGGGTAGCAGCAGCGCTTGAGCAATACACCACAGCCACACAGAGGTATACATAGGATGACGAATGGTTTGATACACGCCATCACTCACCAAAGTATGTCCTTCTCTAACTTCTAAGGTCGGTGACCAGTTTTTCCCAAGATCTCGATGAGAACGCCAAAACAGCCACAGCGCAATGGCAAAAGCAATCACGCCCAGCCAATTCACCCACACTGGCAAGCTGTAATTGGCAAAATTGAGCCAGGGAGACAGAACATATATTAAGGGCAAGATGATCATGCCAATAAAGACCAATAGAAGCAGGCTTTTTTCTTGGGTTGTTTTGCGATCGCGAACAATTGTATTCTGCTTGTTTTCTCTTTGGTATGGAAAACGAATCACGAAACTAGACACCACACCAATCATGAAGAGTATTTTCAAAGTCAATGTATCCATGTGGTTTGTCTCCTGGGTGGACGCAGAATAAGGGCTAGCTTTCAACAAAGCTGTAAATTTCGAGGTGACAGCAAGTGTTGATTAATCCAACAAATACGACCTTGCTGCTCAAACTGGCTCAGCAAAAGGGTTACAGTAACTCGTGTCGTGCCTAGAGTATCTGCAATATCCTGATGCGTTAGGCGTAGCTGAATCAGTTTCCCCTGTTCTGACTCGTGCCCAAATTTATCCGCCAGCCAGTCTAATAATTGCTGTAACCGCTGGTGAATCTGTCCGCTGCGAAGCCGCAACAACGTTTGGGTTTGGTGAAGGTGGGACAATAGGACTTGATTCAAGTGATCGCATTCTTTGGGCTGGATCGCACGAACTCTAACATTCATTAAACACTCCGCTGCATAGGGCTGAATCAGGGCGAGGGGTTGACCTACGGTATCTCCCAGCCCCCAAAATCCGAGAGCGATCACGGTGCCATCTTCAGTGAGCGTATGAGTACGTACCGCTCCAGTTTCGATTTGCCAGAGGGAATTTTCACGCATCGGGAGATGCTCTCGACGCTTAAATGTATGTGCCTCCTTCGAAGCGATTAAAGTGGGATTAACCATTGATCAATTGCTCAAGATATCTAGGTTTAGGCATGACGGGGATACTGCTCTGCAACGGTCGCATTACTTGTGCGTAGTCACGAAGGGTGTGCTTTGCGAGATTGCGTAGTGTGGGCATCGCCTGATTACCCAGAGCGCATGAGTTGACTGATAGGTGCAGTCGTCAGATTGGGCATTTCCTGACGACAATTTGGGCAAAACCAATAGACACCGGAGCTACGAACATGACGTAATAGGTTTCCAGTACAGAAAAGGCAATCATTCATGAGGTCTCCCTACTTTCTAACTCGGTTGAGGGTGGATAACGGTGTTGACCTCTCATAAAACGCTCGCTCGGTAGATTTCAATTTATTGATAAATATTCTCAATAACCTCAAAGGGATTCTAGCACAATGAAATGATTTCCTACAGCTTATTCTCGTAACTGCTTTCAGTACAATGGACCCAGTTCTTGATGTCTTGGACTTTCTCCGTGTACTAACGCATCGGTTGCCAATTGCCAAATATCGTCAGTCCCAACTGACTTGGCGGGGCGAGTCGAAAGATATACCTCGTACTCGGTAAAGCCAAAATCAGAGAGGATTTTCTCGGTCAAATTCAACACGCCCAAAATCTCATCCGCCACTTATTCTGGCAAACCGAAAATGTGAGTCATCTTGAGTAAAGCCACGCACCCGCATCAAGCCATGCAACACACCTGAGCGCTCACAGCGATACACGGTGCCTAATTCTGCCCAGCGAATTGGCAGATTGGATTCAGACATTGTGCTTCTACCCCTGTCCTAAGACGCGCAATCGAGGTAATGCCATTGCCGTTAGAAAAATCACCAACTGGGTTGCCACAATACTGGGACCTGATGGCAGATTAAATGCGGCTGAAATTAACATTCCACCCACGGCACTCAACGCTCCTAATCCTGCGGACAACAACACATAGTTCGTAAACGTGCGACTCAGTAATCGGGCAGCACAGGCAGGAATCACCACAAACGCACTCACCAGTAACACCCCGATCGCCTTGATCGACACTCCCACCACCAACGACAACAACACAATAAAAGCCGTGCGATGGGTAGATACTGAAACACCCCGCGCGATCGCCAACGGTTCATGCAATGTCACTAACATTTGCGTTCGCAAAGTCAATCCAATGAACACAACACAGATGATTAATAAGAAACTACTGAAGACTAAATCCAGTTCTCGAACAGCTAAGATATCTCCAAACAGCAGGTTATTCAACCCACCTTTATATTGCCCGACAAAACTGAGGGTGATAATGGCGATCGCCAATGATGAAGAATAGATGATATTCAGCAGTGCATCTGTCCACAAGCGTGTGCGTTCCAGCAAGTATGTCACGACTAAAGCAAACACCACTGCAAATGGCAATAGCACAACCGATGGATTTAATCCTAGAAGCAATCCGATGCTGATTCCTAACAATGCAGAGTGTCCCAACGCATCGCTAAAGAAAGACAACTGGCGCAAAATCGTAAAGCTACCTAACATTCCCCCCATCAATCCTGTAAGAATGCCGCCCAGCAAGGCACGTTGCATGAAGGGAAGTTGGAATAGTTCGATGATGCGGGTGAGTTCGGTAGGCATAAGGAAGTGTGGTTAATGCTGATGACGATAGCGAACAAACTCAGATCCATAGGCAGCAGAGAGATTTTCAGGAGAGAGTGCCATGTCTGGGGTTCCCTGACAAAGCAAGGTGCGGTTAAGGCAGAGGACGCGATCGCAATGTCGGCGCACCATGTCTAAATTATGGGAGATTTGCAGAATTGCCCAGTCTTGTTCCTGTTTAAGCTGATAAAGCAATTGATAAAACTCAGTTTCACCACGCATATCCAATCCTGCAGGAGCCTCATCAAGGATCAATAATCGACGTGGGTAAACCAGGCAATATGCCAGCAACACACGCTTCGTTTCGCCTCCAGAAAGTCCGCTGATCAGTTGATGTCTGAGATGAAGTGCATCCACCTTTGCCAAAGCGTCTCGAACAGCATGACGACGTTTGCGACGATTCGCCCAGGGTAGCTGAAAACCCAATCTGTCCCAACCCAAACCCACCAGTTCCTCCACCGTCAGGGGAATGCGGCGATCGAATAGGAAGTTTTGCGGCAGGTAAGCAATCTGTTGACGGATCTGGGGCGCGAGTGAACCCTTGCGGCTCAACGGTTGCCCCAGAATGAAAACGTTCCCTGCCTGACATGGCAGAATGCCCAGAACGGCTTGCACCAGCGTACTTTTGCCCGCTCCATTTGGACCGACGATCGCCGTATCGGTGCCTGCCTCCAAGGAAAAGGAAACATCCTGCACCGCCACATAGGTTTCCCGATAAATCGTGAGTTGCTCAACTGCGAGTACAACCTCTTTCAAGTCGAAAAGACCTCCCTAAAACCTGACTCCAGTTTGCTGTGGCACCACTGCCACAGGCAGCATCGGAAGTGGCGCAAACGACTGAGGTGAACCACCAAAGGCGGTCACCAAACTCTCAACATTCTGGCGCATAATGGTCAAGTAATATTCTGGCTCTAATGCCTCGGGCGGCCCCGTCTCAATTGGGTCAAAGCTGCTGACTGCTACATTCAAATCGTTTGCCAGGGCAGAAAAACTACTTTCTCCAGCTTGGGGTTCTGTCAAGATCGCTTTGAGATTCGATGCTTGCACTTTATCTGTCACTCGTTTGACATCCTCGGGGGAAGGATTTTCTTCCGGTATGTCCACCAAAAATTCTGCCTCTAATCCATAGCTTTCAGCGAAGTAGGGTGCAAAATCATGGAAAGCTACAAAGGTTTGTCCAACATAAGGTTGCAGGGTTGAGGTGATTTCTGCATCCAAGTCTTGCAACTGCTGGATATAGGCGGCGGCATTTGTCGTGTATTCAGGCTCACCCTCAGGATCGGCTGCAATTAGCCCATCTCGAATATTTTCCACCTGCTCAATGGCACGTTTGGGATCGAGCCAAATATGGGGGTTGTACTCACCGTGATGGTGGTGTCCTACCTCTGCATGGTCTTCGCCTTCGGCATGGTCGTGAGCATGGTCTTCACCTTCGGCGTGCTCATGTCCTTCTACATCTTCGTTGGAGATGGTGGCAATTCCTTCACTGGAATCGATAATTTTTAGATCTGGATTGTCTGCATTTGCAACCAGATCCTCCAAAAATTCCTCCATCTCCAGCCCGTTTTGTACCAATACATCGGCTTCGGTTAATCGTTGAGCATCTTCGGGTCTTGCCTGGAAATCATGGGGTCCAGCATTGGTAGGAAGCAGTTGGGTTACTTCCGCGCGATCGCCTACCACGGCTTTTGTAAACTGAGTGATTGGCAAGAACGTTGTCACCACTTGCAGTTCGTCTGCTGTAGCTGCTGGAGAAGCCTCTGTTTGAGAAGATTCGATAGAAGGCGCATTTGATGCACAGCTTCCTAAACTAACGGCGATCGCCGATACAACCAATACAGATAACCGACGAATGATGCCACTGTTTTGTCGTAATCCCGTCTTTGAATTATTCATTTAAAACATCCTCACTTGTGTATGTGTAAAAAAGCAAAGGAGTTACGGAGTGAAGGGTAAGTGTTCTATCTCTTCACCTCTTCACTTCATTTCCACTCCCCACTCCCCTCCCTACTGCAACATCAATGCCACATCCTTCGCAAAGTAAGTCAAAATCAAGTCGGCTCCGGCTCGTTTCATGCTCATTAACGTCTCCAGAACCACTTTCTTCTCATCAATCCAGCCTTGTTCCGCAGCAGCTTTGATCATGGCGTACTCCCCGCTAACGTTGTATGCTGCAACGGGTAAATTTGTGTGTTGTTTGATCTGGCAAATAATATCCAGGTACGCCAACGCAGGCTTGACCATTACAATATCTGCCCCTTCCGCAATATCTAAATCCACTTCTTTGATCGCTTCTCTGGCGTTTGCAGCATCCATTTGATAGGTCTTCTTGTCACCAAATTTGGGGGCAGAATTGAGGGCATCGCGGAATGGGCCGTAATAAGCAGAGGCATATTTGGCAGAGTAGGCAAGAATTCCGACGTTGATCCATCCTTCTGCATCCAATGCTTTGCGAATCGCTCCGACGCGACCATCCATCATATCTGATGGGGCGACGACATCGGCTCCGGCTTCTGCTTGAACCAGTGCCTGTTTCACGAGCACCGCAACCGTTTCATCGTTGAGAATCTTGCCGTCTTGCACAATGCCGTCATGCCCCTCGCTGCTGTAGGGATCGAGAGCAACATCAGTAATGACAAGAATATCGGGAACTGCTTGTTTGATGGCTCGGACAGCGCAAGGAACTAGACCATTGGAGTTGTAGCTTTCGCTGCCTGCATTATCTTTCTGGTCGTAAGGAATGAGAGGAAACAGCGCGATCGCCCCAATTCCCAATGGGTAAACCTCCTTCACCTCATCCAACAGCAAATCCAGCGTGTAGCGATAGCAACCCGGCATGGAGGGTATTTCTTCGCGCTGCCCTTCTCCTTCCATGACAAACAACGGGTAAATCAAGTCCTCCACGCGCAGACTAGTTTCTCGCACCATTCGTCGTAGTGTCTCTGTCCGTCTCAATCGTCGAGGACGATGAATGAGAGGCGTAACGGACGGTTCAGATTGGCTAGAAGAACTGATCTGAGCAGCTTGCTGCTCAAGTGCGACAGATTCAATAGAGGACATAGAGTATAATGAGAACGATTATCATTCGCTTATTCTACAGCACCCGCCGTGAAAAGTGAGTCTCTTTCTCCAAAAGCTATCCGCATCCTATGCCCTACCCCTCTCGCCTGCCTCGAAACCAACAGGCGGTGCTAGATGTGCTAAGTCAGCAATCCCATCCCCTTTCAGCTCAAGAGTTGTACGGGGTGCTGCGGCAGCAACAGTTGATCGGGTTAGCCACAGTGTACCGGGCGCTGGAAACTCTAAAATTACGCGGATTAGTTCAGAGTCGGGCAGATACCAGTGGGGAATCGCTCTACAGTCCGGTGGAGCAAGATCAGCATTATTTGACGTGCTTGCAGTGTGGGCGATCGTTTCCGTTGGATCGCTGCCCTGTGCAGGAATTAGAAGAGCATTTGCAATACTCAGTTCCGTTCAAAGTTTACTATCATACGCTAGAGTTTTTCGGAATCTGTGAACCCTGTATCGAATCAGTTGATTGATTGCGTTGGCGAAGCCTTCTCTGAAAGAGAATCGCCCACAGCACCGAAAGTATCACCTGACTGGACGCGCCAAAGATTGGCATAAATCTGGTCAAACACCAGTAATTCTTCGTGGGTTCCCCACTCTACAATTTGACCCTGATCCATTACGTAAATGCAGTCTGCATGACGAATGGTGGAGAGCCGATGGGCGATCGCAATCGTCGTTCGATTCTGCGTAATTGCCTGTAAGGACTTCTGAATTGCTGCTTCGGTTTCGTTGTCTACGGCTGAGGTAGCCTCATCCAAAACGAGAATGGGCGGGTCTTTGAGAATGGCGCGGGCGATCGCCAGTCGCTGTCTTTGTCCCCCCGATAGCTTTTGTCCTCGTTCTCCCACGATCGTGTCGTAGCCCTGCGGTAGCTGTTCAATGAACTCGTGTGCCGCTGCCTGTTTTGCCGCCTGTACAATCTGTTCACCACTCGCATCAAAGCTGCCATAGGCAATGTTCTCAGCGATCGTGCCGTGAAACAGAAATACGTCTTGACTCACCCAGCCGATGCAGCGACGCAAATCAAACAGGTTGATGTCGTGAATGTTGATACCATCGATCGAGATGCGCCCGCTTTGCACGTTATAAAAGCGCAGCAGGAGTTTGACGAGGGTGCTTTTTCCTGATCCGGTTGCACCCACGATGCCGATCAGGGTTCCGGCGGGAATGTGCAGAGATAGCTGCTTGAGGACGGGATTGCGACCCTTGTAAGCAAAGGTAACATCGTTGCACCGCACCTCCCCACGAATGCGATCGAGCGGGAGTGCCTTTCCGGTTCCAATGGCGATCGGGGTATTGAGTAAGCCCATGACCCGACGCACGGATGCCATTGCGCGTTGGTATTCGTCCATAATTTCACTCAGTTCAGTGAAGGGCCACAGCAAATCTTGAACGATAAACACCATGAAGCCGTAAGTCCCGACGGTAAGGCGACCCTGAAGCACTTCTCGCCCGCCCAGGTACAGCGTCGTCACAAACCCTAACAGAATCAGAAATCGCAGCACGGGCTGAAATGCCACGCTGAGGGCGATCGCCTTACTGTTACTCCGACGATACGCCTCACTTTCGATGTAAACCCGATCGCGCTCGTATGCCTCAGTGGTGAAGCTCTTGATCGTGGCAATGCCGGAGAGGTTGTTGGAGAGGCGATCGCTGATGAGTCCTGCCTGGTCGCGGACGGCACCATAGCGGGGAGCGAGGCGTGACTGAAAGGCAAAGGTGCCCCACAGAATGAACGGAATTGGCAGCATCACTAACCAGGCGACACCGGGAGCTAGGAACACAAAACTGAAGCCAACTGCGAATACTCGCGTGAAAAAGCTGATGAGGTCTTGAGCGCCAAAGTTGAGAAATCGCTCTAGCTGGTTGATGTCGTCGTTGAGGATGGAGAGCAGTTGTGATCTTCAAAGTAAGCGAGTTCGAGTTCCTGGAGATGATTGTAGGTATCGACGCGCAGCTGATGCTGGACGGTTTGCGCCAGGTTGCGCCATAACTTATCGGCTCCGTATTGGCAGAGGGATTCTAAGCCCCAGACGGCGCTCGTCAGCAGGGACAGCACGAGGAGTTGCGTAAGCGGATCTTGAATCCCCCATTGTGCGATTAATGAGGCTTCCTGCTCAACGACGACATCGACAGCAACGCCAATGAGGAAGGGTGGGGCAAGATCAAATAGGGTGCGGAGGATCGAGCAGGCGATCGCGCCCCAGACTTGCAGTTGATAGGGTTTGGCGTAGCGGAGTAGATGCAGCAGGGGAGATGGACGCATCGCAGTCATAAAAATTGCACCGTCACTCCGTCAGCACGGAAAGCCAGAACTTAGAGGATTCATTTTGAGTCATCCACAGCCCCAATAGCTCCTTCTGACCCGCCAAATTCACCCCTAACGCCAGGTGAATCGCTTTGTTTACCACCCGTCC
>JAAUTN010000461.1 GCA_012031415.1 Leptolyngbyaceae cyanobacterium SM1_4_3 | reverse complement strand
GCAAGTTGCAGAGCAAACCAATTCTTCAATCGCTGAATCGGAGGTAGATACAGAAAAAGGTCAAGCTGCGGCCACCTGAACAAGCGATCGCAGAACCCAAAGTGCTGGAGCAACTTATGGCGCGACGAGCTGATCCTCAGCAAATTTCTTGTGCAGAATCTTTGGTGGGCTTTGCCAGAGTGGCTAATGAACTCTCAGATGATGCTGATCAAGAAGAGATTGCCATTTCCAGTAACAAAACTCTGCGGATGGAAGAGCAAGGGAAACAGGTGACAATCGCCCTCAACAATCACCAGGGCAATACTCTTTTTGCAGGCAATCGTACTGATGGGCAGTGGGCGATCGCCACAGATCACCTTAGTCCTGATGAGAAAGCCAGTATTGCTAAGCTTCCCCAGTCTAAAGAAGACTACATTACCAAAGCCAGTGCTCAAGCATTGATTGCCACCTTCCAAGAAAAGTTACCAGAACGATTTAACGGTGAGGCTGAACCTGTTTTTACCTGGACAGATCAGGGCAAAGCCAAATACGAGTTTGAAGTTGTGACTTTACCAAATGGAACACAGTTGCTTCAAGGATTCGACCCGAACCATAAGGCTGAACAGGTATTTGATGCCATGCTAGTGCCCGGTCAATCTCCTGATATTTTGCATTGCAGTATTCCACTACGAGAGATGGAATCAGCCATTAATGATCAATCGGATGAACGGATAGATGATAAGCACTCAAATCGTCGGTCTGGTAAAGGCTCTGCCAAACCTAATCGTGAAGAGTTGCAAGTTTAAGACACAGATGTATCAGCCCTGATGAGGAATATATGATGTATAACACTAAAACTCAGGTTACTGAGTCTCGTCTAACTCAACTAAGTCATCATTCAACTAAACAACTTAGGCGATTTAACGTTACCAAAACAGATTTATTGTTCATTGGATTTTGTGTTGTGGTAGGTGTGTATCTACTGCTCAAAGATCTATTGCTGGTCACAGTTCTAGGTTGCGCTAGTGTAGTTTTCATCGGTCTGTGGCACTTAATTCATGCAGTACCCATTTTAGAGAAATATTTGGGTGCAAAGATCCGTTTCTGGCATATTGCATCACTCATTATTACCATTACTGCTTTACTCAATACTCTAGTTGCCCCTGCCCATGCCATTTTCTTAAGTGGGTTAGAACAATTCTTTGTCAATCTAGCGCAGCAAACGTCTCAGGCTGGAGGTGCAACCAATACATTAGATGCCAATGTTGTTGGGTTAATTTTCAATCTGATTCGGGGTGTATTTCTGCTACTCGTTGCTGCGGCTGCCCTATTTGCTTATAACCAGGCACAGCAGGGAAATGACTGGAGACCAATTGTTACTCAGGTGGGATTAGCGTTTGCGATCGTGATTGCGATTGATGTGGTCACGTTCATCTTTGTAGGAAATGGCACAGGAACTGCTGGTGGTTGATTTGGCAAAGTGAATCGGAATAGCTATGGAACGAGATTTCAATCGAGAATTCATTAAAGTCAATCGAATTTTAGGCAAGCAAGCGAGTATTGGTCCAATTCCGGCAGATCAATTGGGTCCTTGGGTTGCCATTGTTGTTCTTTGCTATGTCATCACAAATGGATTCTTTAGCCTGGGTCTTGGTTGGTTTTTTGGAACCTCGTTTTGGTTGATTGTAAGCTGGTGGATTCTGACTGGAAATCAACCCCATCAATTTCTCGATCGCTGGCGCAATCCACCAGGAACCGAATGGTGTAACGGCAACAATATCTATGTTTCACCCATCCCAGAACAACGACCCGCTTGGATTCGCAAACGTTATGGCGATGCAAAGGTCAATATTCGACTGAAACCGGTGCAGGTGCCAAATCAGTATGGAGGCAAAAGCACATTTATGCCATTCCAGAATGAAGTTAATGTCTGCTGCATTGCAGAAATCAAAAAGACGATCGCGAAGTTGCAGCACTGTTGCTGGAGAAAGGAAAGTCTCAGTATCAGCTTGTGTTTGGATTTCGCATTGCCGGATTACACGATGTTTTATACGACAGTGAGGTGACTGCGTTTGCTCATGCAATTGAAGAAGGAATGAAAGAGTTACCCGTTGGGGAGCGAATCACCTTTTGCACAGGTTGTTATAGCGATGATGAAGAACGACAAAGTGAGTTGTCTATCCTGGCTGATGATTGTCAATTAAAACCTGTCTCAGCACTGATGATTTTACTACACCGCACCTCTACGGATCATCTCAAAGCCATACACATAAATATCTGCAAATTTATAGCGTTGCTCCTTCTCACGCCATTCAGCGATACCAATCTCGCTTAATAAATCTGAAAACTCATCAAAATCAGATGAGATATCTTGTGCAGATTCTTGCCACACAGTTTGCAATTCTTCTTTTGATAGTAGAGCCTGCATACCTTTAAGGGAGTCAAAAAATCTTCTCAAATCAGGATATTCTTCTCTAACTGCATGACAACGTTCTTCTGAGGCTTTCTTCAATCCAACTTCCAGAGATGTTCCTCGTAATAACCGATCTGTAGGTGTTTGCTTTGATGACTGCCCTTTATACGTCAACTCTTGTTCTTTTGCCCCTTTCAACAAAATGCTCAAACTACGGGGAAAAGTTGTATTGCTTGAATCTGTAAGACGTTCATAGACCCATCTTGTGACGTACTTAGCTTTAGTACCTGTTCTACGACGACTTCCCCAAAGAAGTTCTAAAGCTCGATCAATAGCTTCCTCATTAGCTTGATCAATACTTTCGACAGGAGAAAGCGATCTACTAAATTCTTAAAGTCCTTAGACTGGGTTGCTTGGCGAAGCGCAAGCCGGAGAAAATCAATTCGATTCCACTGCAAAAGAAGATCACGCCCATTGAAATGGCTTTTATTGTCGAAACTTAAACGGTTCCAAATATCTTCTCTTAAAAAAATCTTGAATCGAATTGATGCTATCCTCCTCGCGTCACACGCTTGGACAAGTTGAAATAAACCAATCAGAGCTTGTTGTCTTACCTCATCTTTTTCAGGAAAATCCTCATCCAAATCATCATAAAGAATCCACAGTTTTTGGGATTGGCTTTTCACCTGTTCATCAAAGATATCTAGAGCATCTTTGACAATGAGGAGTAGATTAGGATCACTTGATAGTTGAAGCAAACTTTGAGTGTGTTCATATTGCCATCTTTCGCCCGAAAGATCATTAACGATTCTTTTCAGATCAACAAATTTTTCGCCTTTTTTACCTTTAGGAAAGCTGAAATTATTCTCATTCTCTTTGATAACCCTAAACAGTAAATAAGCTCTCCAAAACGCTTCCCATGATCCATTATTTTCTTGTAGATCTCTATGAATCACTTGGAACTCGTCACGCGATGGACGACTTACGTGAAACCTTCCATGACCAGAGAGGCAAATAGTACTATCTAACCGACCATGAGCCAGTTGTTGAGCAACATTACTATGTTTCAGTAAAAGCCAGTATAGAGCGGTTTTACCTGTTCCTTTTCGTCCTCCAATAAGACAGTTGGTATCGTCTAGAAATTTTTCAAAATCAGTAGTTCGTTGAAATAGTAAGTCAAGGGGCTGATTTGGATCAGCCGCATTAACCTCAGGAAATTGCAGGCTTTCAATAATGCTCCATCGACGATTTGAACCAGTTAAGATTGCTTTTCGTTGAAGTTCATCGGTTTCTTCATCAATTAGATTAGCAATCCGAGTGTAATAGTCTAGAAGTGCTGGTACAGGATAACTATCAGCTAAAGCAATAGGGGATAAATAAGGAACTACTAATGGATCTAATTCGGAAAGTGATGCATCTAAATCAGGCTCACTTTCTCTGGATGAACCTTCAACTATTTCATCATTTTCGCTTTCCCTATTCCTAACTGCTTCATATAAGAACTTCCAAATCCTTCTTACTTTAGCCATCCCAACTTCGGTAATATCAGGAACCGGAGTAAATACAAAATTTATAGATATATCTCTAAGGATTGAAGTGATTGTAGAAGTAGGCTAATTCCTTGACGATTTTGCTCATTTGGAAATAAAAATACAATTACTTCATCTGCTGCTTGTAATAGTGATAAGGCTCCCCATTGGTTAATTCCAGTTCGTGAATCAATTAATAGAATATCTGGCTTCAACTGTTCTTGAATTTCGCGGCTAAAAATAGACCAGAGGTTTTCTCCACTATCAGTAACAGTAGTTGCCCGTAGATCATCAACTTTAGAAATGTAGTCGAGGTTAAGAGTCCCAGCAGGAACGACAAACAATCTTCCTATAGCATTAGGTATTTTAACTTCACCAAATATCTGAGCTACTGAAATATTTGGCTCTACCCCTTCTGGCAAATAGGAACGTTCATAAAAATAATCAACAATTCCATATTTTGGTTGAGGGTTTAAGTTAAAAGCTGTACTTAAACCAGGTGCTTCTAAGTCCAAATCAACAGCTACAATTTTACGACCACGTAACGCCAGAATCCAGGCAACATGCGTTAATGCTGTAGTTCGACCTACTCCTCCTTTGAAAGAGTAAAATGTTACGGTTCGAGGAGCACTTGGTTCACGCTGAGCGGGCTGCGATTGATTCTGGGGGTTAGCTGCTTGTAAAGCTAAATCTTGCCAAGTGGATACTGAGTCTCCATTAACAGTTTGTGGTTGAGACAAATTAAGAGATTCAGCCTCTTGTAACGTGTAGAGAGACAAGAAACCAGGAGATAGAGAAACGTGTGATTGTTGCAAGAAGTTTAATATGCTTTCCCTACGCTGAGGTATAGACAAATCAGAAAAACTATCACTCACAATAGTTAAATTTAGTAAGCCAGATGTAGAAATGTTGATATCAACCCAGCCCTGAGATCTTTCTATATACTGGTCTGTAAGTTGGTGCTTGAGTGTTCCTTGCCAAGTTTCCTGCATCTCTCCTCCTTAAAGCCGAGTGGCTTGTTTCTGTAACCACCCTCTGAGCCGCTGATATGAGTCTAGCCAACGTTTATAGCTTGCATCATCAGGCTCACTGCAAGAATAGCGCATATCTATGAAATGCTGGTTTGGATGTTCGATGTCCTGGAGCCATTTCATTACCTCTGGAACTTCTGAATCCTAAAATTCAGTCGGT
>JAAUTN010000084.1 GCA_012031415.1 Leptolyngbyaceae cyanobacterium SM1_4_3 | reverse complement strand
CTGTTTCGCCTGGGTGGGATGCGGCGTGGGGCGTGAGTTTCCCTGGTATGATGGGGATCCTGGTATGATGGGGATCTTGGAGTAATGAGCATCCGCATGGACGAGCGGAGCCTATTCCCGTTTATTCGTGAGATCTCAGTGAATCATCTGTCATGCAACCACCCATTCCCACCGGGACTGTTCTACAAAACCGCTACCGCTTGTTAAGTATGTTGGGGCAAGGGGGGTTTGGTCGTACCTACCTGGCAGAAGACTTGGGGCGTTTTAACGAACGGTGTGCCCTGAAGGAATTCATCCCGTCTCAAAGCGGGGCTTACGTTTTAGACAAGTCTAAGGAACTGTTTCAGCGAGAAGCCGCAATTCTTTACCAGATTCAGCATCCTCAGATTCCTCAGTTTCGCGCCACGTTTGAGGAAAATCAGCGGTTGTTTTTGGTGCAGGATTATGTCGAGGGTAAGACTTATCGAGCGCTGCTAAACGAGCGCAAGGCGCAGGGCACAGCATTCAGTGAAACAGAGGTGCTGCAACTGATGCGACAACTTTTGCCCGTGTTGGCACACATCCACAGTAAAGGAATTATTCATCGAGACATTGCGCCTGACAATATCATTCTCAGGCAGCAGGATCATTTGCCTGTGCTGATTGACTTTGGCGTGGTGAAAGAAATTGCCACCCGCGTTCAGTCGGTGGAGACAGAGCATCAGCCCACCACCGTAGGCAAGATTGGCTATGCGCCCAGTGAGCAGATGCAGTCGGGTCGGGCTTACCCCAACAGTGACCTCTATGCACTGGCAGTCAGCGCAGTCGTGCTGCTGACGGGCAAAGAGCCGCAGGAACTGTATGACGATCGCAGCCTTACCTGGTATTGGCAGCAGTGGGCTAAGGTTAGCCCCGGTTTTGCTCAGGTGTTGAATCGGATGTTGAGCTATCGTCCGGGCGATCGCTACCAGTCTGTCAGTGAGGTTGTGCAATCGCTTCAGGCACTGGCTAACCCTTCAGTCGTGACTCCACCCCCGCCTGCCCCACCTTCCGCCACTCAAGCGACTGACCCCACTTCTCGAATGCAAACCCTGGCAGTGGGTCGCCGCCCAGATTCTACAGTCCCCAGCCCCAATGCTCCCCGGCGAGTGGCGGGGCCAGCCATCCCAACCCAGACAGAAACCTCCGTCTGGGACAATCCCTGGGCAGTAGCGGGAATCGTGAGTGGACTGGCGATCGTCACGCTAATCACGACCTTTGCGGTGGTCAGCGCCATCCAAAACTCGTCGAATAATCGACCCGAAGCAACTCCAACCCCAACTGAAACAGCAACTCCAACCCCAACTCCAACCGACGAACCCGTTGAATATAGCCAGCGGTTGAACCTTGCGCCCGGTGACACCACCAGCGTTGAGGGCACGTTGAGAGCAAACGAAGTTGTGACCTATATTGTGTCTGCCGAGCAAGGACAAACTCTATCGGCTGCAATCAATGGCGAGGGCGTATTACTCAGCATATTTGCACCAAACGGAGATCTGGTTGAAGGCAATGCTGAGCGGGTACAGCAGTGGCGAGGAACGCTGAACTTTTCAGGCGAATATTACGTTGAGCTAAGACCTGTTCGGGGCGTTGAGCAAAGCGACTACAGGCTAGACCTCAACCTGGAAGCAGCGCCAGAACCAGAGCCAACCCCGACTCCAACGCCTAGCCCCAGCCCAACTCCGGTCGAACCTCAAATTGAGACAGAGCAACTTAGCTTTCCGGCGGGTGCAGAAGGCGTGGAAGTAAGCGACACGGTGAGCGATCGCCTCACTAAACGCTACGTTGTTAATGTGCAGGAGGGGCAAGTCTTCTCCGCTGAGGTGTTGGAAGGGGCCGCCACGATTAGTGTGCTTTACCCCGATGGTGAACCCGTGCCCGATGCTGAAGGTGTGGTTTTCTGGGGCTTCCAGGTGCCCGAAAGTGGCGACTACATCGTAGAAGTGGTAGCCACCGAGGAAACCGACTTTACCTTAGGTGTTAGCGCAACTGCTCCCACTGAGCCGCCACCAGAGTAAACTTCTGCTCAAATTTTAGAAAAAACTTGGTAATGTCAGTCCCATCCTGAAATTTTGGGGATTGACATAATTCTTCTCTCTGAATTGTTCACCGAAAGTGGAGTAACGCTTGAACGCCCTATTGATTGCAGGCACCGATACGGACACTGGAAAAACCGTTTTAACAACCGCTCTAGCGGCTTACTGGCAAACTTATTGCAGTTCACAGCGGTTAGGAATCATGAAGCCGCTCCAGTCGGGTGTGGGCGATCGCGAACTCTACACCCGACTGTTCACGCTGCAACAGTCTGCCGATGAAATCACGCCGCTTTACTTTGAAGCACCCCTAGCCCCACCGATCGCCGCTGACCGTGAAGGTCGTAAAATTCAGCTAGAAAAGGCCTGGCAGCAATTTCAAACCCTGCTGCAAGAGCGAGACTTTGTGCTAGTTGAATCTTTGGGTGGGTTAGGTTCCCCCGTCACCCATGAGACAACGGTGGCGGATTTGGCATGGGATTGGCGATTGCCAACCGTGTTAGTGGTACCTGTGAGGTTGGGGGCGATCGCCCAAGCCGTCGCCAACGTCGCCCTCGCCCAGCAGTCACGGGTTCACCTCAAAGGCATTATTCTCAACTGCGCCAAACCCTGCACCGACCAAGAAATTGCCAACTGGGCCCCCACCAAGCTCATCCAGTCGCTGACTCAAAAGCCAGTGTTAGGCTGCATTCCACACCTGGATGACCCCACCGACTTGAGCAAACTCACCCAGGTCGCCTCTAACTTGAGCCTGGAAAGATTTATGCCCGTTATGAGTTCTCTATCCGGTACAGCAGGTTCCTAGTCTAAGTGGATGTTTGAAAAATCTAACTTGTAACCCACAAGTCTGTAGGGGCCTAGCATTCGGGTAAAGATTTTGAATTATTTCAGAGTCTAACTACCGAATGTTACGCCCCTACAGGGAGGGATTAAGATCTGCGACTTCTTCGAGAAGTCGCAGATCTTACGGCTTTAAATTGAGCATACGCTATCAAGAAAAGCATTATTTGTACAGCGTAAATTTCTCAAGCATCGATGTTTTTGTAAATGTGAATTACAGGCGCTTCAAAAAGCATCTGGCGATACATCTTAGCAGAAAGATAGAGGCTAGCCTCTTATTTCGTAAGCAGAGAAACAACTGTTTTTGAACTAGTACAGTTTCCAAAATTAGTGCCGCTAAATCATTCAGAGCTTCATTTTGGCAACTTTTGCTAAAGGAATCCTGGCTGGTTATAGGCATACTGTACTTGCTTGAAAGCTATTGCATAGAAAGTTTTCTAGAGCATAAGAGATCCATGAACCAGCATTCAACTCGGAGAAAAATTTCTCCAACGCGCCGTAAGTTTTTGAAATTAGTAGGAAGAGCAGGTGGGGCTGCGGCTGTTTTCACCACGATGAAAGCAATGGGATTGATCCGTTCTCCAGCCAAAGCAGCCGATCGCCCAAACTTACCTGGTGGTTCGGGAACTGGGACTAAAGTTGCCATTTTGGGAGCCGGAATTGCAGGCATGACAGCTGCGTATGAACTTTCAAAGGCAGGCTATGACTGCACCATTTTAGAAGCTCGCGATCGCTCTGGTGGTCGAATTTGGACGATTCGCAGCGGCGACCCCATTACAGAAACCGACAGCAGCCAAACCTGCACCTTTGACACAGCCGATCATCTGTACATCAACCCTGGACCCGCCCGCATTCCTTATCACCACACAGCATTATTAGGATACTGCAAAGAACTTGGCGTACCGCTGGAAGTCATCGTTAACGAAAATCGGGGCGCTTACTTCCAGGACGATCAGGCATTTGGTGGCGAACCCGTCCTCAATCGCCGAGTCACAAACGACTGCCGAGGCTACATTGCAGAACTTTTGGCCAAAGCCGTAAGCCGAAATGCGCTAGACCGGGAAATTTCTGTTGAAGATCGAGAGCGCATTCTGGCAATGGTTAAAAGTTTTGGCAATTTAGATGAAGATTACCTCTACAAAGGGTCGAGCCGAGCGGGATACAGTACGCCACCCGGAGCCGGACTGACGGCAGGTGAGCGATACGAACCCATTGACCTGTCAGAATTGCTAAAGTCTTCTTTTTGGCAATACAAGCTGCAATTTGCTGAGGGCTATCATCAGGCTGCAACTATGCTGCAACCCGTCGGCGGCATGGATCAAATTGCTAAGGGCTTTGAGCGGCAAGTCGGCAATTTAATCACCTATGGCGCTGAGGTGAGCGAAATTCGCAAAATGGGTGAAGGAGTGCGAATTGTCTACACTGACAAGGCTTCGGGCAGTCAGCAGGCATTAGATGCAAACTATGCGATCTGCACATTCCCGCTCTCAGTTTTAAATGGCATTGATGCTGACTTTTCGCCAGCGTTTCAGGAGGCGATCGCCATAGGAGGCGCTTCCTACATCAAAGCCATGAAGATTGGTTTTCAAGCCGATCGCCGCTTTTGGGAAGAAGACTACGGCATCTACGGCGGCATTTCCTGGACAGAGCGAGATGTAACCCAAATTTGGTATCCGGCAATGGGCTTCCAGCAAGAAAAGGGAGTCATTGTAGGGGCCTACATTTGGGACAACGACATTGGTGAGCGAATCGGAGCCATGCCCTACGAACAACGGCTTCGCAAAGCGATCGAGGATGGCGAAACCATTCATCCCAGCTACGGCAGTGAGGTTTCGTTTGATACGGGAGTCAGCATTGCCTGGGAGAAAATTCCCTACAGCCAGGGCGGATGGATTGAATGGGAGGAAGCTGCTCTAGAAACCGCTTACCCCATACTCAATCAGCCCGACGGCCCGCTTTACCTGGCCGGAGAACACCTCAGCTACCTGACGGGATGGCAGGAAGGGTCAATCCTCTCTGCTCATCAAGCGGTTCAAGGAATTTCTGCTCAAACCCTGGCAGCACAAGGGTAGAGCATCATGCTCGGTTAAGGAACAAAAGGGAATGGGCATAGCCTGGTTTTCATTCCTTTTGCCTTTTCCCCTTAACGTAAGAGAGATTGAGATTTAGGCAATTTGTACTTACCGTATTCCTTCACAAGAGGTTCTAAAGAATGAAGTTCAAATCAATGCTCAGAGCTTGGAGAAAGGTTGCTGCTGCACCTGTGATAGTAGTTGGAGTGGCGATCGCCCTTCTCTTTTTTACCCCTCACCGCACCCTTGCTCAAGCAGTCGTTCGCTATCCCATTCCTAACTCCAGCTTTCCGATCGCCCTTGCCGTCGAAACGCCGCCCAACACTGCCCTTGTCCACCTGAGCGGGCAAGTGCCGTCCGTTGTTGATGAAACAGCCCCAGAAGGCAGCATTGCCGCCTATGGTGACACCAAAACTCAAACGGTTGGCGTACTTGAGAAGATTCAAACCATTCTTCAAAGCCTGGATTTGACAATGGGAGATGTGTTCAAAATGCAGGCATTTCTCGTTGGCGACCCCAGCAACGGCGGCACAATGGATTTTGACGGCTTCATGGAAGGCTATACCCAGTTCTTTGGCACCGAAGAGCAGCCCAACCTGCCCGCCCGCTCAACCATGCAGGTTGCTGGACTCGTTGACCCAGGCTGGCTAGTTGAAATCGAAGTGGTAGCCGCTCGTCCCCAGTAGAAGCGGTTGTACGGCAAACGCAGGTTAGATGAAGAATGTATAGCGGTAGTCAGCTAGGTTAGGACCTGGACATTTGGTGGCGCGGCTCCGCTGCGCCACCAAATGTCCTAATCAATGTGGCTACCGCTATAGCTTGAATGAAGCCAAGCAAAACCCAACACAGCCCCAGGCTAAAGTGACTCCTTCAACATCTCCAAAGCCTGAGCATTCTTTTGCCGCACCGATTTAGCCGAACTGTGCAGAGCTTCCCGCTCAGCGTCCGTCAAATCTAGCTCCAGGACACTTTCAATGCCACTCTTTCCCAGGCGAGCGGGTACGCCAATGAAAATGTCCTGTAGCCCATACTCGCCTTGTAAGTAAGACGCAACGGGCAGCAGGCGAGACTGATTCAGCAGCATGGCTTCAATCATGCGACAGGTTGAGGAAGCGGGGGCGTAATATGCGCCCCCAGTTTGCATCAGTTCTACCACTTCGGCTCCACCGTTGCGGGTGCGCTCGATCAGTCGCTCAATGGTGGCTGCATCTAAAAGTTCTGTAATGGGAATGCCGCTGACGGTGGAATAGCGGGGCAGAGGCACCATCAGGTCGCCGTGACTGCCTAGCACCATCGCGCTAACGTCTGCCGGGGAGACACCCAGTTCTAAAGCAATGAAGGTTTGGAATCGAGCAGAGTCTAAAATTCCTGCCATTCCCATTACCTGATGGGCGGGCCGTCCGCTGGCTTTCCAGGACAGGTAGGTGATTACGTCTAAGGGATTGGTAACGAGAACCAGAAGGGCATTTGGCGAGTGGGCGATCGCCATTCTAGTTGCCTCGACGACGATATTTGCGTTGGTTCGCATCAGGTCGTCTCGACTCATCCCCGGTTTGCGCGGCAATCCTGCGGTGATCACGACAATGTTAGAGTCGGCAGTATCGGCGTAGTCTACCGTACCGATGATTTGGCGATTGTGACCTTCAATGCCTCTGGCTTCCATCAAGTCCAGCGCTACGCCCTGAGGTCTGCCTGCAACTACATCTAGCAGCACAACATCGGCCAGATTTTTCTCAGCAATTCGTTGAGCCAGAGTACTGCCAACGTTTCCCGCCCCAATCACTGAGACGCGAGCAGAAGCGTGGGCGATCGCATCAGGAGAGTTCATAGGAAAAGAAGCGATGCGACAAGGGCGATCGCAAGTCAACGATGATCAAAACAACGATTAAATATGAATAGCCCGTCAAGAAATAGCAGAGGACGAACCAGTAACACGGTCATTCAAACTTTTCTACCTGGTCAGCTTTCAACCACATATTAGGCGTGGGCACGTGACCAAACTTAACCAGCACATAGTCTCCCTTTAAGTCCACAACTTCCCCTTTGGTTTCAAAGATGTAAGGTGGAAATCGTGTATCGCTGGCTTGCGCTTCTAAACTATTTTCCAGCTTTTCTCGCACCGCCCGCACCAGGTCGCCCCGCTTGACTGCCATAGTTCACGTTTGTAGGATAGATTCTCATTCTTTCACATTGTATATAGCAATCCTCTTTGATTTGTGAAAAAGATGATGTGTGGCAAAGTTCTACCTCCTTTCTCTAGGAATTAGCACCCTGTAGCGCTGATTAGCCGAGCTTAGCGCTGACATTTGGGGCAAAAGTGCGCCGATCGCCCTGCCAACTTTAACCGTTCAATGGGAGTTTCACAGGTGCGGCAAGGTTGCCCTTCGCGGTCATAAACTCTAGCAACGCCGCCATAATTGCCGTTGATGCCCTCCACGTCCCGAAAGTTGCTGAAGCTGGTACCTCTTGCATCAATGCTGTCCTGGAGAACCTGCACAATGGCGGCATAAAGCGCCTTGATTTGACGCGGCTTAAGAGCAGAACAAAGGGTTTCAGGTCTGATTTTGCTGAGAAATAAAGCTTCATCGGCGTAGATATTACCGATTCCAGCAACTAACCTCTGATCGAGGAGTGCATTCTTGATTGGGCGGTGGCGATCGCGCAATTTCCCTGCTAGATACTCAGCCGAAAAATCGGACAAAAGCGGCTCTGGGCCAAGTCTTTGTAGCCCGGTCATGACCGTTTCGGGGTTGGTTTCGGGTGGCACCCACCACATTTGCCCAAAGGTACGCTGGTCAACGAACCGTAGCTCTCGCTGTGCGGCAAAAAACAGGCGCACCCGACAGTGCTTTTGTAGTGGTTCGTCCTGATGGAGCCACAGCAGTTGTCCTGTCATTCGCAGGTGAACTCCCAGCCAGCCTGCGGGCTTTTGCTCTGCTGAAGCAGAACTTTGACAGAGTTCTGCCAGCAAATATTTGCCGCGCCGATGCCACTGGGCGATCGCCATTCCCTGTAAGCCCGTTAAAAAAGCGATCGGGATAGGCGGATAGGCGATCGTGCGGGGCAGTAATACATCTCCACCCAAAATCTCTTGATTTAAAGTTCGCTGATTCAAACCTTGTCGAACCGTTTCGACCTCAGGCAATTCCGGCACAGTTTAATTTCGACCCATGGAACGTTTGAATAAGGATCGCGGATCAAATAACCTGTAAAACCAGAATCTCTGTAGGGGCATGGCAATGCCATGCCCCTACACAGGAGAATTACACATTAATAAATCCGCAATCCTAAGTTAATTCTATGGCAACTCTCAACAAGGGGCTTATACCGATTCAATTTCAGCTTCCCTAGAATGGACTCTGGCGGAGCAAGGAGCTTAAGCCCCTTGTTCCGCTTCCATAAAGGATTGGTATGAAGCTCCTCATTTCACAAAGCAAGGCGTAAGTGGGTGCATCCATATCGTTCACTTCAAAATCAGAATGACTTTGGGCAAAAGCATGAACGATGCACACTTTTACCCAAAGTCATTGGAAGTGAGTTAACTTTGTAACCTTTAGCGAGATTCTGTACCCTGGTTGGGAGCGCCTTCCTTGTCAGGCTGATCGGTTCCGGGAGCCTCTGCTGCGGCTCCTTTGGTAGACTGTCCAGCACCTTGACCCGTCCTGCGGGTTGCGGGGTCAACAGTAGTTTGCTTGCCGCCAGAGGCACCTGCGGCTGATGGGGGTTTAGAAAGCTTCTTCTTCGCTGCACCCTCTACTTCAACAACTTCATCCATGCTGAAGTTGTTGGTGTTTACCCCAGCGTAATTGACTTTGTTAAAGCGAACAATAACGGGATACTTGATGCCACTCTGATCAACAGAGGCAACGGTGCCCACATCTTTGTACCAGTAAGATTCTTTGCGAAGGATTCGGACTGTAGAACCACGTTGTACCATGAGCTTTTCCTTTCGGGTAATTATTTAACTCATACCGTAATTGTCTTTCAGAGTACTACTCTGGCGAGACTTTCAGGATGTTTTGGTCTTTAAGTTTTGTTGCTGTGCAGCGAAGCTCAACGGTTGCTCAACCCATAGTACCTGGACAAAGTGAACCGAACGACCCTGGCGATCGCCCAATGCGCTGATGTTGCCGATCGCCAAATTGAATGGAATTGCAGTCGTAAGGTAGCGCTGAGCCAGACTACCCAACTCAGGGCAAGGTGCATTGCAGCCGTCGCAGCCAGCCCCATTCCTAACAGTTGCTCCAGAGGGTTGCGCGGCAGCACCCAGGGCACTCCAAGCGCCAGCCCAGTCGCAATCACCATTCCCACCGACAGGTTAGTGCCGCAGCGAGGATGCACTGCCAAATCCCAATCTCCAGCGACCAGGCGCAGCAGGGCTGAATGTACGGCTTGCCGCAGCTTCATTGAGGTTACGGCACCGTAAACGTAAAAGCCCTGTTCAGTGGACATTCCGCCCAGAGATACTTCTCTTTGCCCGTGCTGTAAAGCTGGGTTGGCAGTCGTCCTATCGCTCAAAAGCCAAATTGTGGCGTGTTCCAGGGCATGAACCTGGCGCACCATCAAAAGTTCTTTTAAGCCCGGAACAAAACCTAGTTGGTGAAGCAGGTTAGTATCTTGAGCAGCCTCTGGCGAGAAAAAGGGGAAATAGCTACTAGTGGGAGGGGAACTAGCGATCGCCATAACAGTCCTCCATCGACAGAATCTGTGAAGGGATTTCTCTTCACTCTAACGAAGCTTTAACCCCATACCTGCTTTGAACACAATTATTCAACCCCTACAGCAACCACCTGGGGAGAAGCGATCGCCGCCGCAGTAGGTTGCTCTGGTGGTCCACCTTCCCCTACGGCTCTAACGACCTCAATACCGTTCTGTTCCAACACCACAATGGGTTCAGAACCGGAGTTTACCTCAATGCGCTTAACCAAAATCTGACCATTGGAAAGCCGCTGCCCCACTCGCACATATCGGCTACTTGGCTCATTAGGGGCACTGATAATTGCGTGAACGGTATTTCCAATTTGTACAACGCCTGTCACCTTAACTAACCTAGCAAGGTCAGCCTGAGGACGAGGGGGCGGAGCGGGGCGGGAGGGCACCAATTCTGGAATGGGTGCGAGGGCACCGGAGCGTTCCGTTTGCCCACCCGTCGGTACGTTGGGCAGGCGACCGCCTTGTCCGGTTCCGGGCGTTGTACTTGGAGTCTGCGTCGGAGGAGTTTGAATCACAGGACTGGTAGGAAGCAAAGCAAACGGGTCTGGACGATTTCTTTGAATACCTTGAACTCTCTGATTGGAGTCGGTAGAGCCAATCAAATCAGGTGGAAGTGTACCCGCAGGGGCGGTCTGTCCGCCAACCACAGGTGGCTCCGAGAAAGGCTGAGTCGCCACAGTACCGTCTGGAGGCGAGGGTTCAATCGTTTCAACCGTAGTGTCAGGAGAAGGCTCAGTGGCCGTATCATTTCCGCCCGAAAAGAAAGCACATCCCCCTAACCAAAGGGTCAGTATCCCTGTAAAGGTGATGAACGAAATTTGGCGCATTCCCAGTTCCCCCAGAAGATAGACAATCCAGTGCCGTTTCAGAAGTCCTCTAATGCTAGAGGACTGTTCTTAAAAACTATATAAAAACTATTGTGTTTACATAACATAGCTTATACGGATTTACAACGCACCTACCGAATTTCGACCCGTTTTTTTGAAAGTTGCATCAATCCTATTTAATTTTTGAAGACGAATTGTGAAAGTATCCGTCTTTAAGGGGGCACTTTCACAATTCATTTAGGTTTGCCACCTACTTGAACAGGACTTACGCATTCCCTATAGAACAAGGGGCTTAAGCCCCTTGTCCAGGAAGCGATCGCCTGATTTTACACTCTGCTTGTGCAAGTCCTGTTGAACTGAAAGCACATCCTTGTTGATGTCAGTTTGACAAACGCGCTAAATCTTGCTGCCCGTGTCGCAGCCAACAAAATTTAGCGCCATTTCAGCCGCACGATGTGTGGCTGAAATGGCGCTATCGAATTCACGTTTTGAGGTGCGCCTTTTGGCAAATATTTAGGGATTGCTGTGCTGCAATTCCACTACCGAGGTAATGAGAATGGGTAGGTGGCGATCGGGTTTTGGTCGTCTACCGTGCCTGTGAAAGTTTCAGTATTTCCTTGAACCAGCAGAGTCAGGGTGTAGGAAATTGGACCTGATGCAGTACCACAACGGCTATACAAACTAATTTCGATAGCGTATTCTCCTTCGGGAGCTTCTGAAGGGGGCCAGAAGATGTTCTCAATGGGTGAAGAGGTTGTTTCACTACAGCCAGCGTTAGCATCAACATCAAGCTGTCCTCCAGAAGCAACGCTGGGGTTGAAATAAGTGACTATCTGACCCTCTGGGTCGGTCACTGCCATATCAAGGTCATCTGTAGAAGTCCATCTCAGCGTTACTTGAATGTCACCTGTACCCAAAGTGGGCTGTTCGGCGATTTGGACCGGGACGGCAGAAGGACAAATGGCAGACAGGTCAACTAGCTGACCAGTATCGTTGACCATAAAACAGCCTTGACGCTCTTGAGCGGAAGCCGGAGTGTAACTATCGCCTAGCAATGGAAGCAACGCAGCAGAAAGAATGAGAGCCGGACGCAAGAATTTCAGCATAGTACAGGTAATGTGGCAGGTTGAGGGGTCAATAGAGACAAGTTGCCAGAAACACACCGTCAGAAACGTGCTGCCAGTTGCTTAGCAAGGGTGTCTCATTGAGGATGTTTTACTGAGAGTGCCCATTTTTCAGAATGCCCTATTTTTTGGGGTAATTAACTAAAAACCAGTAATTTTACGCAGGTTTCAAGCAATTTAGTTTTTCCCAGGTCTGAATTTCACACATAGCGCTATCTGTAGCTCTTAGAACATATAGCTGTAGCCAGGGTTAGGACAAGGACATTGTGGTGCGGCTCCGCCGCACCACAATGTCCTAATCAATATGACTACCGCTATAAATCCCCGTAGGGGAAAACGGCCGTTTTCCCCTACCTGTGGTTTACCCATTTGAAAGATGCTGTAAGTAAGTATGATTTAGGAGATAGCACTGAATGCCATGTCTGACTCCGCTACTGATTCCTCAAGTACTGATTCCCAAAATACTGATTCCCGAAGTACCGATTCCTCAGACCTGCCTAGAGTGAACGAGGGGGGCGATATCCCTTTCACTCATATTCCCGTCTTGAGCAAAGAGTTGATTGAGGGAGTAGTGTCGCGTCCAGCGGGGGTTTATTTGGATGCAACGGTTGGGGGAGGAGGACATAGCGAACTGATTTTGGCGGCGGCTCCAGAGAGTTGTTTGGTGGCGATCGACCAGGATGAGCAGGCAATAGCAGCAGCCCAGATACAGCTAGCAAAGCACCAGGAGCGGGTGCGGTTCTGGCACGGTAACTTTGTTGACTACGATCCGGGAGGTTTGCAGTTTGATGGCATCGTTGCGGATTTGGGGGTTAGCTCGGCTCAGTTTGATATTCCAAATCGAGGCTTTAGCTTTCGACATGAAGCACCGTTGGATATGCGAATGAATCAGCAGCAATCTTTAACTGCGGCTGAAGTGATTAATCATTGGGATGAGGCAAAGCTGGCAGAAATTTTCTACGTCTACGGTGAAGAACGATTGTCTCGCCGGATTGCCAGACGCATTGTTGAGCGGCGGCCGCTGAAGACGACGACTGAGCTAGCTGAGACAATTTTCTACTGTGTGCCCAAGTCGTATCGATATGCCAGAATTCATCCGGCAACCCGTGTGTTTCAGGCGTTGCGAATTGCTGTTAACCAAGAGTTAGCTGTTTTGGAGAAATTTCTGCATCTATCTCCACTCTGGCTAAAGCCGGGGGGTCGAATTGGGGTTATCAGTTTCCACAGTTTGGAGGATCGGCTTGTCAAACATACCTTTAGAGAATCAGAGTTGTTGCAGGTATTAACCAAAAAGCCAATTGTGCCGCAGGAGGAAGAGATGCAGCAAAATGTGCGATCGCGTTCGGCTAAGTTGAGGCTAGCAGAGCGACTGGTCTAGGAGGTCATCAGGATTAGGAATCTTAGCAAGGGACTCGTGGTTGCGTCACTTCTCTATAAGTCTGCGGTCATGCCTTCGCGACGCAGGGCAGCAAGTTCGGCAGCGGTGAATTCGCCTAGGGCGACTTCTTTTTCCAGGTGATGGCGCAGGTGGGCGCGAATTTCCTGGAGGCGAGTGTCTTCGGGCTGGCGGGGACGCTCCAGCGGAATGCGAATTGTTTCAACGATGCATCCGGGGCTGCCAGAAAATAGCACGACTTGATCTGCCAGGGCGATCGCCTCATCCAAATCGTGAGTCACCATGACAACGGTTGCCTGAGCGTGATGCCACATCGCCAGCAAATAGCGCTGCATGACGCGACGAGTCTGATAGTCCAGGGAAGAAAAGGGTTCGTCCATTAGGAGAACCTGCGGATTTAGCACCAGGGCACGGGCGATCGCCACTCGCTGACGCATTCCACCGCTCAGTTCATGCGGTAGTTTGTGAGCATGGTCAATTAGCCCCACGTCTGCCAGCAGTTTTCCGGCTCGAAGGCGACGTTCGTGGCGAGAAATTCCCTGAGTGCGTAGCCCAAAGGCGACATTATCTTGCACGGTCATCCACTCAAACAGATTGTGGTGCTGAAACACGATTGCCGTTTCGGGGCCCGGGCGGGTGATTGGTTTGCCGCCCAGCAACACTCGCCCCGTCGTCGCGGGAATCAGGGCGGCGGCGATTTCGAGGAGCGTCGTTTTGCCACAGCCAGAAGGGCCGATGAGCGCCGTGAATGAGCCTGAAGGCACGGTGAGATTCACATCTACAACGGCAGGATGTCCTGCATATACCTTAGAAACTTGCTCGAAGCAGAGTTCAGCCATGTGTGCCCCTTTTACCTCGTGCTTCCCACCAGAGTAGCCGCCGCTGAATCAGTAGAATCAGCGATCGATCGCAAACCCCAACACCCCAATGGTAATCACGCCTGTCATGACCAGGCGCATATTAAACTGCTGCTGTCCTAGAATGATTAGCGCTCCCAGTCCAGAATTGATCCCGGCCATTTCACCTGCTAACACGGCCATCCATGCGGCAAAAAAGTTAACTCGTACAATGGTTAGCAAACTGGGAGCCGTTGCAGGCAACATGACCCAGAGCCAGAGCCGATGTCCTCTGGCACCCAGGCTTCTGGCGGTTTTGATGAGTTCTTGCGGCACGTTTTCGATCGCCGCTGCGGTTGCTAGTGTCATTACCGCAAACACACCCATAAACACCACAAAGATGGCGGACTGGTCGCCAATTCCTAAAAGCGCGATCGCCACTGGCACCCAGGCGACCGGGGCGATCGGGGCGATGGTTTGAATCATTGGCATGATCAGTTGCCGCACCGGATTGACGACCGCTAGCACGGTTCCCAGCGGCACGGCTGCCATTAGCCCCAGGCTCAGCCCAATCATGACTCTAGCCAGGGTTTTGGCGATCGCTTCTGCATACGTCACCTGCTGCGACCCGATTCCCGCTGCGCCTGGCCCTTGAAAAATGTAAGGAATCACCACACTGGGCGGCGGCAAAATGTCAGGATTTAGCACTCCCGTGATCGCGCCAATTTCCCAGCCTGCCGCCAGGATTGTCCAGGCTAGCAAAAAGGATAGAGCAGGCATGAGACGGCGAAACCGCCTCTCATGAAGGGGGCGATCGCTGGAGATGCCCAAGCAGGGAGTCCGGAGGGGGATGGATGAGGGGTAGGGCGCATGGGGGTAGGGCGATGAGGAGCAGGGGAGAATTTAGAAGGGGTTCAGATCTGCGACTTCTTTGATAAGTCGCAGATCTGAGCAATCTACACAGGTTTAAAGGTCGGGGATTAGACCTGGGAACGCCGCCCTTCGGGTTTAGAGTCTGGAGTTTCAAGTTCAGAACCTCAGCTTTTGAGTTTAGAACCCGAAACTTCAAGCTCAGAACTCAAAACTTCAAGCTCAGAACTCAAAACTTCAGGCTCAGAACTCGGAACTTCAAGCTCAGAACCCGAAACTTCAGGCTCGGAACTCGGAACTTCAAGCTCAGAACCCGAAACTTCAGGCTCAGAACTCGGAACTTCAAGCTCAGAACTCAAAACTTCAGGCTCAAACTGTCAGGCTCCACGTTCACACTCCTAATCCCCAACCTCGAATCCTCAATCCTCAATCCTAATCAAGCTGTTTGCAGTGAAGTTTCCTGAACTGAGCCGTCAAAGATCTCGTCGATCAGGTTAGTTTGGTCAGGCTCCAGATAGCCCAGATCTGCCAGGAACTCCACGCCGTTGCGGAGGCTCTGAACTCCAGCTTCATCCATGATCGGTTGAGGCACCTGACGCTTCAGGGCGGGTGCTAAGACAGAAACTTCTGCGCCGTAGATGGGCGCTAAGTCGGCGATCGCCTCTTCATAATTTGCGTTCAATTCCTCTGCCGACTGCCGCAGCACCGCCAGATAGTCCGCCAGCATATTTGACTCTTTTGAGATGAAGCCGTCGGTAGAATTGATTACACAGTCGGCAGCTTCTGGACCCCAGGCTCCATTGGAGTCGCCCAGATAGGTTCCATTTGCCTGAGACACCACCGTTTCAGCATAGGGCTGCGCCAGCGAACACACGTCCACATTCTCCTCAATTAGCGCTTCACCCATACCCACCATGCTAGGGAAGAAGGTCATTTCATAGCCCGAATAGTCTACGCCCATTTTCTTCAAATGCCCGTAAACGACCAGTTCCAGCGTGTCCAGTTGCAGTGTTCCAATTCTCAAACCCTGTCCCGATGCTTGCTTTAGCTCGTCCAGGTTTTTCACAGAGCCGTTGCGCCCGACTAGCTCGATTCCACCTTTACCCGAACCGGAAATAATTCGCAGGCTGTCAGTTCCTTGAGCATAGGCGGCTACCGTGTTAGTCCAGGGGTTATGAATGACATCCTGGGAGCCTGCTACTAGCGCCTGCAAATTTTCACCTGGCCCGTTGAACTGGGTCAACTGCACGTTTAGCCCAGCCTCAGCAAACAGCCCTCGCTGATTGGCTAGCAGCAAATGAGACACACAGCCCGCAGGCAAATGACCGACGCGCAGCACGGTGCCGCTGCCTTCACTCGCCGCAGGAGATTCTGTTCCCCCTTCCGATGTTCCATTTTGCTGAGCAGCACAGTTTGCAGTAATGAAAGCAAGGGATGCCAGACAGCAGCCGCGAATAAATCCTCGTCGGTTGAGAGAACCGATGGGATGAAACAGATCGTCGCTCAACGCCGACCTCAAGCCTTTTTTACCTAATCTCTTGCCCATTCCCATATCAGACCTCTCCTAATGGCTAATTGCTCCAAATTTTTGAACCGATATCAAAATCTTGCTTTCGTTTACTCGTTCAGCCCGATTAAATCATTCCAAACAAATCTCTCGAAGTCGAAGTGTGTAGGTAAAGAACCTCACAAAGCCAAACTTTTAGTTAACAGGAAAACCTGAATCGTAAGACTTCAAAGACAGGATTTTCTGTCATAGTTTTGCGTATTTGACTCTACAAGTCTACTATTTTAAGTTTGTTTTAAGCGATCGCCTCAAACACAATTGTCGCCCTTTGAGAAGCGATCGGCCACCCTCAGGAATGTATCAATCACCCACAGCTAAGCAGCGCTACAACTCTGGTGTTTTTTTCCAACAAGCAGATGGCTAAGATCTTTACGTTGAACACCACTCAACATTTCGTTACTATATGGGTGAATTGTATGGTTACAGTGAACGTAAAGCAACTCTGCCCAGAGCATTTGTTTCGATGGGCGCAAAACTATTAGATTTTTGTCAAAAAGTATGATGACCAGTCTATAGTTTTGAAATGATTGCTTTAACTGTACACTCGGCTACAAACTCTTTAATAGACCAGTCGTTATAGTATTACTTTCCTGTTTTTGCCGTGAACCAACCCATTAGCACCAAAACCCGCATGATTACTGCGACGGCTGAACTGCTTCAGGTCCAGGGCTATCACGCCACTGGTCTGAATCAGATCACGCAAGAGAGCAGCACACCGAAAGGTTCCCTATATTTCCACTTTCCGGGCGGTAAAGAGGAATTAGCGATCGCCGCGATTGAGGCAGCGGGCGCAGAAGAAAGCCAAAAAATCGAAGCAGTACTGAATTCGCAAGAAGACGTGGGAGATGCCATCCATGCCTTTACTCAGGTTTTAGCTCAGGGGCTACTTGACTCTGACTTTCGCAAAGGTTGCCCGGTTGCAACAGTGGCGATTGAAACTTCATCAACCCATGAATCTCTGCGTCGCATCTGTGAACAAATTTACCTGCGCTGGTTTGAGCTAATCGAGCAGCGACTTTTGGCGGCTGGCTTCAGCGCCGCCGAGACTAAAACCTGGGCAACCCTGATTTTGGCATCGGTTGAAGGGGCGCTGCTGCTGAGCCGCAACCAAAAAACCGTCCAGCCGCTAGAGATCATTGGCGAACATCTCAGAGTCTTGATTAATCAGGCGAAAGCTCAGCAGCCCCAGGAGGCTACAGTCAGTCGATAAGTTGGGTCATTGAACCAGCGACCGATGTCCTACGACTCCACATCTACCACCCCATTTCTTTGCCCCAAACCATGACCCATCACGTCTTAAAGGCAACTTGTGACACCGTTCATCTGGGGGGATTCTCGCCCAAGCTCAAGCCTGCTCTGGTGGTTGATTCAGGCGATAGCATTGATGTTGAGACCTACACGGGCTATTACGTGTATGACCAGGCTCCAGAGGATTTTGTCAATGCTGAGTTTCTGGAGATTTGTCATAACCTACCCGCCGATCGCAAAATCGATGTCGGGCCGCACCTGTTGACCGGCCCGATTTTTGTCAACGAGGCGGAACCGGGAGACGTACTGGAAATCAAGCTGAACGCGATTAGCCCTCGTCTACCTGTCGGGTTTAATGCCATTCGTCCGGGCTGGGGCGCTTTAGCCCAGCGGTTTACCGAAGCCAACTTGAAGTTTATTCGGCTTGACCTGGAAAAAGGCGTGGCGGAATATCCGGAGGGTAGCGGCATTCAAATTCCGATTCGGCCGATGTTTGGCATTTTGGGGGTGGCGACTCCCGCAGACTATAGCTCGATTCCGCCGGGAGCTTACGGTGGCAATATTGACAATCCTGAACTGCAAGCGGGTTCTCGGCTGTTTTTGCCAACTTTTTTACCCGGTGCGCTGTTCTCGATTGGCGACGGTCACTCGGCTCAGGGTGACGGGGAAGTTTGCGGTACGGCGATCGAAACGTCGATGAATGGCAGTATTGAGCTAATTGTTCGCAAAGACCTGAAGCTGACCGCGCCAATGGCAGAAACGCCAACCGACATAATGACAACGGGTTTCGCTGAAACGCTGGATGCTGCCTTTGAGATGGCGCTGGAAAACATGGTTAACTTTATTGCTGAGTTTGCCAACATTTCAGCCCAGGAAGCGTACTGCCTGTGCAGCCTTGCTGCCAATTTTCGGGTGACGCAGGTGGTGAATAGCCCTCAACGTGGCGTACACGGACTGTTGCCTAAGTCAATTTTTGCTAACCGGAGAATAAGTTTGTAGATTTTAGCTTTAACTAAATCAGGACAGGCTTAATTGCTGGTCGAATGTCAGTTTTGATTAATTTAATTTGGGCGATCGCCCTACCCTGATTGCCCTTCATATCTAAAGGTGGTTTAACCATGTCATCCGTCACTAGTGGTTCCCAGCAGGCGCGTGTGATTCAGAGCGATGAAGAAGCGATCGCCATTGCTCAAGAGCTTGCCAATGAATTTGCGATCGGTGCCTCCAAACGCGATCAGGAGCGAATTCTTCCCTACAATGAAGTTGAAAAGCTGTCTCAGAGCGGCTTGATGGCGATTACCGTGCCCAAAGAATATGGCGGCGCGTTTGTCTCTAACGTCACCCTGATGGAAGTGCTGACCATTCTGACTGCGGGAGATTCCAGCCTCGGTCAACTGCCGCAAAACCATCTGTATTCCGTTGAAGCCTTGCGGCTCGATGGCACCGAAGCTCAAAAGCAATTCTTCTTTAGTCAGATTCTCAATGGAATGCGCTTTGGCAATGCCTTCTCAGAAAGGGGCACCAAGAATGTCGCGGATCTAAAAACAAAACTGACCCGCTCTGGCAACGATTACATCCTTAACGGTCAAAAGTTTTACTCCACTGGCGCGCTATTTTCCCACTGGATTCCGGTGCTGTGCGTGGATGAAGAGGCAGGCGAGGGCAGAACCTCGATCGCCCACATTCCCAAAGACACAAAAGGAGTCACGGTCATTGATGACTGGACTTGCTTTGGGCAAAAAGGCACCGGCAGCGGCACTACCATTTTTGAGAATGTCCCCGTCAAGGCAGAACACGTCTTGCCTCACTATCTGGCGTTTGAGCGCCCCACCTGCATGGGAGCATTTGCTCAAATCACGCACGCAGCGATTGACGTTGGCATTGCCCGCGACGCAATGCGCGAAACGATTCAGTTTGTCCGTAACAATCCACGTCCCTGGATCGACAGCGGCGTAGAGTACAGCTACCACGACCCGCTGCTGATTCACAAAATTGGCGAAATGGAACTGAAACTTCACGCAGCCGAGGCAATCTTGCGCCGCGCCGCAGAATTTATGGATCGCGCCTTTGCTGACATGAATGAGGAAACCGTTGCTGCCACGTCGATCGCCGTCGCTGAGTCAAAAGCAATGGCTGAAGAAGCCGCTATTTTTATCACCAATGCCCTGTTTGAAGTTAGCGGCACCAAATCGACGCTTCAGCAACTCAACCTCGATCGCCATTGGCGCAACGCTCGCGCCCACACGCTGCACGACCCGTCTCGCTGGAAATATTATGCGGTCGGCAACTATTACCTGAACGATACAAAGCCCCCGCGTCATGGGTGGATTTAGAAAAATAGCCTTTTTTAGTCACTCTTGAGGGCGAAACAGGTGGGAATGTTCTGGGTTATAGAGGCGCGATCGCGCTTCCACTGTTTCCCCCTGTCCGTCTACCCCTCTCAATGCCGGACTAATCAAATACATCGTCGTCCGAATCAGCTTTTCACGCTCTGTCACGGCGGCCATTTGGTCAAGCGGCACTACCCAAATTTTTTCGTCTGGCCAACCGATGCGAAAGCACACCGCAACGGGAGTCTCTGCCGGATAGTGCTGCAACAGCTTTGCTTCCGCTGCCTGAATGTGTCGAGCGCTAAGGTACAAGCACAGGCTAGCCTGATGTGCCGCCAACGATGCCAGTTCTTCTGCTGGGGGAACCTGAGTGCGACCGCTAATTCGAGTCAGGATAATGGTTTGCACCAGTCCCGGCACGGTTAGCTCAACCTTGAGTTTTGCCGCTGCTGCCTGAAATGCGCTGATGCCTGGAATGACTTCAAACGGAATCTCGGCGGCTGCGAGTGCCTGCATCTGCTCGTGAACCGCACCGTAGAGTGTCGGATCGCCAGAGTGGAGGCGAATGACAGATTTGTGCGATCGCACCCGTTCCACCATTAGCGGCAAAATTTCCTCCAGCGTCTTATCTGCCGTTCGCACAATCTCTGCATCAGGGCGCACGATTTGCAGAATTTGTCGGGGCACCAGCGAATCGGCAAACAAAACCACATCTGCCTGAGCCAGCAGCTTTTGCGCTTTCACGGTGAGCAAGTCTGGGTCGCCTGGGCCTGCTCCTACGATGTAGACTCTCGCTGCTAAATTGCTTGGGGGGCGATCGCCCCAACTTCATCAGGAATTACAGCAGTCGAGTTGGTAACAGTTTCGGAAGCAGTCTCAGCAGCTTTGGCAACAGTCATTCGGCTTTACAGTCCTCAAATCCAGGTCGTTCAGCCATTCTACTTTAAAGCCAACATGAACTTCCTTAAAGGAAGCCTAAACTGCCCCTAAGCCTCCGGATCGCCCTAGCCCGATCGGTATAGAGGAATGGTAGATGCACCCTGATTAAAACCCCAGAGTTAACGCTCCGGGGTTTTTCTTTTTCAAAAATTGGGAACACTGGCTACACAGATCGGAAAATACGGCACTTTTCTAGAGAGCTTTACAAAGAACAGGTAAACCTGAGTCGAGTCTCCGGATTGCCCCCTTCGATCGGTATAGAGGAATGGTAGATGCACCCTGATTAAAACCCCGGAGTTAACCCTCTGGGGTTTTCTTTTCCTGGTATGGTGGTCACTTCAGATTAGGACTACAGCTATAGAACTCACTAAACCCTCCGGATCGCC
>JAAUTN010000083.1 GCA_012031415.1 Leptolyngbyaceae cyanobacterium SM1_4_3 | reverse complement strand
CCATGCTGCGCCAAATCTTCGGGATTCACACCCAGCAGCGAGACTTTCACCTGGTTGTCGTAGGAGATGACTCCCCCTTGAAGTAGCTGGAACTGCCCGAAACTGTTGTCAGCAGATGCCCTAAACCGCCACCCGTGCAGGATTCTGCCACTGACAGAGTTTGCTCAGCAGTTTGAAGCAGTCTACCAACCGCGACGGCAAGGGTATCGTCATCACTGCCGTAGTAGTCAACTCCAGCAATCTCACGGAGTTGCTGAGCGACGGGTTCAATCAGTTCCAGTGCTGCCGCCTGGGAACGGGCTTTGGCAGAAATTCGTAGCCTGACTTCCCCTTTACCTGCATAAGGAGCAACGGTAGGGTTCTTCAGGTCAAAGAAGGACATGACTTTTTCAGCCAGGGTTGATTCGCCAATGCCCCAAAAGCGAAGTGTGCGGCTGTAGATAATTTCCTTGCCCCAGCCCTGGCTTTGAAGATAAGGAATAGCCGTTTGTTGCCACATTGCCTGCATTTCGCTGGGAACGCCCGGAAAGGTCATTAGCGTCAGTCCAGAGCGGGGCTGCCAGATAATGCCAGGAGCGCTGCCCCAGGGGTTGGGCAGGATTTCTGCACCTTTAGGAATGAGAGCCTGTTTCCGGTTGCTGGGCGACATGGCTCTGCCCCGGCTGGCAAATTTGTGGGCAATGTCTTCAAGAATGTCGGGACGCTCGATTAAAGGAACCTCAAAGAAGTCGGCCAGGGTTTCAGTGGTGAGGTCGTCGGGGGTTGGGCCCAGTCCGCCCGTGAACAGGAGTAGGCGCGATCGCTCACAGGCGATCGCCAGCACCTTTTGCAGCCTCAGCGGATTGTCGCCCACAACGGTCTGGTAGTAATGGGGAATGCCTAACTGGGCTAGCTGCTGGGCAAGAAATTGAGCATTACTGTTAACAATTTCACCTAGCAGCAACTCTGTGCCCACACAGATAATTTCAGCACTATTTGTTTCGGCGCTATGGCTCATCAAATTCACCTACAACGGGCGTGTTTTCTAACTTGCCAGCTCATATAGCTGAGTAGCGCAGTTGCCCCGACCGCATAAGCAACTCCACTGGGGATATTAGAAAAGGCTAGCGCTAAACTGCCGACCCAAAGCGTGAGTGCATAGATAAATAGAACCGTGAGCCGATGGGAAAGCCCTGCATTTAACAAGCGGTGGTGCAGGTGGCGTTTGTCTGCAACGAAAGGAGATTTACCGTGACGCAGCCGATCTAGAATGACGGCTGACATATCTAAGATTGGCACCGCCAGAATTAGATAGGGCAGCAACACTGCTACTGTGGTAACGCTTTTCACTAGCCCTACTACGCCGACTCCCGCCAGCGTGAAGCCCATATAATAGGCACCACCGTCTCCCATGAAGATTTGCGCTGGGTTGAAGTTATAGCGGAGAAATCCTAAAGCACCTCCTGCTAGCGCAGCAGCAATGAGGGCGGCGGCAGGTTGATTCATAAATAGGCTAACAACCAGCATGACAACGGCTGCAATTCCGGAGACTCCGGCGGCAAGACCGTCCAGCCCATCTATCCAGTTAATGGCGTTGGCCATGCCCACTAGCCAGATGATTGTAATCGGCAAATTAATCCAGTCGGGTAGGGAAACCAGTCCCATGAAAGGCACGGTGAGGAAGTCGATCTGTACGCCCACTTGCCAAGCACAGCCTGCTACAACTGCCTGTAGCACCAGTCTGACTAGTGCGGGTAGTCCAAATAAGTCATCGGCTAGCCCAATTAAAAAGAAGCCTAACCCGCCAAAGGTAAGGCCCCAAATTTCGTATTCCTTATCGGGTGGCAGATAGCCAAATCCGCCCAGCCCCCAAATGGTCAGCAACGCTACTAGCGCTCCAAGGAAGATGGAAACTCCGCCCAAGCGTACCATTGGTCGTTGGTGAACTTTGCGTCCACCTGGCATATCTACGCGCCCGCTCTTGAGTCCAATTTGTTTGACAATCGGTGTGCTAAGAAGAACAACCACAGCCGAAACCAGGAACGCAGCCAGGTGGTATAACTGAGGAGGCATCTGATAACTATAAGATAGGGTGCAGACAAAATTGAGTTTCAGGCAGAGTCTACATGAACTGTCGGCTCATGGCTAGGGCTTTGGGCAAGATGATTTTGATGGTTTAGAGTTAATGCCCTCAATTGATTCATACTGAAGCGATCGCAATCCGCTTGAAATCGAAGGCGAATCTACCTGGATTTACGGCTAATCGCTTAATTAACAGGAAAAGTCGCAAGAATTTTTTGGGGTTGAAGAGATTGAATTCACCCAAAGAATCTGAATCTTTGCAAGCATTTGGGCATACAGCGATTCTAAATGATTTGTGAAAGTGCCCGCCCTCAGGGCGGGCACTTTCACAAATCATCTTTCTCACAAATCAAATAGGATTGCTGTATAAATTTGAGTGTTCAAGCTCAAGCTGCGTAAAGCAGACATTACAGATCTGCGACTTTACTAAAGCCGCAGATCTTAATTCCTCAGGTCATTAACCACCGAGTCACACAGGCAGTTTGCTCAAATGAGGATAGAGTGGGAAGCGATCGCACAGTTCGGCAACTCGCTGCCGACAGCTTTGAGCCATCGTCTCGTCTTCTGGGTTGAGCAGGCGATCGGCAATGATGTTGGCGATCGCAGTAAATTCTGCTGTGCCCATGCCACGAGTTGTCATCGCGGGAGAGCCAAGCCGCAAGCCGCTAGTGATAAAAGGCGATTCGGGGTCAAACGGCACCGTATTTTTGTTCGCTGTAATGTTGACTCCGCTAACAAGCTGGTCTGCCTGCTTACCCGTCATGCCGATGCAGCGCAGGTTCAGTAAAATCAAATGATTGTCAGTGCCGCCTGAAACCAGCTTAAAACCCCGCTGCTGAAACTGGGCCGCCATTGCCTGAGCATTGCGAATCACTTCGGCTGAATAGGTTTTGAATTCGGGTTGAAGGGCTTCACCAAACGCAACCGCCTTCCCCGCAATCACGTGTTCTAGCGGACCGCCCTGGGAACCTGGGAAAACGGCTTTATCCAACTTTTTGCCCAGTTCTGCATCGCGGGTCAAAATCAGGCCGCCACGTGGACCGCGCAGCGTCTTATGGGTCGTAGTAGTGACAACATCGCAATAGGGCAGCGGGCTGGGGTGGTGTCCGGTGGCGACTAGTCCAGCGATGTGGGCAATGTCTGCTAGCAGTAAGGCTCCAACTTCGTCAGCGATCGCCCTAAACTGGTCAAATCGAATCACTCGCGGATAAGCCGAATATCCACAAATCAGCAGCTTGGGGCGATGCTTGAGTGCCAAATCTCTCACTTCGTCATAGTCAAGCTGTTCTGTTTCAGCGCTAACGCCGTAGTGCTGCACCTTGAACCACTTTCCTGACACATTAACCGGAGAACCATGCGTCAAATGCCCTCCGTGCGCCAAATCCATACCCATGATTGTGTCACCTGGCTCCAGCAGAGACAGGAAAACCGCAAAGTTCGCCTGTGCGCCAGAGTGCGGCTGAACGTTAGCATGGGCTGCGCCAAATAGTTCTTTTGCGCGATCAATCGCAATTTGCTCAATCTGGTCAACAAACTCACAGCCACCGTAGTAACGCTTTTGGGGCAAACCTTCCGCGTACTTATTAGTCAGCACCGAACCTTGAGCCGCCAGCACCGAGGGAGAGGTAAAATTCTCACTGGCAATCAGTTCCAGGTGATCGCGCTGGCGCTGGAGTTCATTTTGAATCAAGCCAGCTACAGCCGGATCGGTTTTTTCTATGAAATCTAAGTTAGTTTGAACGGTCGTTTTAGCCACAGCTTGAGTCACAAGCAAACCCCCAAATCCACAATTCAGCACAGTTGCGTTCAGATTCATTCACAATTAGCAGGGTTGATGACCAGCCATTCCTGATCGCTCACCCTCTGTCAGCTAATTTGTCCTGAGCTACCGATCATAACGCTTCCCAGCATGGATAAAACTGTCCAGTTGCTTGATTAAGAACTCATTAAAGTATGTGTTGCTCTAGACAGTTCTCCTGAAGGATTGGCTTAATATGAATGTCAGGTGGGCTAGGCTTACCCGCTTAAGGTAGGTGCTTCATGCTAGTCATCTTGATGGAAAATCAGCTTCTTGCTCCCCATCAGGTTTGTCAAACTTGTCTGATGGCCAGTCAAGGCGGGCAGCCCCGCTGGCAGCAGGGTCAGCTTTTGTGCGGTCGCTCTCTTAGCAAATTAACCGACAAGCAGCCTGATCAATTTGAGTGTCAAATGGGATTTCGGATTGCCAACATTGAGTAATTCTTCCTTCAGTTCACTAGGTTAAGCGAATGGGCAGATTTTTGTTGAGTAGGCGACTGCGCTATCCTGGTTTTAACGTAGAAATTAGACAAACAGCCCCAACTTGAGGAGAGCAAAATATGACCTGGCGCGGCTCTACTACTCCCAAAGATCGCTTTTTCGCTTGTTTGCCCTATTTCCTGCCCCTAGTTGATGGACTGGCTTTTGGCGAATATTTCTTTCGGCAATTTCCGGCGCTTAGAGTAATTCTATTGCCGCTTTCTCCGATTCTAATTGCCTACGACACCATAGATAGGGCGCTATTTGGGTTTGGCGGACTGATCGTTTTTTTTGCACTGTTCCTGCTTGTCGTTAGGAATGAAAGCATCAACCACTTCATCCGCTTCAATGCAATGCAAGCAATTTTGTTGGACATTATCCTGATTTTGTGCAGATTTATTTTAGGGTTGTTTGGCTCAGGATTGGGTGGTGGACTAATTGTTGAGACGATTTTTAACGTCATCTTCTTGGGCATGGTTGCCGTAATTGTCTACTCGGTTGTTCAATCGGTGATGGGTCGCTATGCGGAGATTCCGACGCTTTCGGATGCGGTTTATATGCAGGTTCGCTAGTCGGGTTTGCTCTACTTTTTGAGGCTTGATAGAACGTTATTTGGCGATCGCTCTTGATCAATGGCGATCACGGTAGGACAGCAATCAGAACAATATTAACTTTTCTGATATAGCGATCCTAAATGATTCGTGAAAGTGTCCGCCCTCAAAGCGGGCACTTTCACGAATCACTTTTTTCACAAATTAAAGAGGATTGCTATATCTCGCCCGCCATCCTAATGCGATCGCCACGATAACGCTAGGCAACCAGACTGAAGTTAAAGCAATTCCTGTACTTGCTGAAATAGAAAAATAGGGTGCAGCATACTTAATTGCTACAGCCAAACCACCTGAAATAAGAAACACTTTCAAAATATAGGCAGTACTGCTATCCATCTAGATTTATCCCTAAATTACCTATGGATCGTGAATTGATTACATAGCGCTACGCGCATATCTTAATGCAAAAAAAGGAGGTAGATAAACTACCTCCTTTGCAGTGTTCTCACCCTTTTTCCAACGCTTGTTCACGTCAAAAGCAGCAGTTATTCTGCCCAAGCGCCCCGATACTTCACGCGCAGGGACGGCTGAGGAACAGCAATGCGTCGAGGATGTTGGCTTCTCAGGACGGCGCCCCGATATTGACCAATCACCTCACCCTGAATCATTTCAACGGGGACCTCGGCAGGCTCGTAAGTAGCACCACGATAATGCAATTCCATAATTTTCACCCTTTTTAGATTTGAAGGAAGTTTGAGCAGTGAAGTGCGTTCCTTCGGGATCTCTCCCTAATTCCGTCTCCTTTCGTTAAGCAGGTTTCCTTTCTGCTCTAGATTTTTCAACTTAGACTCCAGGAAAAGCTCACGTTTTAGGAAACTCATACGCTTAAAACTGCCTTGAAGCAAGGTTTTAAGCAACAAATCGAAAAACAGAAGGAGATGAACGATTTATTTCTGTATCTATTGTTACGGTTTTTTGGCAGATTGTCAACTTGTGCCCAGGACGAAGAAGGTTGCCGCTACCCATCGGACTTGCACAACTCGACGACATGGGAAATAATGAAGCTGAAGTACAAGCGTACTAATTTCCTCGTTAAGATAGGATACTTACGATGCACTCTCCACTTCAGTTTTCGGTTGAAACAGTTGATGGTTGTCGTCTGGGTAAGCTCGATGTACCATCGTCACAAATTGCTGACTGGCTAAACTTCTTGATTACTCCCCAATATCGGGCAGAAATTGTTGTTGCGGAACAAAACCGGGAGTGGATTACCGTATATTTCGAGGCAAGTGAAGGGCTTTATCTCTACCTCGATACTCGCCTCAACGGTGGCTGTAAAGCAGCTTAGAGTTTCACGCTCTAAGATGAAGCATTCAACAATTGAGGCTGCTCTAGTGCAGGAATGAGTCTGAGGTTAAATTCAGACTCAAAGCAATCTTTTTTGTAGCCCAGGCTCCACAGTTCGAGGGCACAGTCGTCTTCAGGTCGAGTTGCCTGAAGCAGCAGGTGCAGTTGACGCTGCTCAGGATTGTATTGAGAGGTGATTTGTCGAACTGCACCTATTTGACGACGGTCGAGCGCGACAGCTAGACGCAACAAGGGACTTAACTGTTCGACAAGGCGGCGATGGCGCTTGCTCGTGAGATTGCGATAATTCTCGTGCTTCTTCTTGGGACAGCTTTTGCGATGATAGCGGGCCAAATTGGCAATGGTTTCAATTTCGGTTTCGGTGTAGCCCAGCAAGTCTCCCTGCCGAATCAGATAATAGGAATGTTTGTGGTGGGAGGAGTGGTTGACGAAGTGGCCGCAGTTGTGCAGCATGGCGGCTGCCCACAGCAATTCTCGCTCTTCTGTAGTCCAGTCGTGTAGCGTGCCCTGGGTTTGGTCAAATAGGGTAAGCGCAAATCGAGCAACTCGTTCGCTGTGGTCCAGGTTAACTCCGTATTTACGGGCAATTTTGACAACGCTGCGCTGACGTACAGAGCTTTGAAAGCGGAGACGATCTTCGATCAGCCCGTGAGTGAGCATCCAATCAACGACGACCCCTTCTCGGAGCGATCGCTCACAAATAGTAACCGTCTCCATGCCCAACAGGGTCATCGCTTCCTGCAAAATGACTGCACCAGCCACAATGATTTCGGCGCGACGATCTGACATTCCAGGAACGTTTAACCGTTCCTCGTAGCTGAGCTTACGCAACTGATTCACGATGTCTCGCAGGTCTTTCAGGCTGAACTGATAACCATTCAGTGGTGCGGGAATAACCCCCAGCTTTTCACGGGCATGGATGATCGCTAAAGATTCAATCGTGCCAGAGGTGCCCACTAATCGGGGCAATTCGCCTGCTTTCAGGTGTGCCTGCACTTCTTCGACCGATCGCTCCAGCATTCCCCGGACGAAGGCTTGCAGGTAGTTAAATTCGCTGTTGCTAATTGGGTCAGTGCTGATAAAATCAGCCGTTAACCGCACTGCTCCAACTTTTGTGCTGCTGAGGGTACGAGGTTCATGGCTATCGCCCAGCACTAGCTCAGTGGAGCCGCCGCCGATATCAATAATAATGTGGGGCTGATTGCCAAACTTCATGCCTGACAGCACACCCAGGTAAATTCGCCGAGCCTCCTCTTGACCTGAGATCAGGTTGACCATCAGCCGCAGTTCTGTCTCAATCTGCTGTAGAAAAGCGGCCCCGTTGGGGGCTTCGCGAACGGCGCTAGTGGCGACAGCCACGATGTCTTCAGCGTTGAGGCTTTGGGCAATTTCCTTGCAGCGCTTGAGTGCGTCCATTGCCCGTGCCATTGCCTGAGAGGTTAGCCTGCCTGTGTCTCTGTCGCGATCGCCCAATCGCACGGTTGTCTTCTCTTTAGCGATGATCGTAAAGGCAGGGATCACAGGCTGAATTTTCACTACGACCATATGAATTGAGTTCGTTCCAACGTCGATCGCAGCTAAGATACGATCTTGAGCAACGCTACTTGAAGGCACAGTGAACGAACGGTCTTGGGTTTCGTAAATTGAATTAATCATCCAAACATCCAGGGTTTCAATGTTGGGAGGGACTTCTGCTTAAACCTGAACGAGTTAATGACAGGATGATCTAGTCGCGGCGTACCAGTCCAGACGCACTAAAATTTTGGTCTGAACCTCTGGAAAACCTAAATAGAATAGCTTGAAGTCTTTTATCCAGTTACTCCACGACGCTGAAAGCATCCGGAAATTTCTTCGCTCTGAGCTACGACACATAATCAAGCCAAATGAAGATACGGACAAACCTTAGGTTGTCTGCGCTACCGAATTGCATCACCAATTATTCTCTATCAAACTGTCGCCAAGAAGCGCATCCTGCCGAAGCCAGATCCCAGGAATTTATACAGAATTCACATTTTGACTACTTTCTGTAAGATTAACGACGATTGGCATTTGGTGTTTAGGCGACTGTGCCAATTAAGACTTAATTGAGAGATTGGAACTACGGCTTCTAGAAACTCATGAATAGGATATTGGTGCAGCTTCTTGCATCAGCCGTGTAAGCGATCGCACTCTTTATGTAAACTACCGCATCAGCGATGCAACTTTTCTCATATTTTTCCCATTAGGATTGTGGGCGATCGCATTGCTCTTGTAGAGACTGCATTAGGATTGTGAGCCATCCCAATGCGATTGTGGGCGATCGCATTGCTTTTGTAGAGACTGCATTAGGATTGTGAGCCATCACATTAGGGTTGGGATGCACGTTGACCCCGTTGAGGTACGCTGCCGAATTAGGATAGTGTTTCCAAAAAAACCATCCTTTCCCAAAGTCGATTATGAAAATATTACGTTTGGGGTGTGGGTGAATGAGCAAGAAGGCAACCTGGATGAGCTAGTAGAGCGATCGCCATCAAACTCGAAGTCATCTTAATGGATGAACCCTGCTCCGCCCTTGATCCCATCTCCACGCTGCGTGTCGAAGAGTTAATTCATTTGTTACAAGCGTCAGTGTTGCAAATTGGGTAAGTAGATTCATACAGACTCGACCGTTTGCCAAACCAGGCATAGCGATTGTCGCGGACTTGTTCGTAGAGGCGATCGCCCCCCCCTTTCACTCCCGGCATTGCCCGATACGCATTCACAAACACTTCACCCAGCGGTAACAACCGCCCAATCTCTTCAGCCGCGTCGCTGCCCTGCCACCGCTGCTGAAGATTTTCAGCGTTGATTAAAATCATCCCTTTTTCACAATCTAGAGCGGTAACGCCAAACTGCCCCAGCGTTTCTTGGTCCTGCATCGGCGCATACTGAAACTGCTTACCTTGATCTAGCTTTTCGAGCAGTTGCACTAGCGTAGAGCAAAGGTTACAGTTGCCGTCATAAATTACGTAGTAAGACATAGCAAATGTGATTCAAAAGTGACTGTCGGTACTTAGAAACGGATAGGTTAAACAAAATTAACATTCCTTTCAACCTAACCTAAAAATCTCTGTTAGCGGTAATCATTCAGCCTTAAACGTATACCGAGTTACAGAATCACGGCTCAAGTATTCCAGAAGACAAGTTTGCTTAACCTTACCTTTACACTTAAACGGTAGGATGCAGGCGTTTCCCAACAGATTTACAACACCCAAAGATCATGCTGTTTCAACTTCGTTCAAAGCGTTTTGCATATTTAGCCGCTTCAATTGCTCTGACTTTCGTCGTGTCTGCTTGCGCTGGCGGCGGCACTGACACCTCCACCGAAGCACCCGAAGGCGAGACTGCGGAAGCGCCAGCCGAGGGCGGTGGTGATCTGAGCGGTTCCATCGCCATCGATGGTTCTAGCACCGTCTTCCCCGTCTCTGAAGCGATGGCGGAAGAATTTATGGCTGCTAATCCTGGCACTCAAGTTACCGTTGGTACTTCTGGTACAGGTGGCGGCTTTGAGAAGTTCTGCAATGGAGAAACTCAAGTCTCCAATGCTTCTCGCATCATCGAAGCAGACGAAATCGCTGCCTGTGAAGAAGCCGGTATTGAATTTATTGAGATCCCCATTGCTCAAGACGCGCTAACCGTTGTGGTTAACCCCGAAAACGACTGGGCAGAGTGCATGACCATCGAGCAGCTCAGCACCATGTGGGCACCCGAAGCTCAGGATACCGTCACCAACTGGAATCAGGTTGACCCCTCTTTCCCAGATGCGCCTCTGGCGCTCTACGGTCCCGGAACTGACTCCGGTACGTTTGACTACTTCACCGATGTCGTCAACGGTGAAGAGGGCGCAAGCCGTGGAGACTATACTTCCAGCGAAGACGACAACGTAATCGTTCAGGGTGTAGTTGGCGACCCGAATGCAATTGGATATTTTGGCTACGCCTTTTTTGAAGCGAATTCGGATAGCCTCAAGGCCGTTCAAATCGACGGTGGCGAGGGTTGCGTCTCACCCAGTGTTGAAACCGTTCTAGACGGCAGCTACACGCCGTTCTCTCGTCCGCTGTTCATCTATGTCAGCGCCGCAGCACTAGAAGAGCCTCACGTTCGCGGGTTCGTTGACTTCTACCTGGATGCGGCAAACGCCTCACTGGTGGAAGAAGTTGGCTATGTACCGCTGGGTGATGAGCTAACTCCTCTGGTGCAGGCTCGTGTAGAAAATGGCACAACGGGTTCGGCGTTTGCAGACGCACCTGAAGAAGCCTCTATTCCTGAGATCTTGGCTCAGTAGTTTAAGTTAGTTGGCGATCGCCTCCTCTCCTCCAGGCAGATGGAGGCGGTCTGCCTCAACTCAACTGTTGACTTTAGACTGCTAGTTTCCTGCTTCCCCCTTCACCTTTGTCATCATGACTACCAGTCAACTACCAGACTCACCTCAAAACAGCGGACTCTGGCAGCCCAACCGACAGCTCAGCAAATCGATGGAACTGCTGGCAAAAATCGTGTTTGGAGCTTTTGGGTTAGTTTCCATTGCCACAACCATTGGAATCGTTCTCACTCTGATCTTTGAAACCTTTTTATTTTTCCAGGAAGTGCCCATTTGGAACTTCCTCACTGACACCCAGTGGACTCCTCTGTTCACCAATTCCCAATACGGCATCATAGTGCTGATTAGCGCCACATTCCTTACATCCTTCATTGCTCTAATCGTGGCGATGCCAATGGGAATATTGGCTGCTGTTTGTTTAAGTGAATACGCGCCTTCAGGGTTACGCAAGTGGCTAAAGCCAGCACTAGAGATTTTGGCAGGGGTGCCGACCGTTGTGTTTGGCTACTTTGCCCTCTTCTTTGTCAGCCCGATTCTTGAAACTTTTGTCCCTGGTCTCCGGCCCTTTAACGGGTTGAGTGCCGGAATTGTACTGGGAATTGCAATTCTACCTACGATTGCATCTCTCAGCGAAGATGCAATCTATGCTGTGCCCCAAAGCCTTCGGCAAGGTTCCTACGCTCTAGGAGCAACCAAGCGGGAGACAGTCACTAATGTTGTACTGCCAGCCGCTCTTTCGGGAATTGTCGCTTCGTTCATCTTGGGAATAGCTCGGGCAGTTGGTGAAACGATGATTGTCACCATTGCAGCTGGTCAAAACCCGAGGCTAACGCTTGACCCTCGTGTGCCAATCCAGACCATGACTTCCTTTATCGTGCAGGTTGCTAAAGGTGACGCACCAACTGGCTCAATTGAGTTCATCACTATCTTTGCGGTGGGAATGACTCTGTTTTTGATCACCCTGGTGCTAAATGCTTTCAGTTTCTGGTTTGTTGGCCGTTTCCGGGAGAAGTACGAATGACAGCTACAGATCCAAACGCTTTTTCACAAAGTAGTTCAGCCGAGCAGCATTTTTCTTCAGACTTGTCCGGACGCTACAGGCTAGACAACATTTTTAGAATTGCTAGCTGGGTTGCTACCGTCACGGCATTAGTTGTGCTGGCATTCCTGCTGATTGATGTCCTCATTGATGGGATTCCTCGCTTAGACTGGCAGTTTATCACTAGCTTTCCTTCTCGTAGCGCTGAACGAGCGGGAATCTTGGCTCCCTTAGTGGGCACAATCTGGCTGCTGTTTGTCACTGCCCTCTTTGCCTTTCCGATTGGAGTGGGAGCTGGCATTTTTCTAGAAGAATTTGCTGGTGATAATCTCTTTGCTCGAATTCTCGAAGTTAATATTGGCAACCTGGCTGCTGTTCCATCCATTATTTATGGGTTGCTGGGTTTGGCTGTGTTTGTTCGCGTTTTTCTGCCGATCACAGGGGGGCGTACTGTATTCTCGGCGGGACTGACGCTAGCGCTGCTGATTTTGCCAGTCATCATTGTAGCGACTCGTGAAGCTTTGAGAGCCGTACCCAGCAGCTTGCGACAGGCAGGGATGGCGCTAGGGGCAACGCGCTGGCAGACCGTCAGAGAACACGTACTGCCGCAGGCATTTCCAGGCATTTTGACGGGTACGATTCTGGCTTTGTCAAGGGCGATCGGTGAAACTGCGCCACTGATTGTGATCGGGGCACAAACCTTTGTGCCATTCGTTCCATCCTTCCGGGGAACAGGCTTTAGTGCTCTGCCTATTCAGATTTTTAACTGGGTGGGTCGTCCTCAAGCAGAGTTTCACGTTAATGCTGCGGCTGGAATCATCGTTTTGATGATTGTGCTGGTAGCCATGAACGCAACGGCGATTTATCTGCGGAATCGATTCCAAGCTGAAAAAATGTGATCTCTGGGTGCGTATTGGAATTTTTGCTGGTCTTACTTACTTGAAATGAAAAGGTCAATGTTTCATGCAGACTAACCCTTCTACAGCCGTTGGCGCTGGCACAACTTTCCATGTAGCTCAAGCCAATTATTATTACGGTTCTTTTCTGGCGGTCAGCAACGTCAACCTGGATATTCCTGAGCGCAAGATTACCGCTTTCATTGGTCCATCCGGTTGTGGTAAGAGTACGGTTCTGCGCTGCTTTAACCGCTTAAATGACCTGATTCCAGGCGCTCACGTTGAGGGCACGATTCAGTATCGTGGGGTTGACCTTTACGATAAGAGCGTGGATGCAACAGAGCTGCGTCGCCGCATCGGGATGGTGTTTCAAAAGCCAAATCCTTTCCCCAAGTCGATCTATGAAAACATTGCGTTTGGCGCACGGATCAATGGCTACAAGGGCGATATGGATGAGCTAGTGGAGCGATCGCTCCGCAAAGCTGCCCTCTGGGAAGAGGTGAAAGACAAGCTGAAGGAAAGCGGTCTGTCGATTTCTGGTGGTCAGCAGCAGCGTCTTTGCATTGCACGGGCGATCGCCATTGAGCCAGAGGTCTTGCTAATGGACGAACCCTGCTCTGCGCTTGACCCGATCTCGACTCTACGGGTTGAGGATCTGATGCACGAGTTGAAAGAGCAATTCACCATCGTAATTGTGACTCACAATATGCAGCAGGCTTCTCGTGTCTCTGACATGACTGCCTTCTACAACGCTCAAGCAACTGAGAAAGGCGGCAAGCAGGGCTACCTGGTGGAATACGCGCCAACTCAAACTATCTTTAACAATCCGGCTCAGCAAGCAACTCAGGATTACGTCAGCGGTCGTTTTGGCTAAATTTGAGCCTGCTGTGTAGATGAGTTTGAGCGTAGAGGCAATGCTTCTGCGCTCTAATTTTTACCTGTATGGGGCTAATACCCTTTGGTCGGGGCAGGTTTTGCCCAAATTTTTGCAGTTGACCGACGGCTTTAATGCCAAACCTGCTCTTACAGGTATTTTGTTTGCTGGCGATCGCCACTTTAACCTCGTTGCCAAACTCCAGCTTGGCAATGCAGTTGAGGAAGCTCCTGCTTTCTTGAATGAAGGGGACGAGTCCCACCCGCTGCTGCAATTGAGCCATTCCTTGCTAGCAGAGGAAGCAGGAGCTTCCGTCCGTCGTTACCAAGCTCCAGCTTGGTAACGAGGCAAGGGAAACGAGGCAAGGGAATAAGATCTGCGACTTCTCAAAGAAGTCGCAGATCTGGGCGCTCACTGTTTGCCTAAGCCCCTTTTTCCACAGAGAAGCGGGTAAATTCTGAAATTGATTGGCACAATAAAAGAAGGTAAAGATTTGTAATAGCCCATTTATCCGTGCGCTGCGATGCCTCTAACGTCTAACCTTTCAGATGCTTCTGTTAGCCCCCTTTCGCCTTCCCAAACCTGGATGTGGAAGGGATTCCCGATTTGTTATCAGGCTGAAGGAAAAACCGGGCCAGCAGTCGTGCTGATTCATGGGTTTGGGGCTTCATGGCAGCACTGGCGTAAAAATATTCCCGATTTAGCAAAAACCTGTCGTGTTTACGCGATTGATTTAATTGGCTTTGGTGCTTCTGCTAAACCCGTTCCCTTCACCGAAATTGAGTACACCTTTGAAACCTGGGCCCAGCAGGTTGCTGATTTTTGCCAAGAAGTTGTGGGCACTCCCGCTTACCTAGTTGGAAATTCAATCGGCTGCATTGTTGCGATGCAAACTGCCGTTGACTGCCCGGACTCGGTATTGGCGATCGCCATGCTCAACTGCTCCCTGCGATTGCTGCACGATCGCCGTCGCGCTACCTTGCCCTGGTATCGAAGCATGGGAGCGCCTCTGCTGCAAAGAGTTTTGGCTGTTCGCTGGCTAGGGCACAACTTCTTCAAACTGATTGCCCGTCCTAACACCGTCCGCAAAATCTTGTTACAGGCTTACATCCGTCCTGAAGCTGTAACCGATGAACTGGTTGATATGCTGATGGCTCCGGCGGCTAATCCGGGTGCGGCAGATGTATTTCTAGCGTTCACCCGCTATTCTCAAGGGCCGTTACCTGAAGACCTGCTAGAAGTGCTGCCCTGTCCTGCTATCTTGCTGTGGGGGACTCAAGACCCCTGGGAGCCGATCGATTTGGGACGCAACCTGGCAAATTTTCCTGCGGTTCAAAAGTTCATCCCTTTGGAAGGGGTTGGGCACTGTCCGCAAGATGAAGCGCCCGAATTGGTCAATCCAATCTTGCAGGAGTGGATTTTGCCACAGGTTTCAGGTGTTTAAGTTTTGATGTAAATGGGTAAGATGTCCACTCTACCGGGAACTGGAAGAAATTATATATTGCGCCATATCCCAGATAGGGGCATAGGAAATTTTTGGGAAACTCTGTAAGTTGTTTGAGTGCAACGTGATCACTCCAGGGCTGTAGGAGTAAGTTTTAGCCTGGGTTAGGTTTGGCTTTGCTGTGGTGTGTCAAACAACTTTAGAAAAGTAAAAGTATGAAACGGATTGTTTTGGCTGGACTGGCGATCGCCACCCTCTTGAGTGGTCAGGCTGCCTTTGCTCAGGAAACGACAGAATTTACCTCGCCAAACGCAGACGTAGAATATTTGGGCATTGATGGAACGTTTACGCTCGATACCAGCGTTCCTTCCTCGCTGCACGATCCGCGCAACCCAGCGCGAATTGTGTTCAATCAAATGGAAGAATTCTCCTTTTACCGAGATATGCAGGGTGAGCAGGCGATCGCCGAAAATTGTCGCTATGTCTATCAGGGGGCTGCGCCCGACCCCCATTACTATCCTGAATTTCAAACCTCTATTTGGGATTTGTTTGAGCTAGCACCCGAAAGTGAGAACTGTTCGGCTTTTACCTATGTTGCTTTGCGATCGCCGCATGGAGAGCCAGCCCATATGCACTTCCGCTATGGCGGAGAAGAATCTAGCTTTGAAACCCTGTTAAACATGAGTACCGTAGAACCTGATTCTGCGGAGCTTAACCCCTGGTGGAGCAGCTATTGTGCCGAGGGCGTGACAGCCTGCGATTAAGACCGTAGCGGCAGTGGCTGAACCTTTGGCGGTGTACCGACGTAATTAAAAATGTATGAATATGACATACATCCAGCGCATTATCTTCTCTTTGGCACTGGTGCTAGCCCTGGTCTTTGGTTTCACAAAGACGACCCTGGCTCATGAGGTGGCAGTGAGAGCAAACATTCAAACCCGAACGGCAAACGGAGTCGCCACTTACAGCGAAAATAATCTGCCCCGCAATGCTCAAGTCACCGCGATTGAAATTGTCGCTTACTACAGTACGGGTGAGCCGATGGCAGATGGGCAGGTTAGAGTTTATGCGCCGGGGGACTCAGAACCCTGGAGAACTGGAAGGTGCGATCGCCAAGGGCGCTATACCTTCACCCCAGATCTCTCCAGACGGGGACGCTGGACGGTGAGAGTCGAATCAGAAGGGCATAGCAACTTCATCAACATTGTTTTGTAGCTGCTTTATGGCTGATCTACTATTTCATGGCTGATCTACTGCCATTGCTGCCAATCACTGCCTAGCTGAATCGTTACATCAGACTGCAAGCTGCCCGTACTCTCAATTCTCACTTCACCCAAACCCAGCACTTGCTGAATCGCTTCAGCGCCTTCCACCTCTCCCTGCTGGGCAATGATCCGAGTTTCGCTGAGCGGTTCGCTCCAGTCAGTGTCAATGTAGACGTTGCTGTAGCCTGCATCATACAGAGCATTAACCAGGTTATCCACTGCCTCTGAGTCTTCAGTGCTGTCTTGAATCGCAATTCTTAAGTAACCCGGATCAAACTCATCGTCACGGCTATAGGTTGTCCCGTTGCCAAAATATTGGCTCACCACTTCGTCAATTTGGTCAAAGTTGGGTAGCCAGTAGCTAGCGTCGTAGTAATCTTCAAAGTTACTGAAGTCTCCAGGCAGCATGAGCATTTGCACATTTGAGCGATCGCTCTGAGCCGCAAACCCCATCAGCGCCACCAGTTCCTCGACGGATAGATTAGTGTCCACATGAGATTGGATTACCGAGAGAATTTGCGGTAGCCGAGTCAGTGTAGCTGGACTCAGTGCTTGCTCTTGCATCGCTCGGATGAGAGACTGCTGCCGCTGTACCCGCCCAATGTCCCCCTTTTCGTCATAGCGAAAGCGCAGAAACTGCAATGCTTGCTCACCATCAAGATGCTGCTCACCTTGTTTCAGGTCAATGTAAAGGTGCTGGCTTTCATCGGTGTACTTCATGTCTTGAGGGACATACACCGTGACCCCGCCCAGAGCATCAATTAATTTTTCTACACCTTGAACATTAATGCGAACGTAGCGATCAACGCTGACCCCACCCAGGAGGTCGCTGACTGATTCGGCCGCTAGAGCCGGACCGCCGTATGCATTGGCTGCGTTGAGCTTGGTTTCACCTAACCCATCTACATAGGTGCGGGTATCACGCGGCAGAGAAAGCATCACTAGCTGCTCAGTTTCAGGGTTAAACCGCAGCAACAGCATGGTGTCTGACAGTCCCTCAAAGGAATTGACCAGCGAATGATAGCCCAGGTCTAAGGATTCTTCAGGAGGATTCTCAATGTCAGAGCTTAAGACTTTTACCCCCAGCACGAGAATGTTGACGGGGCGGGTGAGTTGGGGCAGGCGAAAATTCATGCCAGTGGAGATGCGATCGCCCTGGTCAAACACGTCCGCTTCTTCGGCGGTAAGCTCACTTTGCAGCAAAGGAGTACTGGCGAGAGATACCGCTAACATTGCCCCCGCCGTTGCTGAGGCGATCGCCACTCCACCCAAACCCATCGTCAGCCATAGCCAACGTCTGGCAGATTTCTGTTTAGGAATTCTGGGTTGCGGCGACCGGGAGTGATGGGCTTTTGGAGTTGACACAAACTTCCTCAACACGTACTAGATATACAGGCTCAACCTAGTTTTCACAGGTACAGTTCTGAAATAGGTTAGCCAGGAAACGGGCTGCAAATCAGGCTTTTGCAAGAAAATCTACCACTTTATCAGCAATAAAGGACTGATTTGAGAGATTCTTGTATCTATCAGCAGCATGGTAGCAGCGTTTTTGCCAAAAGCGGTAGAGAAGCTAGCTTACGGTAGGCGATCGCTGACCTGACTCACTCCTGGCAGCCATATTGCTTTACGCTGCCACAGGCGCACCATCAGCCAGAGATTGACCAAAAAATAGCCAGAGGTTAGCAAACTGCTAGTAATCAACAGCGGCAACGCCCCTGCTTGAGCGGCAGATGCACCCGCTCCTAGCAGCAGATAGCCAAATAACCAGCCCGTCGCCAGGGTTACAGCTAGCCGACTCACGGCCCGCTGCTCACGGCTGCCTTGTCGTTGATAGAGCATCCACAGTGCCGGGAAAAAGCCAACCACCGGAATCAGGTAAATGAATGTCTGAATGCGTCTGAGATCCTGATTGACAAACGGGTTAGCACGTTTCATGGAAGATAACTACCCTGGCAGAGGACGGAATTACGGAAAGTTAGAAAACTGCTGTTATGCTCTCGCTAATTCAACCAGAAATGTGCGGGCAAGATGCCCACACCACAATTACAGCAGTATTTCTAGCTTTATTCTAACTCTAGCCCTTTCTACTCTGGCTCCACCACCGTTCCCATAAACAACACTGTCCCCGTCTGGTTATCGCGAATGGCGTAGAAGAAGGGGCGATCGACTGTCATCTGGAACAAAGGCGTTATCGCAACGGAGGTTCTCTGGATCTCTACCGAAGTGACTGCGGCGGCTTCGGTTCCTTCCTCATTCACCTCAATGAATGTTTTATGCCGCACCTGGCTGATTGCTAGTGGCTCGTCACTCATGTCTGAAAAGTCGGCTTGACCAGCATCAAAGGCGACAGCCATACCCAGCGCTTCTAAGGCATCGTTGAGTTGAGTTTCATACTCTAACTTGAATCGAGGAAGGCTGATTCCTCCTTCTCGTCTACCAAACTGACTCATCCAGGCTGCCCAGTTTTCAGGCGTAAGGCTTTGCTGAAAGGCATCCAGGCTGGAATTTTCACTCGGTAGAAAAACATACATACTGAGCCGTTCGGACTCACCATAGGGCAGACTCACGGCTTGAAACTGGTCGGTTTCGAGGTAGGCATAGGTACCGCGCCGATACATTAAAGGGTGCTGTTTTGCAGTGCCGTCCAGCAGGTTGAAGGGCAAATCTCTCGTTTGTTCGGGGTTGAAGGGCGCTGTCCAGTTGCCTTTAAAGTAAGTTGCGTTGATTAGAAATAGGACAACATCTGGGTTAATTTCTTGAATAATTTCAGGAATCTTCTCTTGGGTGCTACGACTCACCCAATCGTTAATGGTGGCGATCGCACCAGGATCACTGAAATCCAGGGTGGTAATTTCAGCGCTGTAAAAGTCACGATTGCGCTGCAAGAAGTCTGAGTTAAATGAGATATCTTCTCTACCCCAAAGTGAGTTGGCGATCGCTAACTGCACATCAGGGTCAGCATTCTCCAGCGCTAACTCCAAAGCCGCATTCGCTTGATTGATTTCTTCCAGGCTCATTCCCTCTAGCTCTAGTGCATCTGCCATCGCTTGCTGGGTAGTGCCGCTGGTTCCGTTGTAGGTCATTGCCAGGGCGATCGCGACGCTGGTTGGCGAAACCATGAGATTCGTCGGCTCACCTTGCTCCAAAATTTGAGAGAACAGCTTGAAGCCAAAGCGAGTATTCGCTGCAATTAATCTTGTATCTACGTCTGCTCCTTCGGTTTGATTCATCGTAGGGGGGGAAGCGGGGGAAGGAGATTGGGCGATCGCCTGTCTACCAAACTTAACTGCTATTCCCAGGGTTAACCCTACAAGAACCAGTCCACCAATCAACGCAATCAGAGGACGGCTAAACCACTGCTGACTCATGTTGTACTCCTCACACATACTAATTGGTTTACAGATCCACAATGGCAGCAGCAGCAAAAGAATTAGCAGAGGTTACGGTTTTAGTAACTCCGGTTTAGCAGCTCGACGGAACGCCGCTTTGAGGGGAAATGGCGCTGAAATAAGTAAAAATGCAGTGCTCAGATCTGCGACTTCTTCGAGAAGTCGCAGATCTTGTCTCCTTAGTCAGTGCCAGTCCTACGGGACTTGTGAAGCGGTAGGATGGCCCAATTGACACTAATCAACAAGGGGAGAAATAATGACACCGCGAGACGGAAAAACACAGCAGGTTGTGGCAACCGGGCTAATTTGGGGTTTTGCAACAGGAATGCTGGCGCTTTGCATTCCCCTGGTTTCCCTGACGCGAGGCAGCCTGATTTTGCCGTTAGGGGTAATTACAGGGGCAAGTGTTGGAACCGTCGCAATTTGGCGAAACGGAAATCGAGCTTCTGCTAGCAGTTCCACTATCACCCGATCTTTAGAAGAACGAGTCGCAAACTTAGAGGTCATTGCTGGCAAAGGTGAAATTGATTTGCAGAATCGGTTGAAGCAACTGGAATCGAGCGATCGCCAACTCAGCTAAATTCCATCCCGAAGGCTTCCTAAGTCCCTCCTTGCAGCCCGTTTTGCGGGGATATAAGCAAATCTGGCTCCCCCTCGTGGATCTTCGGATTTCAATGCCCATTCGCTGTGGCAAGATCAATTCAAACGGATTTAAAGATTCTGCGAACCTTTCGTAAAGCAGATTGAATCACAAAGACTGAGGTTGCGATGCGAGTTGAAGCGAGTTTGTTAGAAGCGTCAGTAGAACAAATCGTAGAGCAACTGTTAGCCGCTCGTCGGATTAGCCGTGCTGATCAAGAAAAATTTATGTCAGTGCTGCTCTCCAAGCGGGCTTTGACTCCTGCCGAGCAAAACCAGGTAAATCGCGTTTTTGATGGGTTGCGGACTGGGCGGCTTAAAGTTGTGGATTGAAAATGTCTAACTGATCTAAGTCCGCCGTCTTTTCAGAAACCCTTCTACTTTTACCGTTCCTTTCTTGAACAGAATTGCTGGAAGCATTCCCTTTGCGTAGCCCGACTGCAATGTGAGAATGCTTTTCAATTTGACCCATCACCTGCCGCGCCCGCTGAATGACAGTGGCAGGCAGTCCAGCCAAACGCCCCGCCTCAATGCCATAGGAGCGATCGGCTCCACCGGGGCGCACCTGATGCAAAAAGATAATCTGGTCGGGCATTTCTTTTACCGTCACCTGGTAGTTAGCGACGTTAGACAAGATCGACGCTAGCTCATTCAACTCGTGGTAATGAGTCGCAAAAATCGTGCGGGCGCGAATTTCGGTTGCCAGGTGTTCTGCGACTGCCCAGGCAATTGAAAGCCCATCAAAAGTAGCCGTTCCCCGACCAATTTCATCCAGCAGTACCAAAGATTTTGGTGTGGCGTGATTGAGAATATTGGCGGTTTCATTCATCTCAACCATGAAAGTAGACTGTCCAGTTGCCAGGTCGTCTACTGCGCCAACGCGGGTAAAGATGCGATCGCACACCGCCAAAGTCGCCGCCTCAGCAGGCACAAAACTTCCTACCTGCGCCATCAGTTGAATGAGTCCCACTTGCCGCAGGTAACAGCTTTTGCCGCTGGCGTTGGGGCCAGTTAGAACGATCAGATCAGGGGCTAGGATCTGGGGTGAATCAGGGGCTAGGGGCT
>JAAUTN010000460.1 GCA_012031415.1 Leptolyngbyaceae cyanobacterium SM1_4_3 | reverse complement strand
AACCTTAAAATGCTGCTGTTTGACGGCTTGAATTCCCAGAAAGATCAGGTTTGGAGAAACTTTGATACGGGTAGCCAGATCTGGGAATTGCAGTTGAAGGTGAGAAAAAATAGAGTGCTGTCGCCACCTGTGAGGGCGATCGCACTTTCAGGAAATTTCTTCAGCCAATCTTCGGCAAAATCCCGTATCCCCGCTAGGACAGTATATAGGATTCCACTGTAAATCGCGTCTGCTGTACTGGTTGCCCAACGGGTGGGGGTAGCAAGCGCCTGACTACTCAGGAATGGCAGGGCTGCCGTTTGGGTGAGCGATCGCAGTTGCAGTTGCAGTCCGGGCAAAATTGCCCCGCCAACGAGAGAGGCTTGAGCGTCTGCGCCCGTAAACGTCAAGGCGGTTCCAGCATCAACGACTAGAGCAGGGGAATTCCACGTTTTTAGGGCTGCCCACACGGCCAGGGCGCGATCGATTCCTAAGGTGGGATAGGCTCCCCGCAGTGGAATGTGTTCAAGGCAAATGATCCAAGCTCTGGGGTAAGTCTGCCAGAGAGTGGTTTGACTGGGAACGACGGAGGCAATGAGCAAAAGCGGCTGTTGATGTAGCAGCGAAGCAAGCGACGGCGGAACAACGTCTTGCAGGTCGAACGATTGAGCGGAGAGGGAAAGATGGGAGGGAGAGGCGATGAAGGGGGCGATCGCCTCAGCCGAAAAATGAGGAGTTTCCCAAAATTGCTTTAGCGTGTTTGACTCAAACCAGGCCCAATGTAGCCGCGAATTTCCAATTGCCAGGGCCAGCCAGGGGGCAGCAAACCCAGTCACGCCCGATCTCGATGCAGCAATTCTTCTACGATTCCTACTAGACGCGAAATGTTTTGCTCTTGTCGCTCGGCGGTTTCTGCCTGTCGTTGCGTGACGGCTTCAAGCTTTGATAGGTCTAATCTATGAATTCTGCTATCTTCGGCGATCTGAGCAATTCCTGCCTGTAGAACTTCGCCAATCGTAGCAATCTGAGCAGAGGTTGCTCTAATCTCCTGGGACAAGTGAGCAAACCCAGCTTTCATGTCGGCAGAATTTTGGGCGATCGCTTCTTTTAACTCTCGTCCGTTTTGGGCGATCGCTTCTTTTAACTCTCGTCCGTTTTGGGCGATCGCTTCTTTAAGTTCTCTAGTTTCTGCCCTCATGTCCTCCGCGTTTTGAGCAAGGGCAGCTTTTAGCTCCTCAGAGCTTTGAGCAAGGGCAGCTTTTAGCTCCTCAGAGCTTTGGGCAAGGGCGGCTTTTAGCTCCTCGGAACTTTGGGCAAGGGCGGCTTTTAGCTCCTCGGAACTTTGAGCGACTGCCACTCTTAGATCGCCCGTCGCAATGACCAACTGCTCCAGACGCTGATCGAGTGAGTTAGGTGGCTGTGCTGTCATGATCCCTTTTGTCTGGGCTATGGAAGTAGAAGTTATTCTAAGGCCGCGCTGTCGTTAATTTAGCATCTGCCGTCTGAGGATTTGTGTCCGAAACAGGCAAAAAGTAATCCTTCGCAGAGTCCAGATGCTTTAGCAGAGTGGCTTGGGGCAGTGCGCTTTGAATGTGGCTCCAGGGCAAAACTTGATCCGCTGACCAGGTTTCGTGAACGTAGAAGTCTAAATCGGGGAGTTGCCCTTTTAGCTGTTTGAAAGCGCGGCGGTAGCTACCCAGGGAGTCGCCATAGTGTCGGGCTAATTCTAAAAGGGTAGAAAGACGGCGATCGCCCCTAGAAATAAGTGCTTGAATCACCGACCAGCTATAGCTTTCGGGGCGAAAGTCAATACCCTGCGGGCGCAACTGTTTTTGCAGCAGTTTCAGCTGCTTTTCGGCGTGCAAATTCACACCAAACCACTGAAATGGCGTGTGAGACTTGGGCACAAATGTACTGCATCCAAAGGTCAACCGCAGTCCTGGAGCCGCCCGTTTAACCGCCCGCAGCATTTCTACCGTCTGCTCAAGGTCGTCCGGTTCCTCACTGGGAATGCCGACCATTCCATAGAGCTTGAGCGCACTCAAGCCACCCGATCTGGCACTCGTTGCTGCCTGAATAATCTCGTCATTAGTCAACTTCTTGTTAATCACCTGGCGCAACCGATCAGAGCCACTTTCAACCGCAATGGTAATTGAACGGGTATCATGCTTGACCAGCGTTTCAGCCAGTTTGCTCGTTACAGTATTCGTGCGAACCGAGGCCAGGCTGAGCCGCACTGAGTCATACTGGGACTGATTGAGATGGTCTAACAGGGCCTCAAACTCGGGATGCTGTGTCACAGAGGCACCCAATAAGCCCAAGCGACGGGTGACTTTCAGGCCTCGCTCGATTGCTGGAATCAGAGAGCCTTCTAAACTGGCAGTGCGAAAGGGCAATGTCAGGTAGCTTGCCAGACAAAAGCGGCACATTTCCGGGCAGCTACGCACCACTTCCACCATGTAGATATTTTCCCAGGCGGCTTTTTCGGTGACGACCGTTGAAGCAGAAAGGGTGTTCCCACGATAGGTTTGCTTTTCGATCTGGGCTGGAACGCCTACTTCAATGGGCTGAATCGAGGCGATCGCCCCCTCCGCACTGACATAGCGCACCTCATACAAACTGGGCACATAAATTCCTGGAATCCTTGCCAACTGTCGCCGTTGAGAGGGGCGATCGCTTCCTCTCACTTCCTGATAAGCTGCAATAAAGTCATCCAGTAAATTTTCACCATCGCCCAACAAAATCAGATCAAAAAAGTCGGCAAACGGCTCTGGATTCGCTGTCAAAACTGGCCCGCCACCAAACACGAGCGGATGCCGGGCTGAACGATCTGCCGCCCGAATTGGAATGTTCAAAGATTCCAGCAGACTGAGGATGTTGCTGTAGTCCAGTTCCCATGAGAGCGAAAATCCCAATAGCTCTGGCTGGGCGGGTAGTGGTTCATGCAGGTCGGTAAACAGCCTGCTAACCTGCAAGTCATTGCGAGACGCAAGTGTTGCCCAAACAACCTGGTAGCCCAGGCTGGTAATTCCAACGCTGTATTCATTAGGAAAAGCAAAAATGGTGGGTACTGCGTCTGCGATTGGAGTTGCAGGCGTAAATAGGAGTCGTTCGGCGGCAAAGCTGGAATTCACAGATCGTTTATGGGGAAGAGTTCAAAGGCAGTTTGAGGTGCCTCTTCACTCTAAACAATAAACCTCCTCGGCGACTTTTCTGTGAGTGCTTTTGGCAATAGGTAACAGGTAATTTTACCTGGCACAATGGGGAACAATACCCCTGCAATTCCGGACATACACTGTGTACTAATAGAAAGGTTTTACAAGAAAATGGGATGGCTTGAGTGAAGATTCGGAGTTTCAGGGTTGACATCGCTTCAGGTTCATCCTCGCGATTTGAGTGAATTTACAGTCTTTTTGATACAGTCTGGAAGATAAACGTCTAAACAAGCGTCTCGTGTCTGACCTCTGCCTACTGCTACCAGTCTGGTCGATCAAGGTCTAGTCGATCAAAGTCTGTACGTGGTAGATTTCTCTCAATTCCCTATTTTTGAAAAAATTGAGTTTTGGAAGCAGGGGCAAAATCGCTCTCACCGTTGATGTGCGGATGAACTGAGTCACTGAGTTTAGAGGGCAAGTGTTCAACTTTATGCCTAAACCGTCTGGCTATCAGCAAGAAACCTTTGTGCCTGCTCAGGAGACTGCTTTGCAGCCTGAGGAAAACGCTGAAGCTGTGGCAAATCAAGCCAGAGCGAGGGCAGACTCGCTATTTGAGAAGGGCGTTGAGCAGCATCAGTCCCGCGAGTTTAAGGTGGCGCTGCAAACGTTCCAGCAAGCCCTGGCGGGCTACCGACAGGTGCAAGACCTTCAAGGGGAAGGAAAGTCGCTGAATAGCCTGGGGTTGGTTTATTATGCATTGGGCAAATATGACGAGGCGATCGCCCATTCACAGCTTAGTCTGGCGATCGCCCGCCAAATCGCAGACCGCCGCACAGAACGTCAGGCACTAGGCAACCTGGGTAACGCCTACCGACACCTCAACGACCCCGTTAGAGCAATTGACTGCAAACAGCAAAGCCTCAACATTGCGCGAGAAATTCGAGATCAGCGGGGCGAAATGGCCGCGCTAAACAATTTAGGAATGGCTTACAAAGTGCTTGGTGACTGCAAAACGGCGATCGCCTACTACGAGCAAAGCCTGACTCTAGCGCAAACCTTGCAGGATCGTCAGGTCGAGGCGCAGGTATTGCGGAATCTGGGAAATGCCTACCACTCCCTGGCAGACTACGCCAAGACTGTCGAATATTATGAGCGCTTGCTAACCATCATTCGCCGTTCTGGAGATTTGCAGGTCGAGTCGCAAATTCTTAAAAATCTAGCCAGTGTTTGCTTTACCCTGGGCGATCACCGCAAGGCAATTACCTACCACCAACAGCGACTGGCGATCGCCCGTGCCCTGCAAGATCACCCAAATGAAGAACAGGCACTAGAAAGCCTGGGGATTATTCACGAAACGATTGGTGATCCTGGGCGGGCGATCGAGTACTACGAGCAGCGGCTCATGCTGGCCAAGACGACTTGCGACCAAAAGTTGGAGAAACAGGCGATCGCTACCCTGAAAACTGCTTATTGTGCGATCGGTGACTACGTTCGCGCAAACTTATATTAATAGACGAAGCCGGATTTCATCCCTATCAATAGGTAGCCTTAATATATTTGTAGGATGGGTTAGCACAGCGTAACCCATGCAGGCGTTGGTTTCATACTTTAACCTAACCTACTCATCTCAGATCTAGTTGTGTTTATCTACTTAAGTCAAACAGATATTCCACTCAGCTATCTATAGAACAGCAAAAACATTCCTGCTAAACCACTATCTAGCAGTAAGCTCGCTAATATCCACAGTCCGTGAGCAGCTACAAAGCTGGGGAAAAGAATGTAAACTAAGAGGCTCTGTCCTATAGTAGTACTGAGGACACCCACTATAGCAATCAGGACTCGCACAGCATCTCCTGAGTCATGGCTGGCAGCAATTCAGTTAGGAATGAAAATCAAATAACCTGTAATTCTGGTTTAGCTGTGTAATTCCATTGTGGTAGAAGTTCATCGAAGACAATCGTCATGTTGGCTTTGAAGTCTTGGGCAACTTTCCGACCAGTTTGATA
>JAAUTN010000459.1 GCA_012031415.1 Leptolyngbyaceae cyanobacterium SM1_4_3 | reverse complement strand
TCTAGTAATTTAGCCGAAAGTGAATTTATTTCCCGAATGAGTATCATAATTAGTTATGAAAAATGCACCTCTTTTAGCCTGACATACTTTGTATTCATTTTTGTAATTAATTCTGTCCAGCTACTTAAAGTCAAGGAAGTTTAGCCTACCGGGGAAAAAAGAATTATGGAAAATGTCATCTCAAGAAGATTTGGTAGTAATGGATGTGATGGAAAGCCCAATTGAAAAACCACAGAAAGGGCAAAAAAGATTTTTTAGCGGAAAACAAGGAGAACATACGTTAAAAACGCAGGTTATCATCCACCAAAAAACGAGTCAAATCATCTGCTTAGGTCATGGTAAAGGCAGAATCCATGATTTTCGACTATTTAAAAACATTTGAAAGCCTCTCATCCCACTTACCAACAGCAAGAAATCGCTTTTTAGATTTACATCAAATTAGGCTTGCGCCAAGCTGTAATAGTGGCACTCGATTTGACGCGGCTAAATTTCAGTAAGCGAGAACAACTGTGTGTCCAAATTATTAACTGCTTACTTTATTCCTGGTAATTAAATGCAATTTTGTCTTGAAAAACAAATAAACACAAAGAAAATCCCTCGTTGGTTAGCGAGATTCATCTCATTGCAAACGCAACACAACCCCAATAACAAACAGATACTTTTTGCACTCCTCGAACCTATGACCCCGCAGGAATAGTGTTTGACTTGGATACCAGTTATCCATCCTGGAATCGAATTGCCCTGTGATGGAGAACGAAATCATACAGGATATATGAAAGCTTGTCTCACGACTTTATCGACATTAACTGTTAAAAATTATGCTACTTAAGAAATTTTAAATATTACAGATAAAAAGGAGAGGATTATGGAATTGGAAAAATTATTTTGTGAAATAATTTGAAGTGGGAATTGTTCGATAATCTGGAACATTTACGAGCTAAAGTTGCTGAACTTCTTGCTCAACTTACCTCTGAAGTAGCTGCTTCTGTAACTGGCTATGATTTCATTTTGAATGCTCTATCTGTCGCAAACATTTTTTGAATTGGTATTAATTTGTTTGGATCGATAGTCGGAAAAATAGGTTTACTCGAGCAGTATTGACCCTCCAGCAACTTAACCTTGAATACTGACAAGTAGTATTGAAAACTGCCAACACCAGAAATTCAAGCCACCTAAACATGAACTGGACAGAGAATATTCAAGCCATCCGTAAACGCTCAATATCCTTGATTGGTGATGTTCCAAACATGCGGGAGTATTCTCGGCTAAACTGTGAAGGACTCTCATACCCAACTTGATAAGCAGCTTGAGTTGCATCGATCACCTTCGCCAGCATTATCTGACGCGCGGTTAACAATCTCAATTGTTTTTGGTATTGCAGCGGACTCATTGAGGTGACTGCTTTGAAATGGCGATAGAACGATGCCGTAGACATATTCGCTTGCTCAGCGAGATACTCAACCCGCAGAGGCTGGGTAAACTCTGCCTTAATTTGTCTAATTACTTCTGCAATTCGCTGCATGTTACTGCCAGCGGTGGCAACCTGACGAACAGCTTCACCTCGGCGATCAGTGAGTAGACGGTAATAAATTTCGCGGATCATCATCGGGGCGAGAAACAGGATATCCTGTGGTGTCTCTAACAGGTTTATTAACCGGATGACGCAATCAAGCAAAGACGGATTGGCATCGCTAACGCACCAGCCTCTGACCGAGTTTTCTTTGCGATCGCTGTCTGGGTTTGTTTGAGCAATAATCTCACAGAGTTGAACTGGGTCTAGCTTCAGCTTCAAGCCGAGATAGGGGCGATCAGGTGTCGCCTCGATCATGCAGACGCTCAACGGCAAATCCACTGGCATTACCAAATATTGAGCAACACCATATTGAAATAATTCCTCATTCAGCGATAATTTCTTTTCGCCCTGCACCACCATAGCGAACAACGGTTCGCTGACCGTTTGGATGGTTTTACAAGTATCGCATCGCAAAAAGACTAAGGAATCAATCGCAGTTGGATAATAAATGCCTCCCTTGCTGTCTGTGTGTCGATCGATGAGTGCCGCCAATTCTGCACATTTGGCGATCGCAGGGCGCTGCTGTGTTGGCATCTCACCATTAGGAGAAGCGTCGGTCGCGAGATTATGACTTAGTACCTCGATCGTCATGCTGAACTCCTGATTGATGTAGCCTTGCTCATGCAATTATTATAGGAAATCTTTCTTCTTTGCCTGCATCTTTTGAGAGGATTAGGCAATCATCTGCGAAGTTTGTGCATTTACCCTCCTGATTCTTGCTTATAAGATGAAACTATTCGAGCGGTCTAAAGCCTCTAGTGCTGCGTTCGAGTTTCTTTGCCGCCTCTGATTTGAGAGACATGAAGTTGTGGTATTAACCTTGGTTGATTCTCTTAATTCCTCGCTTTTTCGTACTTGCATTCGCCCTCCCCTCCTACACCCGTAGTAATTCTGCTGATAAAACCTAGATAAGTATTTTACCTGCAAAAATACACCTTTGTTAAATACCTACCCCTTGAAAGGGGTTTCCCCCGGAGGTTAACGATGTGATGTAAGCATGGTGTTCGTTATGTCCTGTAAACCACAAACCTTATTTGTTGATTCCTATGCTGAACACACCGATAAACGAAGAAACACCAAAGCGCACCCCTCGCCTTCTACCTCCTTTTACCCTCTTCGTCGGCTTGATCGCCTATCTGGGAATTGGTGTCCTTAACCCGATTATGCCTGCCTTAATCGAGGGACGATATGGTGGCACCGCGTTTTACGTCGGGTTAATGTATACCACATTGGCAGCCGCGCAATTTATTAGCAGCCCTGTCATTGGGCTAGTGAGCGATCGCTATGGGCGACTACCCATTCTGCTGTTCAGCTTACTAGGCGCAGCGAGCGCCGATGCCTCAAGCCCAGGGAGGTCTGGCTGCAACCGCACTCAACGGCAAACTTTACGTGTTTGGCGGCGAACAGTAGGTTCCAGAGCGGAAGGTTTTTGCCGAAAGTTGGGTATACAACCCGCAAACCGACGTTTGGGAAGCATTGCCGCCCTTGCCAACGCCACAACATGGATTGAGAGCATCGGCAATTGGCAACCGAATCTTTGTGTTTGGTGGCGGAACTCAAACAGGCGGAGGTGCAGCAACAGCGACCCACGAAGTACTGGTATTGCCTACCTAGGTGCTATGCACTAAGAAGTTTATAGATGAAGTTTTTGGAGTGGATACTTGTAGTACGTGTCGTTAGGTGTGTTTGGTTATCAAAATTGGTTTCGACATTTCAGGAGGAAAATTATGTTTGTAGTGTTTGGCGCGACCGGACAAACGGGTTCTATGGTTGCTGATACGTTGCTTGAAAAGAAACTGCCAGTGCGCGTCGTGTTGCGATCGGATAAAGCCGCTGAGGCTTGGCGAGCGAAAGGTGCGGACGTTGCTTTCGCTGATGTCATTGACGCAGATGCGATAACCAAGGCGTTAGATGGCGCGATCGCCGTTTATGCGATGAATCCGCCGGCTTATCAGGCTGCCGAGATGTTCACCGTAGCCAAAAACATTGGTGCAGCATATGTTGAAGCGATCGCGCAATCCAGTGTGCAAAAAGTTGTCTTGCTTTCTTCGGTCGGCTCGCAACACGCTACTGGCACAGGCAACATCATGACAACTTACTTTTTGGAAAACATCTTCAGCAATTTGACGATTCCCACCGTGTTTCTGCGGGCGGCGGGATTCATGGAAAACTGGAACAGCGTGGCTGCGATTGCCGCCGAAAAAGGCATTTTGCCGAGTTTTTACAATCCGCTAGACCGTAAACTCCCAATGGTTGCCGCCGCCGACATCGGACGCGCTGCCGCCGAAGCGTTGACCGAAGACTGGACGGGCAAACGCATCATCGAACTGTATGGCGCGGCAGATTATTCGCCAAATGATGTCGCTGCCGCTTTTGCTGCTGCGTTCAAGCGCGATATCCAAGCCGTTGCCCTGCCCGAAAGTGAGTGGCAGGCGACAATTGCCAGTTTCGGGTTTTCGCCTAAATTCTCCAATAGTTACAGCGAGATGATGCGCGGCTTTAATTCCGGTCATATCGTTTTTGAAAACAACGGAACTGAAACTCGCAAAGGACAAACGACAATTGAAGATTTCGCCGCCAAAACTGCAAAAGCGCAAAACCTGATTTAGAATTTCGCGCACAAAGACTCAACGAAAAATGTCTTACCAAAGCGACACCGAACAATTCAATGGACATGAGAGCGAAACTGCTACTTTATTATAGAAACTTCAGGAGATTGAGATGATGCGTTATTTAGGTCAAATTTTCATTGGCACAGGGCTGATCGGTTTGCTGGCTATTCCGGCGATGACGCAAGCTCGCACGGATGAGGCAGGTTTTCAGTCGAATGTGATTGCGTTTGAGCTAAGTCATGACTCGACCGCATTAAATAAGCAATCTGCCCTCAATCAGTTGCCAGCGATCGTAGATTTGGCTCAGGCAACTCAGTCCCATCAAGCGGACGCACAGGAGACTCAGGTGATCGAACAGCGCAACAAGAACATCGTCCGGCAGTATTTCGACAACTGGCGAAACAATCGTGGCAGCTTCTTCGACCTACTTGCTCCAGATGCAACCTGGACGATTACGGGCACTGGCGCAACTGCGGGAACCTATCGCAAGCAAGCATTACTCGATCGAGTCGTTAGCCCAACCAGTGCCCGATTATCGACCCCAATCGTGCCAACAGTACGTGGCATCTGGGCAGATGGCGATATGGTCATTGCCCTGTGGGATGGAGCAGCGACCGCCGGGGACGGTAGACCTTATCGGAACACCTACACCTGGTATTTCAGAATGCGGGACGGCAAAGCAATCGAAGCGATCGCCTTTCTGGACATGCAAGAGTTCAACGACTTATGGACAAGAGTTTCACCGAGGAACTAGTGCTAGTCGCCATGTCGCTAAGCTAAAGTGACTTCCACAACTTTGGTAAGGAAAATAACCATGACAAACAAGACAAAAATTGCATTAGTCACAGGAGCGAGCCGAGGACTAGGCAAAAACACCGCTTTGGCGTTTGCCAAGAAAGAAGTTGATGTCATTTTGACGTATCACAGCAGCGAAGCGGAAGCTAACAGCGTTGTTTCTGCAA
>JAAUTN010000458.1 GCA_012031415.1 Leptolyngbyaceae cyanobacterium SM1_4_3 | reverse complement strand
CAGCGACAGCACCGATGTCAATGCGTCCACCTCATCCACTCCTACAACTTGCCGTTTCAAGCAATGCCACAGCCAGTAAAGCATCCTCTAGCACAACTTCTCCACCTGCCAAATCAGGCTTTGGGCTTCGTTCACCCGTAGCGTACTTCTTCCCTGCACAGTGATAGCTCCTGGTTCATTCGCCCCATACTGCACCCCCAGCGGCACACTGACCGCCAGCAGGGGTGGTGCCTCTGGATTGGTCGCGCTAAACACTTCGTTATTCTCAAAGAGGAAGCTGTTGCCCGTAGTTGCCAAGAACGACCCCTGCACATCTAAGCTGGCATTTGGGCCAAACAAGATGCCGTTGGGATTGAGCAAGAACAGATTAGCAAGCCCATTCACACCTAAAGTGCCGAGAATATTGGAAGGATTGTCACCTGTGACGCGGGAGAAGATATTGTCAATGCCAGCGGGACTGTCAAAGTAAACTCGCTGTTGTTCCTCGACATTGAACTCCTGGAAACTGTGGAACAGGTTGATATCGCGAGTGGCTCCCCCTTCGATGAGGTCAGCAGGTCTGCCATCTACAGTGGCATTGGGGCGAACGCGAGAGCCTTCTGCACCCAGGGTGTCATCAGGCGTAATTTGGGCAAGGGCAGCGCTGTCGAGCCATGTTCCACCCACAGCGAGCGTTGTCAGTCCCAAACGCCAAACCCGGTCATGCCAGTTCTGAGTCATCCTCTGTCTCCCCTATGAAAGGTTATCCTTGCCGAGTCAAAACGAGTGTAAAACGAGTTGGGCTTATGATTACGCTGTCGCTTCGCCTGACCAGCGACTTACAGTGGAAACAAAATGCTTGTTGTAAGCTCTCTCAAGCTTAGTATCATACTCATTTCTTCTGTAGCTGGCTCCGTTATACCCTCTTGCAAAACCAGCCCAGTCCTTCCTTCTTAACTCGTCTAAAAGACCTTGATTCACAATAAAGTTCATCATGTGTCTAACTTGCCAGTACGCTCCAGCAAAGTTCTCCTGAACAAACTGTTGAATGGAGGAACAGCCAGCAAGGGAATAATTAAACCCCATTACCTGCCCCAATCCAAAGGATGCGCTTTTTAGTGCCTGAATTTCATCAATCTCCATCGCATCAAGCAGTCGCTCCCACTCGGCAGAGCCGCCTTTATACTTGCTTTTGTCCCACCTGAGGTAGGACAAATCAGGACGGCTTCTGGAAACGGGTTTAGGAGTCAGTCTAAAGAACCAGTGTCCCTCAAACAAAATTTTTGGACGTGCTGGAGGTAACTCTCTCAACAAAAATTCAGAGCCATGAGACTCAACTTCCACAACTGCTTTGATTAAGGCTGTCTCCAATCCAAATTCATCGTTCAGATCTTGATAATCAGACTCAGACAAAGCTGGCTGAACATACCCTGAAGGAATGGTGCAAATCGATTTTCGCCCATCGAGATAAGTGATGAAGGGGAAAACATAGATTATTCCACCATTTACCGGTTTCATTATTTTCTAATTCTTTGGTTGACTGGCTTTAGCTGACGAGGAGACAGACCACCGAATTGCGTAGCTGTTGATACGCTGGGCTAGTATGGCTCCCTGCTCAACAACTTCAGCTCGTTGACCCAACAATAACAACTACACCAGCGCTAAATCATCCCGTTTTTCTGCCGATTTGGTCGATCAAAAGTGAGTTTGTCAATGTACAAAACTACATCTGTGAACACTCGCGGCTCATCACCAGTCGTCCATTGGGCAATTGATACACCCCCTGCGGCTCTACAATCGGCTCTCCTGGCTGCCAGCGATACTCGTCTTCAGACTCATTGGAAGCGTCAACACTACGCTCCTGTGGAATTGGTTGCACGCTGCCTGTGGGAAAGGGAGAAGCGATCGCAGTTCCAGGACGGGACGGTAAACCCCCTGCTCCGGTGACAATGAAGCTGCCTCGCTGGTCGCTGCGGGCAATGCAGCTATTGGCAAGCAACTCGTCGGGGTCAATGGGCACCTGAGGCAACTCACTCAAACTGTTTTGGATGAAGCTGAGGTCAGGCACGCTAACCACTCCAGCCACCGCACCACTGGCATTGATATCAACGCGATCGTTGCCATCCAGTGTATTTGGGTCAGTACCCTCAGGCGCAGGCTGATAGTTTTCACCAAAGAAGGCAGTCGTATCGAGGGTGACATCGCCACCCCGCCCATCGTCAGCAAAGGCGAGAATATCGCTGTCATCAAAGGCAAGCACAGAATCTGCGGTGACGGTGATGTTGCCGCCTCTTCCTGCACCTTCGTTGACCCTGGTGGTGATGTCACTGTTGCCAAATAGGCGAATATTAGAAGCTGTGATGGTGATACCTCCCCCAGAAGATTGCTCGGAGGAAGTTGTAATCGTGCCATTATCAGCTTCTAGAGTATCGCGGGCTGTAATGTCGATATTGCCTGCTGTTCCCGTTCCCGTGCTGTTGCTGGATATGGCTGCCCCATCTTGCACTAGCAAGCGACCCGTATCAATCCTCAAAACATCCCCAGCATCCCCATTCCCTTGACTCGCAGTAAACAAGCCACTGCTAAACTGACCATCGGCTGCGGTACCAGTCAACTCGACCGACTCAGAAGCCGTAATCAGCAAGCTACCGCCCTTGCCTTTACCGAAAGTCGTGGCTGCTACCTGTGCCCCATCTTGCACCAGCAAGCGACCCGTATCAATCCTCAAAATATCCCCAGCATCCCCATTCCCTTGACTCTGAGTAAACAAGCCACTGGGAATCCGACCATCGGCTGAGGTACCAGTCAACTCGACCGACTCAGAAGCGGTAATCAGCAAACTGCCGCCGTTGCCTTCAGCTCCAGTACTGGTTGCTATCTGTGCCCCATCTTGTACCAGCAAGCGACCCGTATCGATCCTCAAATTTCCTGCATCCCCACCCCCTTGACTTTGAGCAGACAAGGCACTGCTTACCTGACCATCGGCTGAGGTACCAATCACCTCGACCGACTCAGAAGCGGTAATCAGCAAGCTACCGGCGTTGCCTTCACCTCTAGTACCGGCTAGTACCTGTGCCCCATCGCGCACTAGCAACCGCCGAGTGTTAATCCTCAAACCCCCAGCATTCCCAGTTCCTGCACTCGGAGCAAACAAGCCACTGGGAAGCCGACCATCGGCTGCGGTACCAGTCAACTCGACCGACTCAGAAGCGGTAATCAGCAAGCTACCGGCGTTGCCTTCACCTCTAGTACCGGTTCCTACCTGTGTCCCGTCGCGCACTAGCAACCTCCGCGTGTCAATTCTTACGTCTCCTCCAGTTCCTGTGCCAAATACATCAGCTGCTAGAAACGAAGTCTCACTCAGCTCAACCTCTGTTGCGCGTACCAATAACTCCCCACCATTTTCTGCTCCCAAGGTGTCAGCCCGAATATTCGAGCTTTGTGCCATCTCCAACCGCCCACCTCGAATCTGAATGCTGCCGCCCCCTTCTCCACTGGCATCCACAAACGCCCCGTTTGATAGCGAGATATTACCAAAATCATGAATCTCGTCATACCCCAGGACAAAACTGTTCCCAATTTGAGTCAAACTCACTTGACCCACTCCTGTTACGCTGCCGAGTTCAATGCGTCCCCCTGCTGCTGTCAGGTTCCCTCCCTCTAGGAGTACATTCCCACCCACCAGCGCTAGGGTTCGACCTGGTTGCACCTGTAGTCCTGGCGAACCATCATCTGAATTAGGCTGACCAAAGGAACTAGGTGCTTGCGATTGATTGACTATCGGTTGAGCGGCAACGGCATTGAACCATAAAGCTGAGGGATTAACGGTAAGTAGATTACTCGTTGTCGGTTGGGAAGCGCTGAATAGTCCCGCATCGCCCAGCTTTACCGCATCAGCCGTCGTTGCCAAAAATGAACCCTGCACGTCTAAATTAGCATTTGGGCCAAATACAATGCCGTTAGGATTAATCAAAAGCAAATTGGCATCGCCTAAAACCCCTAACCTACCCAAGATATTAGAAGGATTGTCCCCCGTGACGCGAGAGAAGATATTGTCAATGCCAGCCGGATTGTCAAAGTAAACTCGCTGTTGTTCCTCGACGTTAAACTCCTCGAAGCTGTGGAACAGGTTGATGCCGCGAGTGGCTCCCCCTTCGATCAGGTCAGCAGGTCTGCCATCTACAGTGGCATTGGGGCGAACGCGAGAGCCTTCTGCACCCAAAGTGTCATCAGGCGTAATTTGGGCAAGGGCAATATCAGGGGAGGCGATCGCCCCACCAATCACCAAAGCACCAGTCAGTACTCGTTTCCAACTGCGATCGCACAAATCTGATAAATCACAATGCGTCTCCTTAGGGGTTAAGAGCCGATCGATTTGAATGGTGTTTAACGAACAGTTGTTTTGTTGAGATCTTGTACCAACGGCAGGAGGTATTGCACTAGAGCCTTGAGATCAATCTCAGGCTCAAAGCTAAAACTCGTTGAAACGAGTTGGAGTGGTCTTCTGTCAGGCATTTGAGTCCGTTTCAACGGACTTGGGCTATTAGCCCGGAATTGATTCCAGGGCGGGGCATTGGGTAACTGACCAGCTTGGTGCAAGATCTCAGTTTGCCAATTTTAGGAACTTGGAGCATATTAGTACGAACTGAAGCATGGCTCTGACAAAGTTGCAACTTTTAGCTTTTCGTTCTTTGACTCAGGTTGAACAGTGACCCACACAAACCTCGCTTTTCGGTCAACTGGTACAATTGCTCAATGTTTGACAATGTTTCCAGATTCCTCATTGAGCAATATTCTTCCGACTTTGCCAGTTGGCTCATTGGTGAACCCATTGCCCTAACTGAATTGAGTCCATCAGAACTTTCCCTTGAACCGATTCGCGCCGATGCTTTAATTCTGCTGCAATCGACTGATGTAGTCCTGCACTGTGAATTTCAAACTGCCCCCGACCCAACTATGCCCTTTCGGATGGCAGATTACGCCCTGCGAGTGTTTAGACGGTTTCCGCAAAAACGGCTGGTGCAAGTGGTAGTTTATTTGCGTCCTACCAACTCTGATTTGGTGCAACAAACTGCATTCATAGCTAACCGCTTGCACCACGAATTTGACGTAGTGCGGGTTTGGGAGCAACCCACCGAAAATTTTCTTTCAGCGTCCTGGATTGCTACCTTACGCAGC
>JAAUTN010000082.1 GCA_012031415.1 Leptolyngbyaceae cyanobacterium SM1_4_3 | reverse complement strand
CGTTTCTAAGTATTTATCTAACGCTTTAGGAGAAGTAGTTATGTCAGAAGCCTTTATATTTGCGACTGTTCTATGTGGTTTTTTTTGGCATTCTTTTTAAGAAAAATCTGGTAATGAAAATCGTCGCAATGGATGTGATGAGTACAGGCGTAATTGCCTATTACGTTCTGGTTGCATCACGAAGCGGCTTGTTCACGCCCATCCTTTCAGGACAAAAAGAATATGCTGATCCTGTTCCCCAAGCAGTTATCTTAACAGCGATCGTGATTGGCTTCTCGATTCAGGCACTTATGTTGGTAGGCGTAATGAAACTGGCGCGAGACAATCCTACGCTGGAAACTGACGAACTTGAACGGGGTAATATGTTATGAATAGCCTAACGATTGCCTGGATTGCCTTCCCTTTTTTTGTGGGATTTGTGGGCTATATGTTCTCACTGGGTCGCTACTTGGCGCTGGGGGTGGCGATCGCCTCCACAGGCTATGCGCTGTTGCTCTTTGCCGAACCACCCCTAACCCTGCAACTGCTTGACAGTTTCGGTATCGCCCTACTGCTCGACCCCTTAAGCGGTTTCTTTATTCTGACAAACGCTCTGGTGACAGCAGCAGTTATTTTTTATGGTTGGCAAAGTGACAAAACCGCTTTCTTTTATATGCAGATCATTATTCTGCATGGCAGCGTAAATGCCGCATTTGCCTGTGTAGATTTTATCAGTTTGTATGTAGCCTTAGAAGTGATTAGCATTGCTGCATTTCTGCTAATTGCTTACCCTCGCAGCGATCGCTCGATCTGGATAGGATTGCGCTACCTCTTTGTCAGCAACGTTGCCATGCTGTTTTACCTCGTCGGTGCCGTGCTGGTCTATCAGGCAAGTCATTCCTTCGCATTCACCGGACTGCGCCAAGCACCGCCCGAAGCGCTGGCTCTCATCTTTTTGGGGCTGTTGGTCAAAGGAGGAATTTTTATATCGGGATTGTGGCTACCGCTAACTCACTCTGAATCAGAAACGTCCGTATCGGCATTGTTATCAGGAGTAGTTGTCAAGACGGGTGTTTTGCCGCTGATACGCTGCGCCCTGCTAGTCGAGGAACTTGACCCCTTAATTCGGCTTTTTGGGGTGGGAGCATCTCTATTGGGAATGAGTTACGCCATCTTTGAGAAAGATACCAAGCGACTGCTAGCATTTAGTACAATTTCTCAGCTAGGGTTTATCTTAGCTGCACCCGTTGTGGGCGGATTTTATGCTCTGACGCACGGACTGGTCAAGACAGCACTGTTTCTGATCGCAGGAGTTTTACCCAGCCGCAGCTTTAAAGAACTGCACCAAAAGCCGATTCCTACCGCCATTTGGGTTGTCTTGGTGATGGCTAGCTTCTCAATTTCGGGCTTTCCGCTGCTGTCGGGCTTTGGCGCAAAAGTGTTAACCACAAGAAACTTGTTGCCCTGGCAAACCATTAGTATGAACATTGCGGCACTAGGAACCGCAATTTCTTTCGCTAAATTCATCTTTCTGCCGCATCAAAGAGATAAAGCAAATGTGGAGCCTGGTTTTTGGGCAGCAGTGATTCTGTTAATCGGTGGGTTGGCTGTGGCAAATGTGGTGTATTACGAAGCGTACACGGTTGCCAATATCGTTAAACCTCTCGTCATCATTGCTTTAGGCTGGCTGGCCTATCTCTTGGTTTTTCGACAAACCGCTGTCAAGTTGCCTCGTCTGTTGGAGCAGTTTGACCATCTAATCGGCGTAATGAGTTTGATGTTGGTTTTACTCTTCTGGATGGTGATGACATGATCGGATCGCTCAATTTTGTCCTATGTTTGACTATCTGGTTCTTGCTCACTGCCAACCTGAGTGTGGAAAATATCATCATTGGCGTTTGTGTTGCACTTCTGATGCCGCGTAGTCATGCCACACCAGGAATGTTGAGAGATTGGCTCCGGGTATTGTGGGAGATTATCGTAGCAATTCCTCAGGCTTATTGGGAAGCTATTGAACTGATGCTTCGTCCCCATACACAGGAAGACATTACAATGGAACGAGTTAAGCCGAGGCGATCGCCCGGACTCATTTTTCTAGACATCTTTCTGATTACTTTCACGCCTAAAACCATTGTTTTGAAGTATCACAAAGAAGGCTGGTATGAAGTTCATCGGGTAGGCAGGAGAAAAGCATGAACTGGATATTAATTGCGATGGTTCTGGCGTTACTCATTCCCATTTATGAGGTCTGGAAGGATGAAAATATTTGGCAAAAGATGTTGGCTTTTGCCAGTATTGCAAGCAAAACCTCCGTCATGATTCTGGTTGTTTCTGTTCTGCGAGATGACTGGATGATTGGAGTCGTGGGAGTAATCATTCTGAGTGTGGGAAATGCCGGATTAATGCTGCTAGCTCACGTCATCAAACGAATGAACACACTATGATAGACATTCTCAGCTATACTTGCATCGGTCTTGGCATCATTTTCTGGTTTTGGGGCACGTTTCCCCTAATTGGCAAACGGTCGGTTTTGTTTAAGCTACATAGCCTTTCGGTTGCTGACACGCTTGGCTCAATGAGTATCATTTTTGGACTGCTCCTGAAGATTCCTAGTGAGTGGTCGCTGTTGGTTCTAGCTCTAATTTCTCTAGCAATTTGGAATACGGTACTGGGCTACGTGCTGGCTTACTGTAGCAGTGGAGGTGAAGATGAACGATAGCTATGTATACATCATTATTGCCCTGCTGCCGCTGTCAGCGTTGATGTTAATGGTTCAGGTTAATCCCTATCATGCGCTGGTGATTCGCGGTATTTTGGGGGCAGTAGCGGCCTTGGTGTATGCCGTACTGGGCGCGGCAGATGTGGCACTCACTGAGGCACTGGTAGGAACGATGCTGGCAATTACGCTGAGTGCGGTAGCGGTGCGTTCCTCACTGGTAATGCGGCTGGGCATTCTGGAGGATGGCTTGCCGAATGTAGAAGACGAGAGCAAGACGGAGCGAGAGCAAGATTGCCCCTTTGCACACCTAATTGCTGACTTACGCGCTTCAGCAAATAAGCATCATCTGCGGCTTGAACTAGTTCCCTACGCCGATCCGCAGTCTTTGCAGCGGGCACTGATAGAAAAAGAGGTTCACGTAACTTGTGTGCAGCGATCGCCCCACCAGGAGTCCGAATCTGAAGATGTGCAGCCCTATCAGACCACTACTCGCGTTCGCCGCCTCTACGAAATTTTGCAAACGGAACTGTCATCACCCACAACCCGTTTAACATACATGACTGCACCATCAGGAGAGAAGCATTAAATGAAGTGGCTCTATATCGCAGCAGGCATTGCCCTGTATCTCAAATTCCTGATTCTCCCACCCACAGTAAATGCTTCCGAATTGGCGATCGTTGAAACAGTTGTACGAGAGAGCGGAGTGCCCAACGCGGTATCAGGCATCATTTTTAGAAATCGGCTATACGACACAATCTTTGAAGTGATTGTATTTACGATCGCCATCATGGGTGCCCACTTTTTGCTAGCGAACGAACGGCCGTTTTGCACCATTTATCAGTTTACCGATTACCCTTCGATTGTGTTAGCACGACTGGGAGCGACGATTGCCGCCCTTGTCGGCGTTGAGCTAGCAATTCGGGGACACCTCAGCCCCGGTGGTGGGTTTGCTGCTGGAGTAGCAGGCGGAACGGCAATCGGTCTGGTCGCCATTACCTCCTCCTCAAGCTGGATGGAGTCAATCTACCAGCGCTGGCACGCTGCAACCTGGGAAAAGATTTCGGTTCTCGTTTTCATCGTGCTAGCGGTCATTACACTAGTGGGTATAGAACTGCCACACGGTGAGTTAGGCACGTTAGTAAGTGGCGGAGTTGTTCCCCTGCTCAACATCCTGGTTGCCATTAAAGTGGCACTAGGTTCATGGGCAGTCATTCTGGTCTTTACCCGCTATCGAGGGTTGCTGTAGGGGCATTCCGTATCACGAGTCACACTAGGTCAGCCCACTCAAGATACTTTTGAGTCATCTTCATGCCTTGCTCAAAGCTAACTCTAGGTTTGTAGCCCAGTAGCCGCTCGGCTTTGTCAGTTTGCACCTCAACCTTAGAGCGATATAGTTTAAGTTTCCAGGCATCGGGAAAATAAATAGCTGGCTCTCCTGTCAGAGTGGCTGACGTTGGAGCGGGTTTCTTCTTATTGTTTTTAGGTGAAGCTGGCTTAGGCGGTTGCTTGTTGGGTTCACTGGTAGGTTTAATCACGTTGAACTTAAGTAGCTGCCAGAGTGGTTTTGGTAGAGCCTGAAGGAAGTTATAAAACTTGTGAACTAGCGGTACATAGATGATGCGATCGCCCACATCCGTGTTTTGCAACATAAACACCAGTCGCGGCTGAGGCAAAGTAGCGACAGGCTTTAAAGCCGCAGCGTTAGAAGATTTAGCAGTGCTATCTAACTTCAATCTTTGCTCCAGTTTCGCCGCAGGCATAGAAACTGTTGACTTGTAACCCAGCATTTTTTCGTAAGTGCCGTAAAATGCACTCCAAGTGACAGGCTCACCCGAAATCAAAAATACCTCCCCGATCGCTTCCTCTTTAGTGGCCGCCAGCACCATTGCCTGCACCACATCATCTACATACACAGTGTTGCAACAGCCCTGCCCTTCATCTACCAAAACCACCTGACCAGTGGAAAGCTGCTTCACCGGGTTGATTGTCCAGGGGCGAGAGAAGGGACCGTAGACAATTGTAGGCTGAAGAACGGTGACAGATAAGCCGTGTTTTTGGTGATAGTCGAGGGCGATCGCCTCCCCTTCTAGCTTTGTCTCAGCGTAGATATTGCCCTCTGGCTGACGTGCAAAAGACTCATCTAGCTTGCCTTCGGCCGGCCAACCGTAAACATCGATCGTACTGATGTGAATCATCCGCGTCCCGTGTTTGAGTGCGGCTTTTGCCACATTCTCAGTGCCGTTTGCATTCACCTGTTGGCGCTGCTGCGGCTGTCCTGAAAAATCATAGGCACAGTGAAATACAATGTCGCAATTTTCCATTGCCCGATCGACCGCATCGTAGTCACTGATATCGCCTGCCGCCATCTGCACTTCGGCAAAACGGGCAATACGAGAGGCGCGGCTGAAGTTGCGAACCAGGACGCGCACTTTTGCCTGGTGGTCAAGCATCAAGATTTCGACTAGACGGCTGCCGATGAAACCCGTACCGCCTGTGACTAAAATCCGCTTATCCGTCAACTTCATGCTGTCACCCTTTGAAAGTTCCAGGGAAACTCAAGCTGCCGACGCTGAGCATAGCAGGCTTCAATTAAAGCAACCGAGCGGCGGGCTTCCGTTCCAGGGACGGCGGGCGGATGTTCGCCACAAATCGCTGCGAACCAGTCTTCAATCTGTGGCTTAAACAAGTCTGAAAACTGCTGTTCAACCATTTCAAAGGAGTCTGAAGCAATCCCGTAGCCTACCAGTCCGGACTCACCATTGGGCGATCGCACACTTAACCAATTTCGCCGCAAGTTGACCTCTAGAATGGCGCGATCGCCCTCAATAATTGCGGTGTTGCGTAAATCACGGGTGCGGCTCAACTGCACCGTGCCCTGCACCCCAGATGCCAGCTTTAACCGAAGCTCACAGTCAGCCTCAACCCCACCATAGCTATCGTCATAATATTCAAAACTTGCCACGTCTCCCAGCCAATACAGCAGCAAGTCCAGCGTATGGGCACCCGTGTCAAACAGCACCCCGCCGCCTGCCGTCTCACGTCGCAGCAAAAAGTCCGATTGCATCGGCCAGTTAAAAACATTCCCTTCCTGAAAGTCAAACCGCTGAAGTGATCCCAGCAATCCTTGCTGTAGCACCCAACGAGCAGCGTGAGTGCTATGTAAGAATCGGCGCATCAACCCCACCGCCAGCACCGCCTGCCCTGCCTCGGCCGCCGCTAGCATTCCATCACATTCATGGGCTGTCATCGCCATTGGTTTTTCAACCAGCAAATGCAGCCCTGCCTGGAGTAACTCACAGCCAATTTCAGCATGAAGGTGGTGAGGCAGCGCTAAAATTGCCGCATTCGCATACTTGAGGGCATCGCGATAGTTGTCTGATGCTGGCACCTTATACTGTGCAGCTAACCGCGAAGCCCGGTCTAAGTCTTTGTCCACCAGCAGCGCGATCGCACAGTTGCTCAGTTTGCTCAAGGCGGGCAAATGGCCTCGTTCGGCGATCGCCCCACAGCCAATTACAGCAACCCGAACAGGTCGCTGCTCACCCCGTTGCTCACTAACCAGTTGCTCCTTCTCATCCCTCATCCCTCATCCCTCATCCCTCATCCCTCATCCCTCATCCCTCCTGCTAACCCAGTATGTTATCACGCAGCGATGCAGTCACCTGCGGGGATGTCTCACTCAAACCCAGCTATCTTCTCTCGCCAAACTCAGCAATTAGGGATACGTCTTCCTCAGTTTTTGCCTGCCTGACTGGAATTTCGATAAAGAATTCAGTTCCTTTGCCTGGACTGGACGTGTAATAGAGCCGCCCCTGGTGTTTCTCGATGACAATCCGGTGACTGATTGCCAAGCCAAGTCCTGTTCCTTTGCCGATTGGTTTGGTGGTAAAAAAGGGATCAAATAACCGCTGTTGAAATATTTCTGGAATGCCCGGACCGTTGTCGGCAATGCGGATAGAGACCCACTCTCGATCGCACATTTGAGTTTGAATCTCAATCGCAGGCGAAGAATGTTCGGCTGTAGAGCGCTGATAATCTGCTTTAGAATATCCGACCATTTCCAGGGCATCAATCGCATTAACCAACAAATTCATAAACACCTGGTTCATCTGTCCGGCGTAGCAGTCAATCAGCGGCAGGTTGCCGTAGCGTTTGATGATTTGAATGCCTGCCGATTTTGCGTCAGTTCTCAGGCGGTTTTGCAGAATTAGCAGCGTGTTGTCAATGCTCTCGTGAAGATCGACGGGCTTCATTTCGGCTTCGTCCAGTCGGGAAAAGCTGCGGAGAGATAGCACGATTTGCCGGATGCGCTCTGACCCAACCCGCATGGAAGTGAGAATTTTAGGCAGATCCGTCACTAGAAAATCCAAGTCGATCGCCTCTGCTTGGGCTTGAATTTCGGTAGCAGGATTAGGGTAATGTTGGCGGTAGAGCGTCACCAAGTTGAGTAAATCTTGCGTGTAGCTGCTGGCGTGGTCAATGTTGCCGTAGATGAAGCTAACGGGATTGTTGATTTCGTGAGCAATGCCTGCAACAAGCTGCCCCAGACTGGACATTTTTTCAGTTTGCACAAGCTGCGCCTGAGTTGCCTGGAGGTCATACAGCGCCTGCTGAAGCTGCTGCGCCTGAATCTGCGCCTGACGTGCGGCAGCGCGGGTTTGAGAGTAAAGTTCTGCCTGGTCAATGGCGATCGCCAACTGGTCAGCCACATCTCGCAGCAGTTCCACTTCATGATCGCGCCAGGATCGTACCTGTCTGATATGCTCACACACAATCACGCCTAAGCGACCTGAACGAGTTTGCACTACAACCGTTAACAGTGAATTGAAACCCAGACTGGCAAGCCGATTCTGGCAAATTGAATCAAGCTGAGTCGTCGTTGAGACATCATCAACTTGCAAAATGTTAGAGCGCAAGATGACTTCTCTTAAAGACTCAATTTCTCGTACTGGATAATGCGCCAGATTGGGCAACGGTTCTTGGTTGCAGGCTTCATGGCTTAGCTCAAAGCAAGCAGGCTCGGTATGGGGTAAGTACCAGAGAAACTTGCAGCGATCGATTTGCAGTAAATTTTGGATCTCGGTCACTGCTGTGGTCAAAATAGTGTCTAGCTCTAGAGAATTGCGAGTCTGACTAGACAAACTGCGCTTAAAAAATTCTGCCCGTTGGGTTAGCTTTTGCAGGCGATCGTTTGCTTCGATCAGTTCCTGTGATTTTTGCTCAAGCTGACAGTTATATAGGATAGCCTGAGCCGCCTCTGCCAGCATATCTGTCACTAATGTAGAGGCATCAAATTTAACATCATCCATGCCTAGCCAGGGCTGCGGCTTGATCAGGTCGTCATTCATCTGCACCAGGTCAAACTGTCCGTCGGGGCGCACCTTACCAATGCGACAGGGTTTCCAGAGGTGATGGTTTTGCTCCACTCGCACCATGCCGCCAGGAGTTTGCATCGCCTGTCCATAAGCCGCTAGCCGGACGTGATCAACCTTAAACGATTGCGCTTGCTCAACTGCCTGCTTCCATAGGTAAACCTGCACATACGCTGACTCAACCGAATCGCAGGTGACACGATCTGCCCCATAAGTTGCCTTAAAATTTTGCACAAAGGTTTGGTTTCTGGCATTCTTCAAGCTTTGAAAGTAGCTGTGTGCGGCGTAGTGCCCGACTGCTGACTCGATTCCAAGCTGCTGAATTTCTTCCTCGGTGACACTCACCGCCATGATAGGAATGTCAGCAGCAGCAATTCCGGCTTCCTGATACTGCGGATAAAACCCCAGGTTGCTGTCGCTGTTGACGGTGCTAAAGACGATATCAGGTCTGGCTTGCTTGATGTTGGCAATGATTTGTTGAAAGTCCCTGCCGCCAACGGGGACATAATCTTCTCCCAAGACGGTGCCGCCCTGTTGCTTGAGTCTGGCGCGAATAATTTTGCTGGCGGTGCGAGAAAAAACGATGTCAGACCCTACCAGGTAAAACCGCTTTCCTTTGTTTTGCAAGAGCCACTGCACGGCTGGCTCAATCTGCTGGTTAGGACAAACGGCCGTATAGAAAATGCTTTTGGAACACTCTAGCCCTTCATACTGAACGGGATACCAGAGCAAAGCGTTCAGGCGTTCCAGGGTTGGCACAATGAACTTGCGAACGGTGGAAGTCCAGCAGCCAAAGAGAGTCGCGACCTGATCTTGCTCAATTAACTTACGGACTTGTTGCTCAAAAATCACGGGTTCAGATGCGCCATCGGCTACAATTGGCTCGATTTGCCTGCCTAGCACTCCCCCAGACTGGTTAATTTCGGCGATCGCCATCATTTCTGCATCCTTCAAAGCAATTTCACCGATTGCCCAGGGACCAGCAAGAGAATGGAGTATTCCGACTTTGACGGTGGAGCCTGCGATCGCGCTTATCACTGAAGTTTTACCCGTTCGATATCCCCCTTAGATTACCCATCGGGAAGCGTTTCTCAATAAGTATCAAATCGCTGTAATGATCTTTCACCGCAACGCTGCCTGCAATACTGCATATCCGTTCCGGCTTAAGTGGAGTCCGTCTGTTGTAAGTTCGCGCCGCAGGATGCCGTCTGTTCCAATAAAATTGGGCTGCAAGTCTAGATAGTTGACGTTTTCCTGGTGGGCGATCGCCTCAATGTTCTGATTTAACCGATAAATCCGCTCGGTGGGCAGTGCGGCCAAGCGAGTCGGTAAAATGGAATGGACGATGACTTGGGCGCGAGGGTGAGTTTGCCGCAACTGTCGCATAATTTGCCGCAGGTTGGTTAGCACAGCTTCATCCGTTGCCCCCTGTCGCAAGTCGTTGATGCCCGCCATGATGTGAATGGTATCGGGTCGGGTTTGCGAGAATGCCGACAGCCGCCTGAGAATGCCTGCGGTGGTGTCGCCAGAGATGCCCTGGTTGAGCCAGAGGCGATCGCTCGATAGCTGCTCTGGTGGATACCACAACAGCAGGGAATCTCCTACTAATACCGTTAGCCGATTGTTGCCCTGACCGCTGGCGATCGCCCTGGCTTCTTGCCCTAGCAGTCCAGTCCATTGTTCATAGGTAGGCTGCTGAGTGGCATTGCTCCAACTTTCGTAGAAGCTATCGACAGGCAATCGGGTGTAGGTTCTGCCTGCGCTGAGGGCAGCTAGCCGCTGCTGATAGAGTTGGCTTCCAGAAGACGGACGGGGAAGGCGAATGGGCTGAGTTTGTGGGGCTATTTGTGGCACTTGCGGCGTTTGCTCTAGCAGGCGTGGCGATCGCTCTGGCGCTATTGGAATCGGGTACGGATAAGGTGAAGGCAGGGTGATTTCTGGCAGCAGTCGCAGCGGAGAATAGGATTGCGTCAAAGATTGTGCTGCTGACGAGCGGCTAAATTCGGGCTGAGTCGATTCTGCACTGGGAGGGGTGCCTTTGGTCAAGGTTGGCTGACAATTGGGCGAGAATGCGATTGCCGCTGCACCTAAGCTGAGCGGCATTGGCGAGATAGATTTTCCTGGCAACTGTCCCTGATTTAGTAGACTGGCGGCTAACAGGCAAAGATCACTCATGGGTAGGCTACTCCACTGTCCACCTTTCCTTTAACAGCGATCGCCACCCCAATCAGGAAAAGCCCAAGAAAGGCTCTAGAGGGAGTTTTATGAAACATAAGGCAGAGGTCTCTGTTCAAGCATGGGAATCGGACAGCATTTTACTAGAGCGATACTCTTACACAGCAGGTTGTGTGGAGCCGCTCCCTAAACATTCCCATGAGGAGTATCAGTTTGGACTGAGCTTTGACTGTTGTGGACAGTATTACTACCGTAATGAGTATCACACTATCCCCACTGGAAGTTTAAGTGTAATTCATTCCGGTGAGGTGCATTCACCTAGCGATCGCTCCTTACTTGCTGCACCTGCCCATTTTGCAATGATGCACATTCATTCTAAATGGCTACAGTCCGTCTCCGATGAAATAGCTGAAAAACCTGTTAACCAACCTTTTCTTCCAACGGTTCTCACCGACTCAGAATTAAATCGCTTGTTTCTCACTTTGCAAGCATCGGCACACCAAACTTCTAAATTAGAGAAAGACGCTGCCCGGTGGGAATTCCTCTGTTATTTGCTTACTCACTATGCAGTAAACCGTTCTTCTCACCGTCTGTTAAAGGCTGACAAGGCGATCGCTGCTGTTCGTGACTATCTTCAAGCTCATTATGCGGAGGATGTTTCTTTGGAAGCATTGGCGGCGATCGCGGGATTAAGCCGATTTCACCTCTGTCGTATTTTCCATCGAGAAGTAGGTGTTTCTCCGGCTACCTACCAAACGCAACTGCGAATTTCTCATTCAAAAAGGTTCCTAGTTCAAGGGCTATCAATCAAAGAAGTGGCTGCCCTTACAGGCTTTTATGACCAAAGTCACTTTGGCTGGCACTTTAAGCGTCAAGTTGGTGTAACCCCAGGAAAGTACACGAGTGAGCTATCAGCAAAATAGCAAGATCTTCCTAGATTGGCAGATAGCAATGACGGTATTCTGCATCTGTTTACCGATTTTTGAGACAGTGAGGTAGAAACATGATGTCAGATGTCAGTCGTCGCCAAATGCTTACAACTGGAGCGATCGGGGTAGCTGGATTTGCAGCGGCAATCGCCACTCAAACCGCTCAAGCCAATACCCAAAATCCGCCAGAACCGCAGGCAAGCGCGAATTCTAATGGTCGATTTGCGGGCAAAGTCGTCCTAATTACAGGAGCCACATCTGGAATTGGGGAAGCTACCGCCCGCGCCTTTGCTGCTGAGGGAGCCACCGTTCACTTTTGTGGTCGGCGCGAAACCTTAGGAGCGCAAGTAACACAAAGTATTCGGGATAGTGGCGGCAATGCCACTTATCAACGAGCCGATGTACGGGTTGAGGAGGATGTGAAATCTTTTGTTGATACTTGTGTCGCGCAATACGGAAAGATTGATATCGCGTTTAACAACGCCGGAATTGAAAGCTCTCCTAGCACAGTTGCCGATCGCTCTCTAGAAGACTGGATGGATGTAATAACGACTAACGCCACGGGGGTTTTTCTATCCATGAAGTATGAAATCCCTCATATGTTGCGTCAGGGCGGCGGAGTAATTGTCAATAATACATCTGTGTCTAGTCATGTGGGGTTTGCTACGATCGCCCCTTACAGTGCCAGTAAACACGCCGTACTTTCACTCACGAAGGTAGCAGCGCTGGAATATGCAGACCGAAATATTCGCGTTAATTCGATCGCTCCAGGTGCAGTCGATACGCCTATGCTGCGACGCGCTCTAGCCGCCTGGAATACCGACTTTGAGACTGTTTCACAAGACTTTCCGATTAAACGAATTGTAATGCCTGAAGAGATTGCCAGGAGTGTTATGTTTCTTAGCTCTGACGATGCAAGCTGCATCACAGGGATGGATTTGGATGCAACGGGTGGCTATCTCACTAAGTAACCTACACACATTACAGAACATGACCGATGATAAATGAACACACTCGGAAAGATTTTCTGAAAATTGGATCTGTTTCTGCTGTTTCGTTATTCCTGGGAAGTCAGCATTCTGCTGGAGAGGCGATCGCCCAAACTTCATCTATTGACCATCCCAATGTGGCGATTGTGCAACGCTATTATCAAGCCTATGGACGCGGCGACGTGGAGGCCGTTCGAGAAATTTTTGCACCAGACATTACATGGACAATTCCAGGTCATCATCCTCTAGCTGGAACAAAGCGTGGAGTAGATGAAGTACTTGCTTTCTTTGAAGAGCTTGACAAAGCACAATTCAGAGCAGAGGTGCTTTTTCTCGGTGGCAACGATAATTATGTTGTAGATGTGCATCGCGGCTGGAGTAATCTGGAGCAAGGTGAAAATATTGATGAGCTATGGGCGCTGCTATTTCGGATTGAAAATGATTACATTGTAGAAGCCATTAACTTTCCTGGGAACCAACACGCGGCTGATACATTTTTCTGGAAGACCTATGATCTGAAGCCTATCCCAGACCGATTAATGTAGTAAAGGATCTTTTTATGCAGTACACCACACTTGGCAAAACAGGTTTAGTCGTCTCACGGCTTTCCTTTGGGGCAATGACTTTTGGTGAAGGTCAACTTGTTCCTGGAGTGAGGAACGACACTGACCAGATGACGGCAGACCAAATGATCGGGCGAGTTCTGGATGCCGGAGTTAACCTATTTGATACGGCAGACGCTTATACCAACGGACAGTCTGAAATCATTCTTGGTAAAGCTTTAGCAAATCGTCGAGATGAGGTGATCATTGCCACGAAAGCAGGTTTTCGAGCAGGCAATGCTATCACTGATGCAGGCTCATCCTATCGTCACATCATCGCCGCAACAGAAGCTAGCCTGAAGCGGCTAAACACAGACTACATTGACCTCTACCAGCTTCACATTCCCGACCCGATTACCCCCTTAGAGGAAACGCTGCGTGCTTTGGAGGATTTGGTGCGGCAGGGTAAAGTGCGTTATGTCGGCTATTCCAACTTCTCAGCCTGGAAAGCTGCCAAGATGGTAGGGATTCAAAAGCAATATAATTACAGCCAATTCGTTGCGGCTCAAATGTATTACTCACTTTTGGGGCGCGATTTGGAGTATGAAGCAGTTCCCTTTGTGGAAGATGCGGGGATTGGGGTGTTGGTCTGGAGTCCTCTGGCAGGAGGCTTCTTAAGCGGCAAATACACTCGCGAAAATCCGAACCCAGAAGGGGCAAGGTTAAATGAGTTTAAAATCCCGCCAATTGATGTGGAGCAGGGTTATGACGTAGTAGATGTGACGCGCCAAATTGCTCAGGCGCACGGAGCTTCCTCGGCACAGGTGGCGATCGCCTGGATTCTCACCAAACCCTTTATCTCTTCAGTCATCATTGGCGCAAACAAAATGCACCAGCTTGAGGACAACCTGAAAGCCGCAGAGCTTACCCTCTCTGCCGCAGAGATTGGGCAACTCGATCAGGTGACGGCTCCTCGTCCCCTTTATCCAGGCTGGATGCAGCCGTTAGGGTGGGATGCCAAGGTAAAATCGGCTTTGGAGGGAGAGTAGCAGGAAGGATGAGGGATAAGGGATGAGGGATGAGGGATGAAGTGTCTCGTTTCTAGGCTTTGCCTGGAAATGCTGCTATGGAGGCTCTGCCTCCTCTAACTGCCAATGGAGGCAGAGCCTCCAGAACGGATTCCCAGCCAGAGGCTAGGAACCAGTTTGAACCGCACCCTACAGAACTCATCAAAACCGCGTCTCGTATTCCAAAATGACTCGGCTGTCATCGTCCAGATTCGTGGAGCCGCGCAGCAGGAATTCGTCGTTCAGGCGATAGCGCAGACCAAACTGGGTGGGCTCTTCAGCGGTGAGGATTTGCAGTACCGAGGCGGAGAGGTCGCCTGTGATGTTAACTCCTAGCTCGGCGGCGAGACCAAAGGTAGAGCGATTTTCTTCCGAGGTCAGCGTTGTGGGGAAGAGGCGGAAGTCACTCAGACCTAACGCATCACTCACCAGGTTTTGCACGTTGGTGAGTAGGGCTGAACCCGCTAAGTTGGCGATCGCCAGCGTCGTATCTCCCCTGCCGAGCGTATCAACAAAGCCGCCGCCAATCAGGGCAACAATCTCATTCTCACTGCGAGAGGGGCTGCTGGTTAGCTCCAGGTTGTCAAATAGTTGGCTGGCAGGTCCCTCCACCGAAGCCTGAATTTGCACCGTTTCCACTGCACCGAAGCCAGCAATTGAGTTGGTGTCAGCAATTTCGGAACTGACGAACGGAGAAGTAGTGGTGATCGGGGTACGAGTCACTTCTGGGACGGAGGCTACTAGGCGCACATTTAGGAACGGATCAAGTCCCCGATTGGGTTCAAAGGTGGCGGTCTGCTCGTAGCCTCTTGCCAGGTTGAACTGAGTGGTAAACAGGTTGACCTGACCGCTTCGCAGGCTAATCGTGCCGTCGGGACGCAGATCATCTAGAGTCCCGTCGATGTTTAGCTCTCCGGTGGCGACAAAGTTGAGCAGCGGTTCGCGGGTGACGAGCAGGCGATCGCCCAGCACAATTCGCAGGTCATCCAAACGCGGCGGTGAGGTAAACCCTGCTTCGGGTTCCTCTGTGGCGACAGGGGTTGCAGCCGTTGCTTGACCATTGCCTGCGAGAGAGACGCGACCATTCGCCAATCGAATCTCACCGCCAATGATGGGGGCGATCGCCGAACCCGTCACCGCCACCTGACCATCCACGCCACCGTTATAAAGCCCCTTCAGGTTAAGCGCCAGTTGGTCAAGCGTCACCACTAGCGGTTCGGCTGGAGTCGTCGTTCCCGGCACAACGGGAATATCAAACGGGTTGAAAATCGGGATAATGCCCTGAGCCGTCACCTGCCCGTTGCTCAACTGCCCCTGAAGCGAAGCAACCCGAATGCGGCTACCGTTAAACTCGACTCTGCCCGTCACGTCAGTCAGCGGGTCAGGCAAGGCTCTAGCGGAAAAAGTTGCCCCATTAAACTGGGCAATGCCAGTGGCGATCGGTTCTTTTAGCGTGCCGTCTACTTCCAGGCTGACGAAGCCTTCGCCCCCTTCCCAGGCAACCTGATCGGTAAACAGATTCAGCAGCGCCAGTCCTTCATCTCGCACATCGACATCCAGCCGGATGCTTTTATCGTCTGACTCGACTTCCATAAACGCGAAGGTGTAGGGAATGCTGCCTGCGATCGTCAGGGGTTCTGGTTCTGCGACCACCACGCGACCATCAAAGTTGAGCCGCGCATCGTTAAAGCCAAATACGGTTCGGGCTTCTTGCACGGGGGTGTTGTTGATGCTGCCGTCATTCAGGCTAAACTCACCCAGCACTTGAGGATTGCCCAAACTGCCAGCCAGCGTTGCGGTTGCATCTAGCCCGCCTTCTACATCAACTGGAATTTCAAACAGATCGCGCAGCGCCGCAACGGGAATATTCTCAACCCGGAGCTGACCGGACTGCTGTTCGCCGCCGACCTGCCCTGAGAAGGCAAGCAGCGCTTCATCAGATTCTAGCCGCAGGGGCAGCAGGGTGAGAACGCCATCCTCAAAGGTGCCATCGACGATGACGCGATCGATGTCATACTCTTCCCACGTCCAGCTTTCGCCCAGCAGGTTAAAGTCCAGGGCTACGCCAGTTTGGGGTGAGCCGGAAAGGTTTAGCTCAGCGGTGAAGGTGCCTTCCAAGTCTGCCAGGTCAGGCAAGATTGAAGCTTCTTCGCGCCGCTCAATTTGCTGATCGCGCAGCGCCACAATTTCTGAGAAGCGGCGCAGTTGGGTAATCAGCGGTTCGTTTGGAACGCTAATTGGGACGGGCGCAACGGCAGCGGCATTGTCGTAGGTGGGAGGGGCAATGCCCCTGGAGAAGTCTGCCAGTTCAAAGATTTGCAGCGTCGCGAGAATGTCCTGGACGGTGCCCTGGTCGGCAATGATCTGTCCTTCAAACTGGGAGCCTGCATTCTGGTCAACGTTGCCTGTAATCAGGTAGCGACTGCCGCCGCGCAGCAGTTCGCCGCCCGTCAAGCTGGCGACCCCGTTGGCATAGCGAACTCGTCCGACAAAGGAATCGGCATTGAGATAGCCCAGGGATGGACGGACGATCGCCACCTCACCCACGGTCGCATAGTTATTCAGGTTGACATCAAAGTTGCCCGTCAGCTCTCCCCCGACTTCTCCCAGCCCAACGGTGGCAGCAGGTGTGAGGTTAAGAATTTCTAGCGGGAATCTTTCCAGATTTGCCAGGAGGCGATCGCCCTCTCGTCTGCCCTGAGCGATCGCCTGATCGCGCTGCACAAAGAAGGACAGTGGACGATTGTTAGCATCCAGCGCCACCGCAATTCGATCCTGGTTGCCTCGCAGGTCGAGCCGTAGCCCTTGCCCTCCGGCATAGCGAACATCGCCAGAGAGTACCGGGTCGAAGGCAACGCCATTCAGCACAAAATTGTTTAACCCGGTTCTGCCAACGACGTTGAGCGCAGCGGGAGTGCCCGTGATCCGTCCGGCAAAGTCAGCCAGTCCCGCAACCTGAATATTTTGTGGCGTTTGGACGGGCAGTGCCGCCAAGTTGTAGTCCTGGAGCTGCACATTCAGGTCAATGTTAGAAACCGCGGGTGCGCCTTCCCCCTGAAGCCGAGCGGCAATGAAGCCGTTGGCGCTAAAGCCTGGGCCGCTTGCTTGGCGAATCTGTAGCCGTTCTCCATTCCAGGCGATCGCACTCGTAATAGGACGATTCAAGGGGCCCAGTCCCTCGGAAAATCTCACCTGACCTTCTGCGCGAACACCCGCCGGGTTCAGTGCATCCAGGCTGCCCGACAGATTTAAGCTGCCGCTAAAGAGTCCCTGCAACTGGTCAGAGAACTGGTTCAGCCGAATGCCTGCCCCGTTCACCGCCGCCTGCCAGCGCCCCTGGGAAATCGAACCCGTGCCCGTCACCGTGCCGCCTGCCACCTGAAGCACGGTATCGCGAAACTGGAGGTCGCCACCCGCATACAGGATTTCGCCCTGACCGGGGTAGGTTGCACCAGGGGCCCGCCAGTCAATCACTGCCTGAAAGTCTCCCAGTGGGCCAAACACCTGCACATCAGCACCAACCGGCCCGACCCTAAAATTAGGGGAATTCGCCCCATAGGCGCGGGCGATCGCATCCCCCGGTAAATCCCTTCCTTCAAAATCAAACACCAGTCCGCCATCGTCGCCAAAGGCAATTCGCCCATTGCCGCTGACCAAGCCGCCATCCGCAGGCGTTGCTTGAATTTGGGTAAACGTCAGCGCTTGAGGCGTGACGCTAAATTCGGCGCGGACTGCCGACAGGTCAACCCGGTCAACCCTGGCAACCGTGCGGTTAACTGCAACGCCATTTAGCTGCGGCTGGTCAATCGGGCCGACGAGGTTCAGGTCGGCTCTGAAATTGCCTGAAGTGGCGATCGGAAACTCTAGCTCAAAGGTTTCCAGCACATCCTCAGCGCTCACCGACTCTACCTGAGCCGTAATGTCATAGCCATCCTGAGTATGCAGACTGCCGCCGACCCGCGCCGGAATTTCTCCATACAGCGTTTCAATCTCCTCCAGCGCCACCCGCTGTCCCTCAAACCGCAGTCCCCCATCGGCTTCACTGAATTGGTTCGGAACGCCAGGAATCTCCATCGTCACATCGCGAAATCGAGCCGCCCCGAATAGCTCAATCGGCTGATCGGCACGAAACTGCACCTCGATGTTGCCGCCCAGTCGTCCTGCTCGAAACCGCAGGGGCAATGGCAACAGCGCTCCAACGTCGGTGGCTAATAGCTCCTGACCCTGCACGACCAGATTAGTTGCCTGATCGGGCACCCGCGTTTCGCCATCAAGCTGGAGCGTGCCGCCTGAGGAAAGCTGCCCCGTTAGCTCATAGGAGATGCGATCGTTGTTGTCGCGAAAGGTGGCAACGCCATTTAACTGCTCAACGGTTACTAGCGTCGGAGTTGTGACAGCTTCTTCCGCAGCCTGCTCATCTTGGGTCGTGTCATCCGTTGCAGCTTCGCTATCCGGATCACGGGCGGCTTCAATTTCTTCAACTTCTGGCTCAACAATTTCAGCGGCGGGCGCTAGCACCAGCGTGGCGTTTTGCCAGCGAATTGTTTCTAGCTCCGTTTTAATTCCCCCTTCACCTTCCTGGGTGCGAATCTGGGTGCCAATCCAGCGTCCGTCCGGGGCCGAATCCACATAAACATCAGGACGAATCAGGGTAATGTTTAACCCCAGCCTGCGGTTTAGCAGTACGGGAAGTAGGCTAAACCCAACATCGACGGCTTCGACTGAAACCTGGTCTGCATCCGTTGCGGTGGCGGGTACGGAAGATGGGCCAAACCGAATTCCGTTGAGCGAGACGCTTTCGACCTCTCCCAAGTCAACTGGACGGTTGAGCGTTTGGGTCAAATTTTGCTCAACCAGGGGAGACAGGCGCTCTTGAATAAAAATCCATGCCCACCAGGCCCCAACTGCCCCACCCACGACCGCAACGCCGCTGAGCAGTAAGGTAGTGCGAAACAAAAACCTTCTTAAACGCCGATTTCTTCTAGGTGGAGTCGGTTCTGGAGTGGTTTGGGGAGTGGGTTCAGGCTCATGACCTGAATTCGGCGAATTCGTCATGTCGTTCTTGGGGGATGACCAGTGATCTGGGGCTTAAGAGTTGATGGCAAAAGGGGCTAGGTCGGTGACGGATGGGCTGGCAGTCAGACCCAGTACTGAGAAATACAGGGAAACTTTATAGACTCAACCAGAATGCTGCCAAAGACAGGATAACGGAGGAGCCAAGCATTTCCACAAATCGGGCGGTACTTCTTCAGCAAGTTGTTTGCGCCGTTCAGCATGAAGCTGCACCAAGTTGAAGTATCCCTGCTTGAAGTCAGGCAGTTTGGGCAGAAGGCTTGAGCGAAATTGAGAGGAAACCCATGCCCTCTGTAAGGGCGTGGCATTCGGCAGGTAGACCCCAGAGAGCCGGGAGTTCTTGCCCGAATGCTGCGCCCCTACGTATTCTTGGGCTAGAGGCTGGACTTCTTAAAGGTTCCTTGAAAGAGTGGATCTAATAGGTATCGCCAAATTCAGCTGCATTTTGGGGGAGAGGAGTTGTTTTTCTGAATCTCAGGATTGCGGGTTGAAGAACCTGCGTAGGTTGGGTTAAAGCATGAAACCCAACTTCTCTGGAGCGTTGGGTTTCGCAAGGCTCAACCCAATCTACAAATTTCATCGCTCAATCAGGCTCGATTTACGGTAGATTAAGCCAGCAGTAAGAACATTGAGACAGGTATCTTAGACGTTGAGACGTGTATCTTAACAGGTCTGGAAGCCCTACTTTGCTACGTTTCTAAACCAGAAACAACTGCTCCCCACTGGATAGACGAACATAGATGAAACGAATGAAATCTTGGCTCAGAAGTTTCAAATTCAGTCAGTTCTAACCAAGCTTAGAGATCTATGCAAGTTTTTGTGTTACTTTACAACGCCGGAACGGAAAACGAAGGCATTCACACGCTGAAGATTGGCGATCGCAATGTCGTTCTCATGTTTGAAGCGGAGGACGATGCCACCCGCTACGCCATGATGCTAGAAGCGCAGGACTTTGGCAGTCCCGATGTGGAAAGCCTGGACGATGAGGAAGTCGAGGAGTTTTGCCAGAGTGCCGGATACGAGTCCAAACTGGTGCCCGATGGCTCTCTCGCCGTTCCCCCTGAAACCAATCTAGAAAGCCCGGATTGGAGTCCTGATGCAGCTTCCCCCGAACTCTCTGAACCGGGGACGAGCGTCTCGGAGAAGCCAGAATTCTCTAACTCAGAACTAGACCGAATTCGTCGTCAGCTAGAAGGACTGCTGTAGTTCATGCAGGAATTTGTGCAGGAAATCGAATCCACCGCTGAGCGGGGACATTTGCTGACCGAGCAAAGCAACCCCAACAGCCAAAATCTCGATCAGCTTAACAGCCTGGAGCTAGTCGATTTGTTTAACCGGGAAGATGCCCAGGTGATTGAGGCGATCGCCCATGCCCGTGAACCCCTCGCTGCGGCGATCGATCGCACCGCTGAGGCTCTGCGTCACGGGGGACGGCTGTTTTACGTTGGCGCAGGCACCAGCGGCAGATTGGGCGTACTGGATGCCGCAGAGTGTCCACCCACCTTCTGTACCCCTCCAGAGCTAGTGCAAGGAATCATTGCGGGTGGTGCAGGGCACTCGTCCGCAGTTCCGAAGGGCTAGAAGATCGGGCAGAAGATGGCGCGGCGGCGATCGCCCATCACCAAATCCACAATCTGGATGTCGTTGTTGGCATCACCGCTGGCGGCACCACTCCCTACGTGCATGGCGCTTTAAAAGCCGCCCGTCAGCGCGGAGCCACAACCGTCTTCATTGCCTGTGTGCCTGCCGAGCAGGTCAGCGCCGAGGTAGACATCGACATTCGGCTGCTTGTCGGGGCTGAAGTCTTGGCTGGCTCCACCCGACTGAAAGCCGGAACCGTCACCAAGCTAGCCCTCAACACCCTCTCAACCGGAGTCATGGTGAAACTGGGCAAAGTCTACGGCAATCGCATGGTCGATGTCGCCGTTACGAATCGCAAACTGCACGACCGGGCGCTGAGAATGTTGCAAGACCTGACAGGACTGAACCGCGAAGCCGCCGCCATCCTGCTGGAGAAGAGCGATCGCCGCGTCAAGCTAGCCCTACTAATGCATTGGGCAGAGGTCAGTGCAGAAGAGGGCGATCGCCTATTAGCAACCCACCAGGGGAACCTGCGTCAGGCATTGCAGAGTAAAGCAGTCTAGGTTACACCTGCCTTAAAAGAATTCCGAAGGTTCAGGAAACGACCTAATTACGTTTGACCCACCGTAGGGGCGCAGCATTCGGCAGACAACCTTTGCGATCGCCCCCAAATCCTTGTCCGAATGCTACGCCCTTGCAGAAATCCTCGCCCCTCTACAATCTTGCATAGCTCCTGGATAATTCTGCATAGCTCCTGAATGATCCCGCCGTGCTGCTTTGTGGTTCTGCCGTGCTGCTTTGTGATTCTGCCGTGCTGCTTTGTGGTTCTGCCATGCTC
>JAAUTN010000081.1 GCA_012031415.1 Leptolyngbyaceae cyanobacterium SM1_4_3 | reverse complement strand
CTAGGGGACTAAGGGAGTAAGGTGGGCGGCTGCCCACCCTACTGGATAGGTTTCAGGATTGGTGAAGGGCAACCCTTCTCTCCGATGCCTAGCCTCTAGCCCCTAGCCCCTCAAACTACTGCCGTAACTGTGGGTGCTGACGGAGCCTTGACAATTGGCTCTTTGAAGATGGCAAATTTGCCGTAGAGCGATTCGCTGAATAGGACGACCAGGAAAACGAGTCCCTGAAAGACGAGAACGGTTGCGTCGGGGAGGTTGTGCGATCGCTGCAAAATGCCGCCGCTGGCAAGAATGCCGCCCAGCATGATGGATACCAGCGCTGCCGCCAGAGGGTTATGTCGGGCGATGAAAGCAACCAGGATGCCGCCGTAGCCGTAGTTGGCATTCAGCGATTCGTTAGCGCGACCGTGAACGGCTGCGACTTCGACCATGCCTGCCAAGCCAGCGCAGGAGCCTGCCAGGAAGCAAATTGCCATCGTCAGTTTGCCAACGGGCAATCCGGCGATGCGGGCGGCGCGAATGTTGCCTCCGGCAGTTCGAGCCGCAAAGCCGAAGGTGGTGCGCTGAATCAGGAAGTAGGCGATCGCACAGGCAACCAGCCCATAAATCAGCCCGTAGTGAATCCGAGTGCCGGGAATGGAACCCAGCATATTGATCTCGGCGATCGGATAAGTAGAAGGCTTGTTGAGCGAACTGGGGTCGCGCATCGGGCCGCCGACTAAGTGGTTGAGTAGGGCGATCGCAATGTAGTTCATCAACAAACTGCTGATGGTTTCATTCACAGCCCGGTAGTGCCGCAGCGCACCGACCGCACCGATCCATAGACCGCCTGCTAGCATTCCGGCAAGTGCCATACCAATCTGCACAACCGTAGGTGGAGCCGTAGACAACGCCAGACCCGCCGCGACTGCACCCAAGCCACCGACGACTAATGCGCCTTCATTGCCAATAATTACCAATCCTAGACGGGCAGGAAGTGCGGTACACAAGGCACTCAGCATCAGCGGTGAAGCTCGAATCAGCGTATTTTGAAACGTACTCCAACTGCCAAACGCGGCTTTCCAAATGGAGGCATATACGCCAAAAGGATTTGCCCCCGCTGCCGCACAAAATGCGCCAAACAGGACGAGCGAAAAGACTAAAGCGCCAACCGGAATGCAAATCGATTCCAGGGTTTTGCGATGAGAGAGCATGGGAAAAGGATGAGGGGTGAGGGATGAGGGATGAAGGGTGAGGGCTTTCAACAGCTTTGGAAATAAATCTCAGGCTCAGAGCTAGAATCCGTTGAAGCTGAGTTTACCAACGGCAAGAGGCGTTACCCTGGAGCCTTGAGATCAATCTCAGGCTCAAAGCTAAAACTCGTTAAAACGAGTTGAAACGAGCTTCTGCCCAACGTTTTAGTCAGTTTCAACTGACTTCAGCGATTAGCCCGGAATTGATTCCAGGGCGGGGCATTGGGTAACAGACCAAACTGGTGCAACTCAGTCGAAACAGGTTGAACTCGGCTTCCCAAAGAAATTGAGTCCGTTAAAACGGACTTGAGCGATTAGCCCGAACTGTAGTTCAAAGCAACCATCGCGTAGGAGCAGTTCGCGAACTGCCCCTACAGAGATTTGTGGTTTATACAAGTGAAAACTGCTGTAAGTCATTTCCATTTATTTGCGAGGGAAATCAACTAGCCACGCTGCCAATCACCCCTTCGACCAAATAATTCATCTGCTCTAGCACGGGGTCTTGCTGCTTCAGCGATTGACCCGCTTCAACGACCACTGCGCCCGTGTTGTCTTTGATTTCGCCGTTATAAATCACCAAACTGCCGTCCATAAACGCGGCTTTGGCGGCTTCAGCATCTTGCTTTGCCTGCTCACTTACTGCTGGCCCGTAAGGTGAAAGCTTCCAGAAGCCTTCTGCTATGCCACCCCGGAGAATGTGAGGAATGCTGCCATCCATCAGGGTTTTGCCAGCGTGAATGTCTTCGGCAATTTTGGAATATACGCTCGTCCAGTCCCACTCAGCGCCCGTGAGATAGCCTTTGGGAGCCAGAGCCGTTTGGTCAGCGTGATAGCCAGAGGCAAAAATGCCCCGCTTTTCTGCTGTTTCCATCACCACTTTGGGACTATCAACGTGACAGGTCAGCACATCAATGCCCTGGTCAGCCATACTGTTTGCGGCTTCTGCTTCCTTGACTGGCAGTGCCCAGTCTCCAGTAAAAATAGCCTGCGTTGTAACATCAGGTTTGACGCTACGGGCACCCAGCGTGAAACTGTTGATGTTTCTCAGAACTTGAGGAATTGGTTTTGCGCCGATAAATCCGAGCTTTCCGGTTTTAGAAGTGTGAGCAGCGACAATTCCAGCAATGTACTGCGCCTCGTCGATGTAGCCGAAGTAGCTGGCCACATTAACCGGGTGGGTTCCTTCCTGGTAAAGTCCCCCGCAGTGGAAGAACTGCACGTCGGGATATTCTTCCGCCAGCTTGAGAATGTGAGGGTCAAAGTAGCCAAAAGATGTGGGGAAGAGGACGCTTGCCCCGTCGATGTCGATCATGCTTCGCATCGATTCCTCAACCGCAGTGGTTTCTGGAACGCTGGCTTCTTCAACGATCTTGACCCAATCAAAACTCTCTGCAATCCCGGCTGCTCCTTCTGCGTGAGCCTGGTTATAGCCGTAGTCATCTTTGGGCCCGACGTAAATAAAACCGATTGTGATTTGGTCTGCGGCAGTGCCCCCTCCCTCGGCGGTACTGCACCCGGTGCCAAAGCGAGCAGTAATGCCAAAGGCCGTCGTGGCAAGCAAGCCTCGAATGACTTGGCGGCGAGATAAGTGTAGAAGCTTTCTATTACTCACGGTTTCCTCTCTTGAAAAGGGACGGCTATGCTAACGACAGGCTGAAACGTGCGTATCGGTGATGGGTGATAAGCTACATCACTGACGTAAAGAATTAGGGAGAAAATTGGGAAGAAATCGGAAAGAAGCCCAAATGTCCTCAAATCCCTGATACTGAAGAAATCTCATCCTTCCACCGTTTTTGTTTGCCTCACTCGCATTTCTTGCAAAGCCATGACTGACCTTGATTTGCTCATCTTGACGGTCTACATCATCACGGTTGTGTATGTGCTGTATCAGGCAATCAACACATTGGATGACCAGACGACTTTTCACTTTGATCGCAATGAACTCGATCGGGTGTTAGAAGAGAAAGAGTTAAAGGATCTAATTAATCTCAATTTCAGATTTGAGGATCGCTACAAATTTGAGGAGCAGCCCAGGAAGCTATCGCTGTCTCTGGAAAATAAATCTACTGACAGATCTTTTGAGGTGGATTGGGATCATAGCTCGTTAACAGACTTTGAAGGAAGATCACGCCGAGCTATTCGCCTCACCCCCGACAAGCGCTTTAATCTTCCTGGATATCTAGCATTTAGCACTGTGCCACCTGGCAAAACCTTAAAAGAAGACTTTACGGCTGAAGATACGCTCAAAATGAATATCGATGGCAGCCTTGAATCTGCTTCTCCGATCATTGATATTTTGGGGATCGAAGCAGGCAGCAAGAAACCTAATAAAAGAGGGGAGCAATTAAAGAAGCTCTACGCCAACTTCATGGAGCGCAAAGAGGATCTTCGGTTTTCGGCGCGAATAATCGTGAAGATGACTGATTTGGTAGATGGGGGAAAGGGCGATCGCCCCTACGTTTTGCCTTGTAATTTTGTGATCAAGAAGGTGCCCTGGTCAGATGCCCTGCCCTTTAACCCCAAGAAATAACACTATTTACGAGTCCGCTTTAGATACTCCTGGGTTGCACATCCAGGCTTAATTTTCCTAAGCTAAAGCTTGCCCAAACCTATTAAAACTCTTATGTTGATTTTAGAAACCTACTAAAATTAGCTTTGTGAGCTTAGATTCAATAGATCTTAAGGTGATACAAAATTTGATGGCTCAGGGACGTATTACCTGGTCAGAATTAGCCGGAATTTTAGAACTCTCTGCTCCTGCAACTGCCGAGCGCGTTCGTCGCCTGGAGGAGCGCAAGGTAATCAAGGGATATACTGCCCTGATTAACCCTGAAGCGGTTAGCTGTGAACTAACAGCTTTCATTGCTGTAACGCTGGAGCGACCAAAATATCGGGCGGCTTTTTTGCAGCGAGTGCAGAAATTAGCAGAAGTTCAAGAATGCCATCACGTCACAGGGGATGACGATTACTTGCTCAAGGTGCGATGCCACAACACACGCAGCTTAGAGCAGTTAATCAGCGAAGACTTAAAAGAACTGCCTGGAATTCTGCGAACTCGAACCACAATCGTGCTTTCGACAACGAAGGAAACTCCCGTTTTGCCGCTGCAATTAGCAGCCGATTCGGACATGACTCAGGGGTAGCTGTAGGGGCAAATGGACGTTCGCCTCTACCTGTAGCTATTCATCTGAAACACTCTGTAAGTCTGCAACGGATAGCTAAAGTCCTGGAAATCCTAATTTCCTGTGGAGTTGGCATCTTGCCTGTCTTGGCTGGACGGGCAAAATGCCCATCTCACAGAGGTTTAGAAAGTTTTGCCTTAAATCATTGAGGAGATTTTTAAGGATGGATATTGGCTTTTTAGGAAGAGGTTTGATCCTCGGTTTCTCGATCGCTGCGCCTGTGGGTCCAATTGGTGTACTATGCATACGCCGCACCTTAACTGAGGGACTTGCCTCTGGATTTCTCTCAGGGTTAGGCGCTGCGACTGCGGATGCGATATATGGGTGCATTGCCGGATTTGGGTTAACATTTGTAGCTGACCTGCTGGTTGAACAAACGCTGTGGATTCGGCTGATTGGGGGCTTATTTCTCTGCTATTTGGGAGTGAAAACCATTTTATCTAAGCCTGCTGAAGCAGCTATTTCGGGTAAGTCACGCAGTCTTTTTACGGCCTACGCTTCAACAGTTGTATTGACGCTAACCAATCCTGCTACTATTCTTTCGTTTGCAGCAGTGTTTGCAGGTTTAGGGTTAGCTAGCGCTGGTGGTAACTATGCTGCGGCTGGAATTTTAGTTTTAGGGGTGTTTCTAGGATCGGCGCTATGGTGGTGTTTGCTGAGTGGAGGGGTCAGTGTGTTGCGACGACGGTTTAACGCAGAGGGTTTGCAATGGTTAAACAGAATTTCGGGTGCAATTTTGCTGGCGTTTGGTGCGATCGCCCTCAGCTTGAGAGGGTAAGCTAACAGTTTCAGGACATGGTTAAACTGCTGAATCAACTCAAGTTGCGTCAACTCATTCTAAAAATAGCGCTTGGGCTATGTCTGTTTCTGGCGCTTGGCTCAACCTCGGTAGCCTATGCGCTGCCAGCGCTGCCCCTTGCTCAGGCTGGGTCAGTGGAAAGCCTGCAACAGCAGCAACAGCAGATTGAGCAGGAGCGAGATGACCTCCAACGGGAGCGCGATCGCCTGCAAAACCTGGAACAATCGGCTCAAGATCGGCTGGGTGGTTTACAAAATACTATTCGTGCCACCACTGCCCAGATTCAGCAAAACGAAGCGCAGATTAGATCTGCTACCGAGAATCTAAAGAAATTACAGGCAGAATTGGCGATCGCCGAAAAAGGCTTCCAAGCAAAACAACATGGCACCGTTGCCCGACTGCGTTTCTTGCAGCGGCAGCAGGGCGGTCAGGGCTGGGCAGTCTTGCTACAAAGCAATAATCTCAACGAATTTCTCGATCGCCGCCGTCAACTCAAGCTGGTATATCAAGCCGATCGCAAAATTCTGGCTGACCTCCAGGCTCAATTTAACGACCTGAATCAGCGCAAACGCACGATTGAGCGCCAGAAGAATGACATCGCCCTGATGACCCAACAGCTTCTTGCTCAAAAAGCTCAGTTTGAAGCCCAGGCAAAAATTCAACAAGACCTGATTGGTCGTCTGCGCCAAGACCGCAACGCCCTGGAAGAGGCAGAATCGCAGCTAGAACGAGACTCTGCCACGATCGCTGTGATGATTCGGCAGAGACTTTCCATTCCAGGGCCAGTCATTCGGGGAACCGGGCAGTTTATCTATCCGCTGGTTGGCATTGTCACCAGCAACTTTGGCTGGCGCATTCACCCGATTCTGGGCTATCGCCGCTTTCACGCCGGAGTTGACTTTGGCGCAAGTCACGGTAGCACGATTCAAGCCGCTGATGCAGGCGTGGTGATTTTTCAGGCTGGTATGGCGGCTATGGCAACGCGGTAGTCATTAGTCACGGCGGCAGCTTAACGACCCTTTATGCTCATGCCAGTGAACTTTATGTCAGTCAAGGTCAAACCGTCCAGCAAGGACAGGCGATCGCCGCTGTTGGCTCCACCGGATTCTCGACTGGCCCGCACCTGCATTTTGAAGTCCGGCAAAACGGCGAACCCGTCAACCCTCTAGAGTTTCTCTAAAAACTTCATTCGAGCAGCGCCATCAAAGCAGTACACTGCACAAAACACGCTAGTTTGTCACGTTAGACTGGGGAATAATTCCGTTACAGCTTAGACCTGTGTTGTTTCTGCTACAAACTTCGCGGCTTGCCTAATTTCAAGGTCTGCAATGCCCAAAATTGTTTCTGTTCATTCCTTTCGGCACGGCACAGGTAAATCTAACCTGGCTGCTAACCTGGTAGTCAGCATCGCACAGCAAGGACAGCGAGTTGGCATCATCGATACAGACGTGCAGGCTTCTGGAGTTCATACGCTGTTTGGGTTAGATGAAGACCAGGCAGATCGCGTCCTTAACTACTATCTTTGGAGCGACACAGAAATTCAACCGACAGCCCATTCCTTTAACCCTCTGCTCAAGATCGACCAGGGAGAAGTGGCCGTCATGGGGAGAGGCACTTGCTTAACTCCCTCTAACATCAAAATCAGTGAGATGGCTCAACTGCTGAGAGAAGGCTACGATACCAGCACTTTAAGTCAGGGGCTATTTGAGCTAAGCCGCCGTCTTGAGCTTGACTATTTGCTGATTGATACCAATCCTGGCTTAAGCGAAGATACACTACTGGCGATCGCCCTTTCCGACGTGTTGGTGCTAGTGCTGTGTTTAGATCAGCAGAACTTTCAGGGCATTGCTTTGACCCTGGATGTAGCTCGCAAGCTAGGGGTTCCCCAAATTTTGCTAGTTGCCAATCAGGTTTTGCCTGAATATTTGCAGGACGAAGTTAAACAGCAGCTTGAAGCAGCTTATGGTCATCCGGTTGCAGGCGTTTTGCCGTTTTCTCAAGAATTGCTGACCTTAGCCAGCAATGATGTCTTTTGCCTGCGATATCCCGACCATTCCTTAAGTCAAATTGTTCGAGCGATCGCCAAGCAGATTACTAATATTGGCGTAACCAGACGCGCAGATGCCATGCAAGCTTGGCTCACCGCACCGACCTCTGCCCACACCTCCGAGCCTGGCATTTCAATGTTTGACCTGCTGCTGTTGCCCGACATTGAGCGACAGCTAGTGAATTGGATCATCCGTCGGGGTAAAGCAACCGTAATAGATTGTGTTAGCCATACTGGACAAAGCAAAGCGACCATTGAAAAAATTCTGGAAAAACTGGTAGAGCAAGGACTACTGCAATTCAGCCAGGTTGCAGATGACAAATATTACCAACCCCAACTCAATTCAGAAAAACAGCGGTTACTCCCCGACCACATTTGGGAAGCCTTAAGAGACACCCCCCCTGAGTAGCCCCCCTCGAATTAACGCCGAAATTTGATCTGGTTCTCTAAATCTCATTCCGCAGCGATTTTCCGCTCCAGAAATGAAATTTTCAAACCGTGACTTGCTGCGTGGAAAGTCGAGGGTGGCAGCTTGGTCTTGAACTGGAGAATCCGCAATGGTAAAACACTTTCTGAGTTTGATGGACTGGTCTACCCCCGATTTGGAGGAATTGCTAGACAAAGCCACTTTTCTCAAACGAGAGCACTTCAGCACAGGACATCCGCCCGTGATGCGCGGTAAGACTTTGGCCTTGGTTTTCCAAAAACCATCTCTGCGAACCCGCGTCAGTTTTGAGATCGCTATCCAGCAGTTGGGTGGACACGCGCTCTATCTTTGCAAGGACGATGTGGATATGGGCGATCGCGAATCCATTGCCGATGTGGTGCGAGTTTTGGGTGAATACGTTCACAGCATTGCAGCGCGAGTTAGCGACCATAACAATCTGCTGGAAATGGCTACCTGGTCGCCTGTTCCTGTGATCAATGCGCTGACGAAACATAACCACCCCTGTCAGGCAATGGCTGATGTACTGACGATTCAAGAAGAGTTAGGGCAGTTGGCAGGGCTGAAGGTGGTTTACTTAGGTTCCAGCAATCAAGATACCGCCCGTTCCCTGCTGTTTGCGGCGGTCAAGTTTGGCTTTCAGCTAATTCTCAGTAGTCCCGAAGGCTTTTGGATGGAAGCAGAAACGCTCGATATGGCACGGGCGATCGCAGGAGAGCAAGTCGTTCAGTGTGTCTCAAACCCTACCGAAGCAGTTCAGAAAGTAGACGTAATCTACACTGACTCCTGGGAAGGGATGGGGATGTGGGGGAAGGTGAGCGATGCAGAAGCAACCCGTCGATTGCATCTCTTTAGTCCTTATCAGGTCAACGAAAGCTTAATGGCTCACGCACCTAAAGCTCTCATCATGCACTGTATGCCGGCCAACCGAGGGCAAGAAATTTCTGACGCAGCCGCAGATGGAATACAGTCCAGACTATTGCAGCAAGCCCAGAACCGAGTACACGTGCAAAAGGCCATTCTCCTGCATTTAGTAGGCTGTGCTGCTGCGTGAGAAAAGAAGAGACATACCTTGTCGTAACGCTTTGGCTGCTGCTGTTGAGTAATGCTTTGGCCTGTCAGGTGTCTGATGTGGTTGCCGTGAGCGGTTTTTTGAGCAGTGTTGGAGTCAACCAAATCCTGGTGGTTTGGCTGGTAGATATGCTGCTCACAATTCTGATTACGGGTTTGCAATCCCTGATCGTCGATCGGTTTAACCGCGTCAACTTGATGGGCTGGATGAGTTGTGGCTATGTGCTAATGCTGGTGGTTTTGAGGGTGTTGTTTAGCCTTCAAGCACCGGGTTGGCTCAACTATTCGCTGCTCTATTTGCTAGCTGAACAGCAGTTGCTTTTCTTTCCGCTGCTGTTTTGGATTCTGGCAAACGATCTGTTTGACATGGCGCAAACCAGGCGTTTATTTCCGCTGATTGCTACAGGTAGCTTTGTCGGACAGATTTTGGGGTTGGGGTTAGTGGCGATCGCCCCCACCCTCCTCTCCCGACTTCAGCTAGAGCCAGAAGAATTACTCAGTTTGAACGCACTGGTTTATTTAGCTGCTTTTCTGTTAATTCAAACCAGGTTGAAAGGCATCAAATTTAGACAAATTGCTCAGAAACAAGAGTCAGCGATCGCCGCCTTAACAGAAGCCTGGAGCTTTGTTCGAGAAGTCTCTTCCTTCCGTTACTTAACAATCGCGATTTGGCAATCAATGTTTGTCTGACTGTGTTTGAATTTCACTTTTTGGCTGTCTCCAATCAAGTCTTTAAAACCGCTGAAGGCTATCAGCAATTTTACAGCTTATATCGTTTAGGACTCACCCTCACAGCATTCAGCATTCAATGCTTTTTCACAAGCCTTTTTATTAAGACGACAGGCTTAAAAAATGCGTTTATAGCGCTGCCGCTGGCTCAACTAGTTGGCACTTTATCCATGATTATCTTTCCTGGCATTGTGGGAGGAGTCGGTGGTTTTTCTTTATCTAAACTTACTCAATCTACAATTGATGAATCTGCCCGCAAGTCCTTTCAAGCACTTGTGCCAGAAGAGCGTCGGGGTAGAGTCAGTATGTTTATGGATAGCTATCTGTTTGCAATAGGTACTGTTATTGGCTGTTTGGCTACAGGTGTAGTTGTGCTGCTCGGAAACCAATTTAATATTTCGACTTATTTTTATGTTTATTTATGTATTGGACTAATTGCTTGTGGAGTGGCGATCGCCGCCATTTTCAAAATGCGAACCGTTTACGAGCAAAGCCTATTTAACTGGCGGTTGAAACGGCGGCAGCGAGGCAAAGCCATTTTAGACAAACTGAATCTTTGAGACTGAATTTTTGAGAGTTGCTACTCAAACAACTGAGAGATCTACCATAAATCAGGAAACGTGAACACCGCCAAATTAAAATCTCAAAAGCTTCATTTCATCAGTCTGCAACTTAAAGTTCTGACAGGTTTCACGCTAGTCTTCAGTCTTGTCTTTGCAGGTGCCTACTATTGGTTCTATCGATTTGCGACTAGCTTTGCACTTGAACAAATTCGAGAAGATTTAGAAACTACAATGGAGGCGGCTGCCAACGGTACAGACACAGACGATTTTGCGGCTCTAATGAGCCAGGGTACGCCCAGAGCAGACGGTTACAGTGGCGATCCGCGCTACTGGAAACACGTAAACTGGTTGGCGCAGATAGAAACCATTGAACCCCGCGCCTACATTTACACCTACACAGCTACCTCAACGCCCAACAAAATCTTGTTTATCGGTAGTGGTAGCGCCGTTAATCAAAGAATTGACGGCGCAAAGTTTTTAGAACCCTATCAGGAACCTGAAGGAGGAATTCTCACACGAGGGCTGGCAACCGAAATCTTTGATACCGATCCGTTCACAGACGAGTGGGGCATCTGGGTATCGGGTGCCATTCCTTTGACCAATGCAAGAGGCGAGCGAGTTGGGGCACTAGGAGTTGATTTTCGGGCAGATTATGTCCTGCAAGTGCAGCACCAGATTCGCAGCAGCATTCTGCTCGCCTTTACACTGACCTACGGAACTCTGTTTATCCTGGTCTGGGTCGTGTCTCGCATCCTAACGCAGCCAATTGTCAAACTTACTTATACCGCTGAGCAGATTGGGGAGGGAGACTATACTCAAAGCCTATCTTCCCTTTTGAGAGAGAAGCGATTTCGCGATGAGATCACCACGCTAGCCGAAGTATTTGAGATCATGGTTAGCAAAGTGCGGCAGCGAGAGGAAACTCTAAAACAGCAGGTCGCAGAGTTGCGGATTGAGATTGACCAGGCAAAACGTCAAAAGCGGGTACAGGAGATTGTAGATACAGACTTTTTTCAGGATTTGCAGATAAAAGCTCAATCTCTTCGCGATCGCCACCACAATGCCATTTCAGATCCACTCTTAGATCCAAATCCAGACTCAGAACCACCTACCAGTTCCCCCTAATCACTCCTACAACCCACATCTGTAGAATGTAGCGCTACACGCCCTGACTGAGACGTTTTACCTCAATCTCCCACGCAGGAGTTTTCACGCAAAACCGCGTCCTGAAATATGCACTATAGTTCATGAATCCGGCTGTACCAGCGCAGCAAGATTTTGGCTAGCCGTTCAGAATCGTGCCGAACTTGTCCCGTCAGTTCGTCTTCTTTCATCACATTGGCAATCACAACGCGGCGACCCAACTGCATCACTGCCTCCCGGTCTAGAAACACAGGATGAGAGCCTTCCTGGGCATAGCGAATCAAGGATTGGGCAGAGGGCGTTTTCTTTTGCACAACGACTGCATCAAAAAGCTGATGTCCCGCAGCGGCATCAATGGTGCGAATATGGTCGGAAACAGTGTAGCCCTGGGTTTCTCCTACTTCGGTCATGATGTTGCAGACGTAGACACGGGGAACCTGGCGCTGGGCGATCGCCTCTGCAATTTCAGGCACTAGCAGGTTTGGAATGATGCTGGTGTAGAGGCTGCCTGGGCCCATGATGATATAGTCTGCCTCCCGGATTGCTTGCAGCGCTTTGGGCAGGGCAGGTGGATTGGGAGGAGTGCAGCCAATTTTAACAATCTTGCCTTGAGCCTCAGTAATGTGAGACTCGCCCTCAATTCGCCGACCGTCAGATAGCTCGGCCCACAGCCGCATATCAGATAGGGTTGCCGGAAGCACTTGCCCTCGCACGGCTAGCACTTTAGAACTGGCGGCGATCGCTCTTTCCAAATCGCCCGTCACCTCACTCATCACCGTCAGGAACAGGTTGCCAAAGCTATGTCCCGTCAGTCCATCTCCTGCTTGAAACCGATACTGAAATAGCTCAGTCAACAGTTTTTCTTCATCTGCCAGGGCTGCTAAACAGTTGCGAATATCTCCCGGTGGCAGCACACCAATTTCTCGTCTCAGCCGTCCCGACGACCCGCCATCATCTGCGACTGTCACGATCGCCGTAATGTTGGCACTGTAAATTTTCAGCCCCCGCAGCAGATTAGACAGCCCGGTGCCGCCGCCTAGCACTACAATTCTGGGACCTCGATTTAACCGCCGATGGGTCATGAGTACGTCAATCAGTTCCTCATCTCCTTCTGGCATTAGCACCTGAGTGATTGATCCCAGGCTGCGCGTTTGCCCTAAGAAGATAAACAAAATTCCTATTGCGACTGCGATCGGTCCACTGACATAGCTTGGAAAAATATTGGTGATAGTTTCTAGTAAATCTGAAATAAATCGCCCAATGTAGAATACGGGAGTCCGGTTTGTCCAGATGGCTAAGCCCAGTCCTGTCAGCAAAACCCCGCTGGCGCTAACCAGCAACCATCGCTTGACAAATAGCCCTGGTGCTAGCCACAAAAACCATCGACTGACTTTCACCGGAGTGCGGTGACGCGATTCATACCTGATTGCCTTTAAAGCTTGTTTCAGTAAACCGAATGACATTGCTGATCACGGGCAAGGTTAGGAAAGCCGACCAAATCTCTCAATTGATGCCCCTATGCTGATATAGCTCATCTGCTAGAGTCAAGGCAGATCTCAAGTCCTTTACGTTAAGTTAGATACACCGTTCTCAGAATAAAAATTTCAAAGCCATAATCTTCTGACAAGACTGTGCTTTGAGAGTAAGCCTCTGGTAGGCGGGCATCAGAGTTAGTCATAGACATTCAAAGTTGATTAGAATACATTGCTTGATTTGATTCGTCTTTAAAATGTGTGCCACTTGTGCAAGCTGGACGCTAGACGCTGGACTTTGATTGGGCTAAGGTTCACAGTTTAAGGTCTAGAGTCTAATTTTCTTTAAGTTCCCTTGACCTGCCTCTCACACGCTATGGCTGAGCCGTTAATTGAACTGAAGGGAGTCAGTAAGTCTTTCGGTAATAACGTAGTCTTAGATCAGGTTGATCTAACCATTTATCGGGGTGAGGCCCTGGCTGTAATCGGCCCCTCTGGTACAGGAAAATCTACGATTTTACGAATTATTGCTGGGCTGCTAGCTCCCGATTCAGGTGAAGTTTTTGTTCAAGGGCAGCGACGAGAAGGGCTGGTTGATGATGCCCAAGACCCGATTGGAATTGGCATGGTCTTTCAGCAGGCGGCCCTGTTTGACTCGCTGACTGTAGATGAAAATGTGGGTTTCCTGCTGTATCAACATTCCAGCCTACCGTCCCGTCACATTCGAGAACTGGTTAACCAGAAGCTAGAGATGGTGGGCTTACCCGGAATTAGCAGCCGCTACCCTGCCGAGCTTTCTGGTGGAATGCGAAAGCGGGTTAGCTTTGCTCGGGCAATTATGTCTAACCCGGACAAACCCTCAGATACACCGGAAGTTTTGCTTTATGACGAGCCAACTGCGGGGCTTGACCCGATCGCTTCGACGGTTATTGAAGACCTGATTCGCGCTCTTCAATCGAAGGCAGGCGGATGCAGCACTTACGTGATGGTGACGCACCAAGACAGTACGATTCGGCGCACGGCTGACCGAATTGTATTCCTCTACAAGGGCAAGGTGCAGTGGGAGGGAACCGTTGATGAAATTGACTCCACTGACCAGCCGCTGGTGCGGCAATTTTTTAGCGGCAGCATACACGGCCCAATTCAGGTAGTCGGTTAAGGAAGTCGGTTAATCTGTTATGAGCGTTCATTCTGGCGTTTTTGGATTACAAGTTGGGCACTGCTGTATAGACGAATTTGACCAGGTAGGTGGAATCTTTATCTGCAAATTCATGTCAGATTGGCAGTGCCGCAAATCGTTTTGAGGAGAAATCATGCGATCGCGAACGATACGAGAAGGCTCCGTCGGGTTGTTGATTCTGGTGGGGTTAGGGCTATTTGGGCTGTTGGCACTTTGGATTCGTGGCTTAAATCCAGGAAGCCGTAGCTATCAGGCGATAGTAGAGTTTCCCAACGTGGTTGGAATGCAGGCAGGTGCGCCCGTTCGCTATCGAGGCGTGGTGGTTGGCAAAATTCTATCGATTCAGCCTGGACCTAATGCGGTTGCAGTAACCATTGAAATTACGCCTGCCAGTTTGCTAATTCCCAGTGATGTGCTGATTGAGGCAAATCAATCAGGCTTAATTGGTGAAACCTCGATTGACATGACCCCCCTTGAGGAACCTTCAGCCGCTGTAGTTGCAACGAACCCACTGGATGGTGATTGTGACAACACGGTGATTATTTGTGATGGCGATCGCCTCCAGGGAAACGTCGGGGTTAGCTTTGAGGCGTTAATTCGCTCTACGGTCGAGTTAACTAATCTAATTACTGACCCTGTATTTTTTGGCGAAATTCGTACCTTGACCCGCAACACCTCAGACGCGGCTGCGGGGGTGGCAGTTCTAACTCGCCAAGTTTCAGGGCTGACCCGTTCGGTTGAGCGAGACTTAAATCGACTCACCACTCAGCTTCAGCTTCGGCGGTCTCAGTGGGACAAGCGGCAAATCAGATTGGTCTGACAGCCGCTCAGGTCAATGCTCTGCTGACAGATAACCGCTCCGTTTTGGTCAGTACTCTAGGCAATTTGAATCAGGCTAGTAGCCAACTTGAGCTTGCTGTCAGTCAGCTTGCTCCCGCAATCGAAGAGAGCGAGTTGCTTGAGAACCTAGAAGTCCTTTCTGCTAACGCGGCTGAGGCTTCGGCTAACTTGCGAGATTTGACTGGTGCGGTCGGCGATTCTGACAATATTTTGCTGCTACAGCAGACGCTAGATTCTGCCCGGGCCACGTTTCAAAATGCTCAGAAGATTACGGCTGACCTGGACGAGTTGACGGGCGATCCGGAGTTTCGCCAAAACATTCGGGACTTAGTGGATGGGCTGAGCGGCTTGGTTTCTTCAACTCAACAGTTGCAGCAGCAAACCGCTGTGGCTCAGGTTTTAGAACCTGCTGCGATCGCCGCTGAGACTGAAGACCTTGCCCCTAATGACCGTCTGACGTGACTATGCCAGAATCAGTTCGCCTGACTCTGCTCCACTCTCAACAGGCTAGAATTCGCCCCTACGCTGTCACCAACTTACCTCAAGCGACCCCAGAAGGCACAGCTTCAACTCCAGTAGAGTGAGTACATACTGGAGTTGAAGCTGGCTAGAGAGTAGCTGGCAAGGCAGCGGCAAAGTCGTTAGCGGTAATTTGAATGTCGCCTAAAACTCATGGGAAAGTGGCGATCGCTCCGTCAGCGGGTCGTGCAGGCACAAAAACGCCTAAAGTTTCCAAGTCGCTTACAACTTAAGACGATTTAACCTCGTTTAGCCTCGTTACTAAGCTCCAGCTTAGTAACGAGTGCTGTATCCTAACTTTTACTGTTTTAAGGTTTGTTTACGTTCACAGAAGGAGCGCTTGATCAAGCACAATTCAAGATACTCTAGATCAAACTGTGGCAACTCCAATTGTTGTCACCCGCATAAACATCTATCCTTTTCGCCCCATTCAAATATCCAAGCGGGCATAGACGATTTAAAGTAGAGCTATGACAAACTCTTACACCACTGAAATCAAGACCTCTAGCTTTGTGCCCCCCTCCGACTCCAGACAGCGAGTTAGCCAATTTTTACGAAATCTGCAAGATCAGATTTGCCAAAGATTAGAAGCCATAGACGGTGAAGGCACCTTTCAAGAAGATACCTGGGAACGGGAGGAAGGTGGCGGTGGTCGTTCCCGCGTGATGAAGGTGGGCAAGGTGTTTGAGCAGGGTGGTGTTGGCTTTTCGGAGGTTTGGGGGAAAGACTTGCCGCCCTCCATTTTGGTGCAGCGTCCAGAGGCGGCAGGGCATAGCTTTTATGCAATGGGCACTTCAATGGTGCTGCATCCGCGCAGTCCTTACATTCCAACGGTTCACCTTAACTATCGCTATTTTGAGGCAGGTCCGGTTTGGTGGTTTGGCGGCGGAGTTGATCTGACTCCTTACTACCCCTTTGCAGAAGATGCGGCTCATTTTCACCAGACGATGAAGCGGGCTTGCGATCAGCATCATCCAGAGTATTATCCAACCTTCAAGCGTTGGTGTGATGAGTATTTTTATCTGAAGCACCGTCAGGAAACGCGAGGAGTTGGAGGCATCTTTTTTGACTATCAGGATGGACGGGGCACGCTGTATCACGGCCCTAACTCAAACGGGCAAGCAGCAGCTTACAGCAATGCATTAGGAGAAATAGAACCGCGCAACTGGGAGCAACTATTCGCCTTTGTGCAGGATTGTGGCAATTCCTTCTTGCCTGCTTACCTTCCCATCGTGGAGCGGCGGCAGGGAATGGAATATGGCGATCGCCAGCGCCAGTTCCAGCTTTATCGTCGCGGTCGCTATGTCGAGTTCAACCTGATTTACGACCGGGGCACGATTTTTGGGCTACAAACCAACGGGCGCACCGAGTCTATTCTCATGTCCTTACCGCCAATGGTGCGCTGGGAATATAGCTATCAGCCAGAACCGAACACGCCCGAAGCGGAACTCTATGAAAGATTCCTCAAGCCACAGGATTGGGCTAGCTGGTCACCCGATGTTCAGTAAGTGATTTTGTAGCCATCTTTAGTAGAACTGAACAGGATAGGCAACTCATAGGAATGGGTAAGCTAAGGCTGTCATGCAGCCAATCTTGACTCAAGCGTTGTTGATTTAACGAAAGTACGCGATCATAACCGCTTAATCAGACTTGATTAGAATAGACACAGTTCTGTGACGGACGAGGCTAGGTGTGTCTACCCTCTCTGGATATGATTCCGGAACTGGTATTCTGGGGGCGATCGCTTGAGTCGTACACATCTCTAAATCTTGCTTTGAGGCTTTTTGAGGCTTAAATCACCCCAGAACCTGCATACTGCAATTCCTAAGAAGAGGGCAATAATTCACGTGGAGCAGACAACACACACCACCCAGGATGGCAAAACGGTCATCGTTCTCACCCCAATCGGGCGATTAGACATTACAACGGCATGGCAATTTCGGCTCAAGCTACAGGAGTGCATTTCTAGATTGAGTCCATACGTCGTCGTAAATCTGGGTCAGGTTAACTTTATTGACAGTTCGGGCTTGACTTCTCTCGTTGCTGGAATGCGCGATGCCGACAAAGTGAAGGGCAGCTTTCGCATTTGTAACGTTCACCCCGAAGCCAAGTTGGTTTTTGAGGTGACGATGATGGATTCGGTATTTGAAATTTTTGACACTGAGCTAGAAGCGCTGGAAGGCTCTCCTCGCGGCATTGCTAGCTGACTTAGCGGCGTTCTCAAAAGTAGCTTTTGTCTGAGCATTCACTTAAACATTGCTTGGCAAACTAGCCGCTACACGAGACAATGGGATCAAGTTATCTTTAGAATTTCTCGTGAATAACGTCCGCACTGTCTCCGATACCAAGCGAGCTTTCTACAGCACCCACACTCGCCCAATTAACTCTATTTACCGCCGAGTTGTGGAGGAGTTAATGGTAGAAATGCATTTGCTTTCCGTCAATGCGGATTTTCGCTACGATCCCATTTACGCATTGGGTATAGTTACTGCATTTGAGCGATTCATGCAGGGCTACCGTCCCGATCATGACAAAGTTTCCATTTTTAATGCGCTTTGCCAGTCTATCGGTGATGATCCGCAAACCTATCGGCAAGATTTTGAGCGGTTGCGGTCAGAGGTATCTGGCTTGTCTTTAGATAACCTGATGGGTCAGCTTAAGCAGTCTGAAAACTCAGAGTCAGGCGGGCTGACGGAGCAGTTTCAGGCGATCGCCCAAAACCCCAAGTTCAAATACAGCCGCCTGTTTGCGATTGGCTTGTATAGTTTGCTGGAGCTTGTGGATGCTGATCTCGTCAAGGATGAGAAGCGTCGTAACGATGCGCTTCAGCAGGTTGGTGCTGTCTTAAACTTGCCGGATGAAAAAGTGCAGAAAGATCTGGAGCTTTACCGCAGCAATTTAGAGAAAGTTGCTCAGGCACAGATTGTGATGGAAGACATTCTCAAGGCAGACCGCAAGAAAAAGGAAGAACGGGAAAAGGCTAAAGGCGCAGTTGCCACTCCTCCCAGCAATTCTCAAGAGTCAACCTGAAGTAACCCTGTCCCTACTCGTGACTCGTTTGCTCGTTCCCAAGCTCCAGCTTGGGAATGCAATTTGGAAGCTCCGGCTTCCTTCCCTCGAAATTGGAAGAAGCTGGAGCTTCTTAGCACGGTTCCCAAGCTCCAGCTTGGGAACCAGGAAAGTCCAGTTCTTAGCCGATTAAAGTATACATAAGTCGCTAAAGCTATACAGAGCGATTCTGTTTGTCCAAAAATTGAAGCTGCTGATAGAGCATCTCGATTCGAGGAATCTGTGCCCCAGCTTGTTGAGCCAGGTTTAGCGGCTTGCCAAAAATTGCTTCGATCTCAAGCGGACGGCGTTCGTCGTAGTCAATTTTCATGCTGGTGCGGTAGGGCTTCATTTTTGCCGTGTGGTCCAGCATTTTTTGAATGTAGCTGTCGGGAAGCGATCGCCCATACGCCTCAGCAGCCATCTGCACCTCGCGCATAATTTGTTCTGCAAGCTTTTGGACAGCCGGATTCGTCATCATTTCCTCAGTCGTTGCATTCAGCACAACCGAAAGCCCATTGAAGGGAATATTCCACACTAGCTTTTGCCAGCGTGCCAAAAATAAGTCGTCCTTCAGGTCAATTGAGACATTGGCTCGGCGGAAGTCATCAGCGATTTCAGACATCTGCCTGGTGATGCCGCAGGGCTGGTTGTCGTCTGAGTAGTGTCCGAGGGCGATCGCCCCATAGTCTAAATGGTGAATATGACCGGGCGCAATTTTGTTAGAGCAGAGGAAACATAGCCCACCTATCACCTTTTCTGCGCCTACAATTTGAGCGGCTTCGGCTTCAACTCCTAACCCATTTTGCAGAACTAACACGGTGCTGGTTTCGCTAACCAGAGGCGGCAAAAGTTGAGGCAGCAGGTAGTTTTGAGTTGTTTTCAAGGCAACCACAATAACATCGCAAGGGGGCATCTGCTCAACGCTAGCGTAGGCATGAACCTGGGGTAGCTTGAAGTTACCTTGTACAGAGTCGATTGTGAGTCCGTGCTGCCGGACGTGCTGGTAGTCGCTTCGCAGCAAAAAATGCACCTCTGCCCCAGCTTGCTGTAACCGTGCGCCGTAGAATCCACCTAATGCGCCTGTACCCAAAATGGCGTAGCTGCGGTCAGATTGAGAATTATTTAGAAGAACCATCGTGACATTCTGGAGGAGAAATTCTGTTTAATTTTGAAAGGTTTTTATAATTTTCAGAAAAGACCTTTAATTTATTGGTTGAGTTTGCAATAAGTGGGTGCAGGTGATTAGACTAAACACTTCACTAGTGAACGGGTTACTTTCTTGATTGATTCCGGTTTATTGAGTTTCGTTCAGCGATCTAGACCAGCTATCTAGACCGATTTACATAGAACTGGTTCACGATCATTTGGCAGTTGCGCTTTAGCTAAACTCACTCAGGACATATTATGCTCCATCTTCCTCCAGAACAGCAGCAGGGGTTTTATCGCTACAGTCCAATGGGGTTAAAACAGCGTGGTCCTGCACGATTGTTTGCCCACATTGGTGAAGATGGGACGCTGGGCTATGGTTTAACTCGGATTTATCAAAACCTGATTGAACAGGGACGAGTTTCACCGCCATTAAGTTTGCTAATGCAGTGGATTGAATCGACCCTTCAAAGGATTCGTCAGCAGTTAGATAAGCTGAGTACGCTACTGGCAGATGTAGAGTTTTTACATTCAGATTGGCTCAACTGGTCACTGCCTCCGGGGGAAACGTTTAGCAGTGAATATGTACGCGATCGCCGCAAGATGGGGCAAATTTTAACATCAGCGAGTAAGGCTGCGATCGCCGCTCGCCTACAGGACGATTCTCCATTTTTGATCGAAACTCGATTAAGCACCTTGCAGAAGCGGCAGTCGCTTTCTCCCAAAGATTTAGCGTCGAGCAGTGAACGGCAGCGGCTACGGTTTTACGCAGAGCTAGAACAGCGCCAGCGCGAGCGCCCTAGAGTTAGCCTGATTCATGCCAGGGACGGAGAGTTGAGCGATCGTGAATTTGCCCGTCAGCGGTTAGCTGGTACAAATCCGATGATCGTGCATCGCCTGCGTGAAGCAGACCGAGAGCGGTTGCAGCCCTGGGCAACCCAAGATTATGCATTGGCAACCGGGGAAACGGTAAATTTATCGGAGGCGGTGACTCAAAATCGGCTGTTTCTGGCAGACTATCCCCTATTTCAAGATCTCACTTCAACGGATCTTCAGTTGGGGCGCTATGTGGGCAATCCGCAGGCTTTGTTTTACCGCACTGAGCAAGGGCTGTATCCCGTATTGATTCAGTTGGAATTGGGTAGCAATTGGATAACTCCGACGGCAGCAGCAGATGACTGGATGCGGGCAAAGCTCTATACGCAGGCGGCAGACATGACGCACCACGAGCTAATTGACCATCTGTGTAACACGCATTTGTCAATGGAGGCATTTGCGATCGCCACTTCCCGTCAGCTTCCGGTGGGGCATCCGCTCTATCAGCTTTTGCGCCCTCATTTTCGCTTTTTGCTAGCGATTAACACACGCGGCAATACGCTGTTGCTGGCTGAAGATGCCGCCATTGAAGAGCTATTAGCTCCGACGCGAGAGGCTTCTGTGAGTCTGATCAATCAGTCCTATCGAGAGCGCCCGTTTACCGATGCGGCTTTTCCCAATGACATCGCCAAACGGGGGTTAGAGCCGGAATATTTGCCTGATTTTGCTTATCGGGATGATGCTCAGCTTTTGTGGGAGCGATCGCCACCTACGTCAGCAGCTACCTCCAGCGCTATTACCGGGATGATACTGCCGTGTTGCTTGATCCCTACCTGCAAGCCTGGGCCGCAGAACTAGGGCAGCCGCTGAGCGATCGCCCGCTCAACGAATTTCCTGAACTGCCCAGTTGGGTGCCTGCCGGGTTTGCCGCCAAAACAGGAATTCGAGTTGAAGCTTGCCTGACTACCCGCGTGTGCCTCACTTTCCGTCGGTCAACAGCGCCAACCAGCGGCTAGGCGAAATTCAAGGGCTTCAACAGCTAATC
>JAAUTN010000457.1 GCA_012031415.1 Leptolyngbyaceae cyanobacterium SM1_4_3 | reverse complement strand
ATGCAGCCAGGAAATGTCCAGGCGCAGAAGATTGCTTGCTGCAAACGGTAGGTGTCGGCGTGATTGAGGTGAGCAATCCAGCTTTGAATCGATTGATGAAGCTGTTGAAGATCAATCTCACCATTTCGATAGGCAGCCTTCAAATTCCCTGGTTCTAAATTAGTTTGTGTTTTGTAAGCAAAGTGAGATAGGAGTCGAGCAACCGCTTAAGCTAATGGTATGGACTGTGGAGGACAACCTCTATGACAGAGCGGAAAAAGCGAACTACGGCTGGAGATAAAACGATCTGCTTGCCGCTGCCGAAAGACATCGATTATCAGGAATTAGTTGAGGATACCAAAGCATTTCGTGTCTATCTGGACAACCTGATAGAGATTCACCCGGAACTGTTTCCAGTCGGGATTGAAGAGGGCTATTGCTTTCATGGCTTTGTCGAGTCAGGCAAAATGGATTTAAGCACTCGTCGGATTCGGTTGAAGTGCAACGGACAAGCCTATCAACTGCGTCCAGACAGTGTGATGCCCTACATGATTGGCAAGACGGAAGAAGTCGAGAAGGGTCTATACCTGCGCCGTTATGGGGTGCCCTATGAGGGGATAGCTCATGTCCTGGGACACTCAGCCATGTATTGGTATCATGCCACGCAAGCAATGGGACGAGTTTCAATTGTCGGCAGTACGGTGAAAGACCCGCAAACCATTCCCCCCTCACCTCGTTGCCGATGAGAAGCATAGCTGGTGGTGGGGAGAGCGGGTTTATATTACAGTAACCGCCGCAGTTGGCTGTTTTTTAGGGGTGAGTGTGACCCAGAGCGCAGATGCTGAGTCACTCCAGCAGGCATACGGGGAATTTCAATGCGAAGCGCAACAACTCAATCCAACCTATCGCCCTGAGAGTGTCAATACCGTTCGCGTAGCGTTGCCGAAGGCATTAGGTTGGGATGCCACACAACAAGCTTGGAAAACCTTGTTCCCAGGAATAACCGTTGTGCTGTGTTTTTTGCATCTGGTCTTGGGTCTGCAACAGTTGTGCCGTCGCACCTCCGAAGTATTCAAAATTGTCACCGACAAACTTTGGCATCTCTATGAGAGTCATAATCGGCAGCAATTTGCTCAACGCTTGCGTCGTCTGTTGGAATGGGCGAAACGAACTGACAATGACCTCCCCGATAAAGCCAGACAGAAGCTTTTGAGCTTACCTCATAAAGCCGCTCAGTTGAAAGTCACCTTTGATTTGCCACAAGCCTACCGTACCAGCAACCAAGTAGACCGATTGATGAATTATCAAGACCGCATTCTCTATGCAATGCAGTACTTTCACGGGACACTTGATGCTGCCAAACAGGGATTGAGAGCAATGGCATTACTATGGAACTTTCATCCCTATTGTCGTAAAGTTCAAGCGATGGAACCACACTCAATGTCTCCGTTTGAAGATCTCAATGGGTTTCGCTATCACGACAACTGGTTACGGAATTTCCTGATTGCTTCGTCCTTGAATGGTCGAGGCACAGCAAAACCCATTAAACACAAATTAGAGTAGAACTAGAGATTTCTCAGGATGGCAAGGGACGAGCATTTGACAACATTTTCGTGGAGCGATTGTGGCGCAGTGTGAAATATGAGGAGGTGTATCTCAAGGATTATTCAACTGTTGGGATAGCGGTTCAAAACTTAGGGAAATACTTTGAGTTTTACAATCATCAACGGTTGCACCAGTCGTTGAATTATCAAGTTCCAGCAGCGGTTTATTTCAGTAAGTGAGATGAAGATAATGTATCAGAATCAACAGCAAGGTGCAAATGAACCAAGGCGAGGATCTATCTTAAAGTTTTACTAAAATTGTCTAGACAGAGGGGTACACCTTAAAGGTTGTAAACTTTAGCTGGGCATGGGGCATAGGTCTGCTCTCGAATCAGGGCTGAATTTGTGAGTGCTGCGGCACTTCCCACAAGGCGGACATTCAGGTATCGGTGATAGGGAAAATCGTTGCTTCAGTCGGGCAATTGCTTAGGGCTTCATTATAGACTGGGACTCAACAGCGGTTATCCGAGCCGATCAATTTTGCGTTATCAACAGATCGACTCATCGTAAACAGATTTCAGACTGTAGTGTGGTTCTTGTCCATCCAAGACTATACCTGTAAAACTAAAGTGGATGGGCATCCTTTCTGGCTCATCTCGCTCACCTGATGTCTCCTCTGCCCAACGTCATGGCTAAAGCTAAAAAATCTGAAGACGTCCCTAAGGCAATGGCAGAAAAGTTTAACCGCATTGTTGAACTCACCGATGCATTTGCCGAGCAACACCTCAACGAAGAGTACGCCCAACTGATTCGTCAAGCCACCGCTGCCCTCTGTCGCAAGCGACCCTCTCCTCTCGAATCTGGACAGGCCAAGACCTGGGCCTGCGGCATTACCCACGCCATTGGCATGGTCAATTTTCTGTTTGACCGTTCTCAAACTCCCCACATAAGCGCCAACGAGCTTTATCAGGCGTTTGGTGTCTCGGCCAGCACCGGGCAGTCCAAATCGAAACTGGTGCGGGATACGCTCAAGATGCGGCAACTTGACCCGGAGTGGTGTTTGCCCAGCCGTGTAGATGATAATCCCCTGATCTGGATGCTGTCGGTGAATGGGCTGATTATGGATATTCGACAGGCTCCATTAGGAGCGCAGGTGGAAGCCTTTCGGCGAGGATTCATTCCCTATATTCCAGACCATCAGGAGGACAGTGAAGCGATCGTTGCCCAGTTACAAGGGAACCAATCCCAGCCCAGTGCTGGACACCGCAGAACCACCGAAGCTAAACCTGCACTTCAAACGAACCAGACGCCTGACCCAGCGGCTCTTCAGGCTTTGTATGTGTTGGAGGTATCGCTGCTCAGTGGACCTTTGACAGAAAAGTTTGTCAAGAAGAATCCTCAAGTGAGCCGCACGATCGAGATTCGGGGCGACCAAACGCTCGCCGATCTACATCAATGATCTTCAAGGCATTTGACCGGGAAGAGGAACACATGTATGAGTTTCAGTTGAAAGGCCAAGGCCCAAACGACCCCAACACCGATCGTTATGGGTTAGCGATGACTTTGGAGGATGATTTTGGCGGTTCGATTGCCGGAGACGTGGCGCAAACCCCGATCGGCACATTGGGGTTGGTCGTCGGGGAGCCGTTTGGCTACTGGTTTGATTTTGGGGATGATTGGTGGCATCAGGTGCGGGTAGAGGCGATTACAGAACCGCAACCCAAAGTGAGGTATCCCCGGATCACGCAACGGCTTGGAGCTAGCCCACCGCAGTATGCTGAGTTTTAAGTAGCTCTGAATTTGCTTGATCTATGGAGATTTCTGCCAAAGAAACTACCCAAGGATAAAATGCTTTCAGTCGTTCCAACAAGTAAGGAAGCAGAGACTTGGAAAACTCTCCTCAACCTGAAATGCGGCTTAGTGCATCGCAAATTGCAGACCTTTGCTTGGCTGCCTCCAAACTTCGTGGAGTTGAACGGCGCAGTTTTCAAGCCGAGATGACATTGAAATATTGCAAGGGCAGTGCTCGAATGGCAGAGCGAGTGTTTGGGTGGGGACGAGAAAGCGTCGAAGTGGGGCTGGCAGAGCAGCGAACTGGCATCGTGTGTAGGGGCACAAGCAGGGTATGGGGGTACGAAACGCTGGGAGGAACGACAGCCAGAAGCCGCCGCTGCCCTGCGAGAGCTAGCTGAGGCGCATGCCCAACAAGACCCCACGTTTCAAACCTCGATTGCTATACCCGCTTAACCGCCCAAGAAGCAATTGCCCAACTGCAACAACAGGGATTTCTCCCAGAGCAATTGCCTGCCTCCAGCACGATGGCTGTGATTCTCAATCGGATGGGCTATCGCTTGCAAGCCGTAGTCAAAGCCAAACCGCAAAAAACTTCCCGAAACGGATGCGATTTTTGCCAACATCAAAGCCAAAGACTGCAAGTATGGCGATGGCAGCGTCAAACGAGTGAGCCTGGATTGCAAAGCCACCGTCAACATCGGTGACTATTCGCGTGGCGGTCCAACCAGAGGCGATAATCAGGCGAGTGACCACGATTTAGGTTGCCAAGAAAAGTACATTCCCTGTGGCATTGTGGATGAGGATAGTGGGCAATTGTCCATCTACTTTGGCAGTTCCTCCAAAACGAGCGATTTTATCGTCGATACGCTCCAGGCTTGGTGGACAGGCTTGAGTACGACCCAACAAGCCCAAACCACTCTACTTCAGCTCAAAGTCGACAATGGACCGGAAAGCAGTGGGGTTCGCACGCAATTTCTCAACCGCATGGTTCAGTTGTGTGACCAAATTGGCACGCCCATTCAACTGCTTTACTACCCGCCCTATCACAGCAAGTACAATCCGATTGAGCGTTGTTGGGGGATATTAGAGCAACACTGGAATGGCACTCAACTCAAAGATCTCAACACCATGCTGCAATGGGCAAAAAGTATGACCTGGAAAGGGATTCACCCTATCGTCGAGTGCAATCAACGAACCTATGCAAAGGGAATTTCACTCTCCAAGTCGGCAATGCGTGAGGTTGAGAATCGGTTAGAGCGGAATCCAGATTTACCCAAATGGGACATCCTGATTCGACCTACTTGTGGGTAGATTTGTTGCTAGAAATCTCCTAATTGAATGGAAACTGGTTAGCCGTCGTAGCAGCACGAACACGTCCTAGACTCCCCACTCGCTGGGGAAACTAATTGAATGGAAACATGGTGTCGTAGGAATTCTCACCCTCTCGGATCGTAATCCAACCGAGATATAGTGGCGCTTACCACCATAGCTGAACCGTAACTGTAGCCAACCACGAGAAACGATAATGGAGACCGATCGCCTGACATCACGTTGTTTAGTTTGCATGGCAGTACTCCCAGTACACTTGCTTCTTTTTTCCCTTCCCTTGACAGTGTTCCGGATAGTTCAACCGAACTATTTTCGTACACCACTTGTACACCACTTTTTGACCCAAAATGCCCCATTTGCACCTAAAAAATCGGGTGAGATTCTGTTAAGAATCTCCCCAATTAGCTTCTAGAGCTTGTTTTCTTGATGGCTCAGGCGGGATTTGAACCTGCGACCTTGGGCTTACTGAGTCCCCTGCTCTAACCACTGAGCTACTGAGCCTGAATGCGGGTTTC
>JAAUTN010000456.1 GCA_012031415.1 Leptolyngbyaceae cyanobacterium SM1_4_3 | reverse complement strand
AGTACTCCAAAAGCTGTATTGCCTATCCTGAAAGCTGATCTGAGTACTCCAAAAGCTGATCTGAGTACTCCAAAAGCTGATCTGAGTACTCCAAAAGCTGATCTGAGTACCCCGAAAGCTGATCTGAGTACTCCGAAAGCTAGTTGGGGTATCCCGAAAGACAATCTGGATACCCCAACATTAATTTCACAAAGCACTGAAGCTGTGCGGTGGCTCTAAAGATTCTAAACGAAAGAGAAATAGCGCCCGTTTACGCTGAGGTTGCTGACTCCTTGAATCACACCAATTATTTCGTCTCGTTCGCTGCCAGGTTTGTTGAAATAAATAATCGTACTTCCGGGCAAGGAGCCAGAAGAAGAGGAAGGCCGCAAGAAGTAGTTGGAGGCTGACCCCTTCAATTGAATTTTGTCTCCGGCAGGATTGAAGTCTTTAATCAGCGCATAGTCTCCCGATCCGGTGCTGTTGAGTCCGTCGTCATAAAAGACCTTCTGAGCAGTGCCCAGAACGAAACGGTCAATGTCCACACCGCCTGTGAGGTTGTCAATTTCACCAGCGCCAGGTCGAGTTGCAAATTCGTCGGCTCCCACAAGGATGTCTCTGCCGGAGTTGCCAATCAATTGATCGCTGCCGCTGCCACCGTAGAGGCGATCGTTGCCGCTGCCGCCGTCGAGTCTGTCCCTACCAGCGCCGCCGAAGAGATAGTCGTTGCCGTTGCCGCCAAACAGCCTGTCCTCGCCAGCATAGCCATAGAGACGGTCGTGACCCTCCTCGCCATAGAGCAGGTCTTCATCAGATCCTCCAAATAGCAGGTCTTGTCCGTCGTCGCCTTCCAAGAAGTTATCGCCTGCCTCACCATAGAGGCGGTCATCGTTCTCACCGCCGTTGAGGTAGTCTTTGCCGTCGCCGCCATAGAGGACATCGTTGCCATCACCGCCGTACAGGTCGTCATCCCCGTCATTCCCAACCAGGCGATCGCTATCATCTTCACCGTAAAGCCGATCGTTGCCCGTGCCGCCACTGAGGTAATCGCTGTCCCTGCCGCCATACAGCAGATCGTCTCCTCTATCACCGTAGAGGCGATCATCTCCGTCCTCGCCCTCTAAATAATCATTGCCACTTTCGCCATAGAGCCTATCATCATCGTCGCCACCATCAAGATAATCTGCTCCGGTATGGCCAAACAAAACGTCTTCGTCGTCGCCGCCATAAATTCTGTCGTTACCGCTATTTCCATCCAGCCGATCGTCGCCGCCATAGCCGTAAATCAGATCATCGGATAAGGTCCCGATATAGGTATTACTTCTGGAGTTTCCGTAGTAAGTTGCCATAGGTTGATGCTTTTGCTTTCTGGGATTTCTGTTAACTAGATTAGACTCAATGAAAGTGTTACCACCTCATCCAGACGACTAACCCAACTAGGTGATTCTGAACTAGCTACAACGACGAAGAGGGATTGACTAAGTTTCTCTTTGAGCCAAGAAAAATAGAATTTTTAAGGGATAGTTTGAGGGCGATCGCCACCCTTACAAATCGTTTCAAAATAGCTTTATCTCTGCCAGAGAAAGCTTTACTTAAAATAAGCTAGTTTTGAGAAGGAACTTCTTAGCAAAAGATTCGTCGCTGGATTACCAATCAATGCCTTTTGCAGCTTTCCTTGCAATATTTTCAGAGCTATTTTCTAAAGTCGGACTGACATTCACCTGATTGGATAGTCCACTTGCAGGAGGCGATAAGGTGATTCAAAAAATCAGGCTAGTGCTAGAAAGGAATATTTAGATCAGACCTGACTTAGTTTTGCTCCTGCCTGAGGTGAGGCGCTATGAAACTTCAAATCGCTGCGCTGGTTTTATTGACTGCCGTTAGCTCCGCTACGTCTGGACAAACCGTTCGTGCCTTGACACTGACTTCAACTGAAGCAGAACTTCAAACCGCGATCGCTTCTCAAGCTTGCTCAAACTGCGGTCTCAACTCCTCAACCAGCGCCAACGCAAAGCAGTTTCGTCCGGGTCGAGAGTCCCAGTTGAAACAGCACCAGGACATCCGCCGCCAGCAAGAACAGCGGCTCCAGCGGAATACACAACTGCGGGATCAGCAAATCCAGCGGCAAGAGACACTCCGCCGCCAACAAGAAAGGGATTACCCACAGCCGGAAGCAATCGATCGCCAACAGCAGGAAGATGCCCGCCGCGAATGGGAGGAAGAGCGCGATCGTCAACAGCAGGAAAACCGCGATCGCCGTCAACAAGAAGAACTCCGCCGTGAATGGGAGGAAGATCGTGACGACTATTATGACCCTGACGACTATTACGACCCTGACGATGATGATCGTTATGATGATTACGACGACGATCATTACGACAACGATCATTACGACGACGATGATTACGACGACGATTACGACAATGATTCTGATGACTGGCGGGGCGATCGCTACGAATACCCTGATCAGCGGGTTTGGTATCAGAATTCAGAGGATGATTGGCACAGCCAGGAGCAGCAGCGACTAGAGCAGGAGCGACAGGAAGCAGTCATTCGCCGAAACCAGGAACGTCAAACCGTCTGGAGAGATTGGGAAAATCAGCAGAACGTGCTGCGCTGGCACTGGGACACCTGGCAGCGCACCTATCGCCCCTCTCTCGTTGGCACCACTAGCCTGGAAATCACCTCTCTCGACAACAACTGGTCTACCGTCTCGATTGAGGGAATTGATGTGGCGCAGGAGGTTTCCTTCACGGGCAGCGGAGTACAGACGGTTTACCTCTCACCAGGAGCTTACCGAATTCGATTTAGCCCCGTTCTCAGTGAAGATTCCTGGCATTCAGGCTACCTTGTCGTCGGTAGAACCAATCGACTGAGAATCATGTTTGACCAGAATAACGAGTCCGTTCAGGTGCTGGACGACCCTCAAGCCTGGACAGTGGGCGATCGCCTTCCCGGTTATCCTGGGAATTAACCTTTGCCCGCATCTCTGTTCCTAAAAGAGGAACTTCATCAAAGGTAAACTCGTCCTAAAAGGCACACGATAAACTGGAATTATGTAACGAATTTACCAGTTTGGTCAGTCTGTGTTTTCCAAGCGATGTAGCTCAAACTATGTCGCCCCTGTGATGAGGAGCTTTATTCTATGTTCAAATTAATTTCCCCGTCCACTAAGTGGACGGGCTTTCTGGCTTTAATAGCAACTTTGGGCGTTGTCCCCGTGCTGGCCCAAAGCGCTAACTTTGACTCACTAACGCTGTCTCCAGGTTTCTCGCCTGCGGATGGAACGGTACAAGGATATACGCAAGGCTCGTTTTCCCTTTCATCCATTGCTAATCGCGATCGCTCTAATAGTCTTTGTGTTGGGTTCGCTGACACCACTCCTGACCACATTCTGGTGCTTCAGCAAGATTTCTCTCAACTCACGCTTCAGGTGAATAGCGGCGGCGGTGATACGACTCTGCTGGTGCAGGGACCCAACGACAGCACCGTGCGCTGCGGCGATGATACAGGTCGCAACAATACCGATGCCAGCATTCAAGATTCTAGCTGGTCAGCAGGAACCTACAAAGTTTGGGTGGGTGCCTTTGAGTCCGGTGTCCGCTACGACTACACGCTGACTGTGCGCGAATAACTTGCTGTACGGGTACAGGGCTAAGACCATAGCGCTACGCACCCTGATTCAGCCTATGGAATCCCTCTCTTCAACCCGTGTGACGCTACGATAGAGAGTGGTTTGTTCTACCTGACGGGGTAACTACTCGTGCTAACCACTCTGATTGCTGATTTCCGCATCATTTTTGAGCGTGATCCTGCGGCTCGTAACTGGCTAGAGGTGCTGTTTTGCTACCCCGGTTTACAGGCTCTACTTTTGCACCGCTTTGCTCACAGGCTTTACAGGCTGAAAATGCCATTTGTGCCTCGCCTAATCTCTCACATTGCCCGATTTCTCACCGGAATTGAAATTCACCCTGGCGCGGTTATTGGCTGCGGCGTTTTCATCGATCACGGCATGGGCGTTGTCATTGGCGAAACAGCAATTGTCGGAAACTACGCACTGATCTACCAGGGAGTCACCCTCGGCGGTACGGGTAAAGAGAGCGGCAAGCGCCACCCGACCCTGGGCGAGAACGTTGTGGTGGGGGCCGGGGCAAAAGTATTAGGCAACCTGCAAATCGGAAATAACGTGCGAATCGGGGCTGGCTCCGTTGTGCTGCGAGATGTCCCCTCAGACTGCACCGTAGTTGGCGTACCGGGGCGAATTGTTTACCGTTCAGGGGAACGTGTCGATCCGCTGGAACACGGACGCTTGCCGGACTCTGAAGCCCAAGTCATTCGAGCGCTAGTTGACCGCATCGAATCACTAGAGCAACAGTTACAGAGTCTCCAGCAAAACTCACTTCAGGCAGGTCAGTCGCGTGAGCTAGTTTTGGCGCTAGATACATCCAGCTTGAATGGAAACATTCTGTCTGCCAATAGTCAGCCAGAAGTGCAGGCTAGCTGTCGGATTCGAGACAAAGTAATTGAAGAATTTCTGGACGGCACAGGAATTTGAGATTCTTCCATCCGTAGTTCGATCGCATCGTAGTTCGATCGCATTATGGATTAATGGACTGAGTTGACCAGTGTTGATTTTCATCGCGCACGTAAGCACAGCGATTTTGCGGATCGCCTCGTAGCTCCAGATGATCTACCTGTTCAGGCTCTAGCAGCAGCAGGCAAAAGTTAGACACAGGAAAGGCAGGATCGGGCGGCGGCGAAAAGGCATCGTCCTCTGATCGGGGCTTCCCAGGATGCGCCCAGGCAAACTGCAAACGAGCAGCGTCAGAAAGCTCATGCCAGGTGGTTTGACGGGCTTTGCTCAGCGTCTCGTCGTTAAAATCTTGTCCCACTAGGGTTAACTCACCCGCTAGCCGAAACTGTTCGCGGGTGCTGGGAAAGTACCAGCAGATTTCTCCCCAGGTCTGGTGCTGAATTTGGTTTGCCTTTTCGCTACGAGAATCAGTAACAAATTTAAGCTGGTTGGTGTCGTTCAAAAATCCGCGAAACACCAAAGTACGATTAGCGGGACGACCATCCGCCCGGACGGTGGCAAGCTGAAGGTAGCGGGCATAAAACGAGCGAACGGTTGCGGTGCAGGGCGCGGGAAAGGGGCGATCGCCAGGGAGCAAGGGGCAGTTAGGGGCTAGGGGCTAGGGGCTAGGGG
>JAAUTN010000455.1 GCA_012031415.1 Leptolyngbyaceae cyanobacterium SM1_4_3 | reverse complement strand
GGTCGTTTGCGGTTCTACTTCCCATACGTAGCGTCGGTGTGATGGCGACCAGCGCACCTATGCTTACCCTATTGTGTTGCGCTTTGTTTCTAGTGAAGACGGCATGACCGCAGACTGGTCAAGGGTTCCCTACGATCTGCTGGAGACGATTTCTACTCGGATTGTGAATGAAGTTAGGGGTGTTAATCGCGTGGTGTACGACATTACATCCAAACCTCCTGGCACAATCGAATGGGAATAGTGTCCTCTACCCTGAGATGTGTAGGTGATCACAGTATTTCAAAGTTTTTTGTGGAAAACCTACAAAAAGCTGTGGAAAACTGGATCGACCTGTGGAAAACTTTGGGGGATCAGGTAATAAAGTCCAAACTAGAGTAGGGATGATTTACCTGTTCTGATGCCTCCTGCAAGGGCGAACGGCCGTTCGCCCTTACAGGAATTTATCCCTTCAATCAGCAGTGCCCGATCTGCACAACTAAATGGGGCATTCGTATTTATTCTCCAAGTGCTTGCGATCGCCGATAAGCTGCCATCACTGCCTCAATCAAGGCTGAGCGAAAGCCTGATTTTTCCAGGTGAGCAATTCCGGCAATGGTTGTGCCACCTGGACTGGTGACTCCATCTTTGAGTTCTGCCGGGTGCATTCCTGTGGTTTGCAAAAGTTCGGCGGTGCCGCGAACGGTTTGCAGCGCAAGTTGGGCGGCGATCGCCCTCGGCAACCCTGCTGCTACACCGCCATCGGTCAGCGCCTCGACTATTACCGCTACATAGCCAGGACCAGAACCCGACAGTCCGGTAACTGCATCCATTTGGCTTTCTGATACTTCAACGACTTCACCTACTGCCTGAAAAATTTGTCGCGCCAGATCCAGATGGGCAGGTTGGGTGTGTTGTCCAGGGGCGATCGCCGTCATACCTGCACCTACCTGCGCTGGAGTATTGGGCATAGCGCGAATCACAGGCTGTCCTGGAAACGCTGGCTCTAGCTGGCTCAAAGGGGTGCCTGCCAAAATTGAAATAATGACTTGCTCTTTCTGGAAAGGGTGTAGAGCGGCTGTTACCGCTTTGAAGAGTTGGGGTTTGATGGCTAACAGCAACGCTTGTGCATCTGACACAACCGCCTGGTTATCGGCTGTAACACCCACTCCATATTCTTTAGATAAAAAATCTTGGCGCGATCGCTGAAGATCGCTCACTAGAATTTGATCGGGTGCATAAATTTGCTGCTGAATCAGGCGAGAGAGCAAAGCTTCTCCCATTACGCCGCCACCAATAATGCCGAGCTTTACAGACACCTGGACGACCTTCTCCTGATGGTTATAAGCAAGTTTCTAAGATAAATCGATTTTGGAGAAAACGACAATTCGGGCTGGTGAAATTCTTGAGGAGCGATCGCAGGTAACGACCTGGTAATCGATTCAACCTTATTTCACCAACCCGCAGTTAGCTCAACCACCGCTTGCCTCCAACGGATGAATTTAACCTTCAACCGCATCCCCTGAAGCTAGGCCATTCGAGCCTGATCGCCAGTCCAAGCGGGTGCGGGGGGAGTTGGGCGGGCAGTTCTGGGCTGAGGCTGGTGAATTGGAATGTCGTTAGGCACACCTAGCTGAGTGCTGACCTGAACGCAGTTGGGAGTAAACAAGAAAATGCTTTCGCCGATTCTTTCCTGATGCCCGTCAATTGCGTAGGTGCCGCCTGCCACAAAATCTACAGCACGCTGCGCCTGATCAGGGTCCATAATAGTCAGGTTAAGCACCACAGACTTGCGCTCACGCAGGGCCCGAATCGCCTGGGGCATTTCCTCAAAGGTGCGCGGCTCCATCACCACCACTTCAGACATCCCGTTTACAGCACCGGGCATTCCGATGACATTGCTCATGGTGGGGGTCGCTCCAGGTTCAGTAGACAGCATAGCCCGCTCTCTCAAGCGGCGGCGGCGGGGTTCTTCTTCTTGAACTGGGTGAGCAGCGTTCTCTTCCTGGTAGAGATTCTGATACTCTTCGCCATCCATTTCGTCATATTCATATTCATAGTCAACTGGGTCGTTTAGCCCCACAAAATCTCGTAGCTTTGTGAAAATATTGTTCACTGTCCGCGCTCCATAACGACTGCTAGGGTTTATCTAAGGGAAGTGCCTTTGACCAGGAGGCAAATGAGGATAGGAAGAATCCAAGCTTTTAGATCGCCTCGTGACTCAGACATCAGAGCAGGACTTAACGAAAAAACAACGTTCTCTGCCCTGTAATGAAATCACAATCACCCTGTTTTTTGCTCAGTAGATTTGAGTCATCAGTATACATCAATTTCCTGAATTCAATACCTTAACTGTATTGAGTTTGGAAAAATCCGAAATTCAGCCTTAAATTCTACATTCATTTGCTAAAGAATTTTAGCTAATTCATTCGCAATTTATCAAATATTAGGGGCGTATTAGAGACCTTGTTTGACAACTGAGCGGTTGCCCTCTAAGTGATTTCCGTTTAAATATCAAGCTGCAAAAAACGTTATTCGTGCAGCAATTCCGTGACTGATAGGTGCTGCTGATTTGTCGCATGGCACACTTAGGTATTGCAGTATACAGTTGATCTGATTCAACGGAGATTGTCAGTTAGTATGTTTCCTGCTGAAAGTTTTTGGGCGAGCGCCTCACGCTCGTTCACCAAACAAAATCCGCCCCAAACGAACCATCGTTGCCCCTGCCTCTATTGCTAGCGGGTAATCTCCCGACATACCGATTGATAGCTCCTGCATTTGAATTCTTTGCCAACTTTGCTGGCGAATCTTTTCGGCTAGTTGCTGCGTTTGAGTAAATACAGAAAGCGTTTGGTCGGGGTCTAACCCATAGGGGGGAATCGCCATCAAACCGACGATATTCAAGTGGGAATATTGGTCAAGATGGGGCAAGTCATTCAGCAATTCAGAAATACTCCAGCCATATTTATTTGGATCTGGCAGGATCTTTACCTGAAGGCAAAGATTCGGTTTTTGGGGTAAGTTTGCCGCAAGCTGGTCAAGTCGCTCGGCAAGTTTGCGGCTGTCGAGCGAATGAATCCACTGAAATAGCTCCAGCGCCTTAGCTGCTTTGTTCGTTTGCAGATGCCCAATCAAGTGCCAGGTAACGTCAGCCAAATCTTGAAGCTGGGCTTGCTTTTGGGCAGCTTCCTGGATACGGCTTTCGCCAAAATCTCGCACCCCAGCAGCGTAAGCCTCTCGCATTGCCTCAACCGAAACCTGTTTCGTGACAGCAATCAATCGAGTAGAGAGGGGAAGCGTTTGCCGAATTTGAGACAGGCGTTCTGCGATCGCACTCATTGTTCATAGAGTCGGTTATGAAGTTGCACTTATAGCTGTAGCCATACTGCTTAGGATCATGGATTAAATAAAACCCGATATTTTTTTGGAAGTGCCGCGCTCCGCGCGGCACTTCCAAAAAAAATATCGCAGGTTAATTAATTCACGATCCTTAGGACAAGGGGCTTAAGCCCCTTGTTCACGGGACAGGTGCTTCATGTCTAGGAATGTCCTAACCTGGATGGCTACAGCTATAACTTAAAAGAAGATTAAGTCTAAAGACTTTCTAAAACAAAGCCTGAAATCACTCCCAGGTAATACCCTATGCAGTTCTCAACAATTTATACCTAATAAATAGGGGTGATTAAGCTTATGCAGGTTTTATGCCTCTAGCCCAGGAGGATGCTGCGGCAATCTAGATTGCTGTTAGTCGAAAGTGTTGGATTGGTGGGGGCTATGGCTAATGCCAGCTCTTTGTAGCTACCTAGGCAAGGGGGTTAAGTTCCCTGCTTTGTAGGAGTATGTTCTACTCAGGCTCAAATCTAATACGTAAGGGCTGTTTTTCGTCTAATTGATAAGGCTATTTGATGTAATGCGCTCAGACTATCAAATTTTAGTGGTGGATGACGTTGAAGATAATCTGCTTCTGCTGCAAATGTTTTTGGAGGCAGAGGGGTATGACGTTGAAACTGCTGACAACGGCACTGCGGCGATCGCCAAGGTCGAAGCCTCTCCCCCTGACTTATTGCTGCTAGACGTAATGATGCCAGATATGAATGGTTACGAGGTGACGCGCCATATTCGACACAACCAGTCCCTGTCTATTCCTATCATGCTGGTGTCTGCTCACGACGAAACCAACGCTATTGAAGGATTGGAGCTTGGAGCTGACGATTTTATTCGTAAGCCCATCGACTTTGACGAACTGCTGACCCGCATCAAAATCTTTATTAAATAGTTGGCAACTCAGTTGACAAAACAGCCAGCCAGGAAGCGGTATTATGAAGGTAGTTTAAGAATCTTTAACAATATCGTGACGACTCAGCAACTTGCCCCCCTCAGCCCCCTACCGCTACTGAACTGGATCTGGAAAGGTTACAAGATTCGCTACACCGCTGTAGGCAGTGGCAAGCCCCTGCTCTTGGTGCATGGGTTTGGGGCGGCGATCGGGCACTGGCGTAAAAACATTCCCGTCCTGGCCGCAGCAGGCTACCGCGTATTTGCTATCGATTTGCTGGGCTTTGGCGGCTCCGATAAGCCGCTTCTAGACTACAACCTAGAGCTATGGGAAGAACTGCTCGAAGACTTTTGGGCAGAGCAGATACAGCAGCCTACTGTGTTTGTAGGCAATTCGATTGGCGGCTTGCTGTGTCTGATGGTGATGGCCCACCACCCCGAAGTTGCAGCAGGTGGCGTTTTGCTGAACTGTGCCGGAGGGCTAAACCATCGCCCTGAAGAGTTAAATCTGCCGCTTAGATTCATCATGGGTACGTTCACCAAGTTGGTTAGCTCAGACGTTATTGGCCCATTTTTGTTTAACCGAGTTCGGCAAAAGTCCCGGCTACGACGGACATTGTTTCAGGTCTATCGCGATCGCCAAGCCGTTACAGACGAACTAATTGACTTGATTTACCAGCCGTCCTGCGATCCCGGTGCCCAAAAAGTGTTTGCCTCCATTCTGACGGCTCCTCCCGGACCTTCACCCAGCGAACTGCTGCCCTCGGTAAAAGCGCCGCTGCTGGTGCTGTGGGGTGAGGCAGACCCCTGGACACCGATCAAAGGCGCAAAATTTATCAAGATCTGGCAGAACAGGCAATCGAGACGGGTCATAGCGTACAATTTGCCTCAATTCCTAATGCTGGGCACTGTCCGCATGATGAATGTCCAGAAAAGTCAATCA
>JAAUTN010000454.1 GCA_012031415.1 Leptolyngbyaceae cyanobacterium SM1_4_3 | reverse complement strand
CACGTACCTTCGTGTTGATGCTCCAACCTTCGCCAACGAACCTCAGACCTTCGCGGTTGATGCTCTAACGTTCGTCAACGAAGCTTCGATATTCGCGCTCGAAGCTTAACGCTTTGTGGGTGAATCTTAGATCTTCGTAGTTGATGCTCCAACCTTCAGCGCTGAACCTCAAACCTTCACGCTTGAACCTCAACCTTTCAACGCTGAACGGTAAAGCTTTATGGCTATATCTCAAACCTTCGCGGTGGATGCTTTGATGTCGCTGAGCAGGTGTCTTTTCAAGGTGACGCACCGCTAGCGGGCTGGGCTGGTTCCTAAACTTGTCTGATTTCCAAGCGTGAGCTTGGGAACTGTTTCAGGACTCCAGCCTTTCGATTAGCGATGGAGGAAGCTGGAGCTTCCGAAGGGCATTCCCAAGCTGGAGCTTGGGAACGAGAGTAAAACCCAAAAGCCCGTAGGGGCGCAGCATTCGGCAGGTAAACTCTGGAATAACCCAAAATCTTTGCCCGAATGCTACGCCCTTACAGGGGACTCGGCTTTATCCAAGTTTTGGCTGCTAAGCCTACCCCTACGGGTTTGCAGTGATCCAACCAGGATTACCAATCACCAACCCGCTACTCAATTCCCTCAATCCGATCTTCGACTTCCTGGTAGAGTTCACGCAGCAGGTTGAGGTTGCTTTCACTAGTTTCCCAGTAGCCGCGACCGTTGACCTCCAGCAGCGTCGTGACGATCTTGCGGAAAGAATGGGGGTTGAGGTTCATCAGCCGCTTTCGCATTTCCTCATCCTGGATGAACGTCGCATTAGTGTCTTCGTAAATCCAGTTGTCAACCGCTCCGGCGGTGGCTGACCAGCCCATCGTGTTCACCAGGCGCTTCGACAGTTCCCGCACGCCTTCGTAGCCGTGATTCAGCATTCCCTCATACCATTTGGGGTTGAGCAATTTGGTACGGGCATCGAGCCGCACGGTTTCCGACAGGGTGCGAACCTGAGCATTGGCGGTGGTGGTATCCGCAATGTAGGAAGCGGGAGTGGTGCCGTCGCCGCGCAGGGTTGACACCACTTTGGTGGGGTCAGAGTCAAAGTAGTGGGAAACGTCAGTGAGCGAGATCTCCGAGGAATCGAGGTTTTGGAAGGTGACATCGACCGTCTTCAACGCCGTCTCGAAGATTTCCCGCGACTGATCCATCATGCCGGGATTGTCTGAGTTGAAGGCAAAGGATTTTCGCGCCAGGTACATATCCTGAAGCTCGGACTCGCTCTCCCATGTGCTATTCTCCACGGCCAGGTTGACGTTTGCCGCATAGGAACCGGAAGCGTTGGAGAACACACGGGTGGCTGCCTGACGCAGATTGATTCCCAGGTCGTCTGCCTGCTTCAGGGCGTGTTTGCGGACAAAGTTCATCTCCAAGGGTTCGTCTGCTTCGGCGGCCATTTTGACGGCGCGATCGAGCAGATTCATCTGGTTGATGAACAGGTCGCGGAATACGCCGGAGCAGTTCACCACTACGTCCACGCGGGGGCGCTTCAGTTCTGATAGGGAAATTAGCTCTAGTTTGTTGACCCGTCCGAGGGAGTCGGGTACGGGGCGAACGCCCAGCAACAGCATCACCTGAGCCAGCGATTCCCCGTAAGTCTTGATGTTGTCGGTGCCCCAGAGGACGAAGGCGATCGTTTCGGGGTAGCGTCCGCTATTCTCAGCTTTTTGACGGGCTAAGAGGCGATCGACCACAATTTGCGCCGCCTGAACCGCCGCTGTCGTAGGAATCGACTGGGGATCGAGGGCGTGAATATTCTTGCCAGTGGGCAACACGTCCGGGTTGCGGATGGGATCACCACCGGGTCCGGGAATCACGTATTCGCCTTCTAGCGCCTGGAGCAGTGCCCCCAGTTCGTTGTCAGCGACGATTTGCTTGAGGCAAAATTCCAGGTATTCAAACAGCGGCTTGATCGCTTCGGGATCAACTTTGGGGTAGCCCGACTCTTGCAGCGACTCAATCCAGGGCACCTTTTTGCCCATGTTGAAGAAGTTGAGCTTGGCGACTCTGGACACGCGCCCGTCTGCGTCGATTTGCTCTTTCACCAGGGAAGCGACAGCAACGCGGGTTGCCTGGGTGATGTCGTAGAGCAACTGCACGTCTTCTAAAACGCCGCGATCGCTCTTCTTATAAAGATCATCCAGGTCTCGCCCGATGCTGTTGGTAATGATCCGGGGCAGTCCGAGCAGGTTATCTTCGGGGCGATCGAGGCTGGCAATGTTGACCAGGGTGGCGATCGCCTCTTCAGCCGTCGGGGGTTTACCAATCACGTGCAGACCACAGGGCAACAGCCGCGACTCGATCTCCATCAGCCGGATGTAGACCTTGCCGACCAGGTTATCCCGCTCCTCAGCAGACAGGTCTTTTGCGTCTTGCTCTGGCAGGTCAATGTCCTTGTCCAGGTTGACGATGCGGCACTTGTCCACGATCGCGTTCACGATGGGAACACCGCGCCCGGTGTCCTTTAGCGTTTGGTAAGAAGCAATTAGTTCGCTCAGTTCCTTCAAGCCCTTGTATAGCCCAGCGTTTTCAGCCGGAGGCGTGAGATAGCTGATCGTCTCGGCATAGCTGCGTCGCTTGGCGATCGTTGCCTCAGAGGGGTTGTTTGCCGCGTAGTAATAGAGATTGGGAATCGTGCCAATCAAGCTGTCGGGGTAACATTCGCCCGACATCCCCATTTGCTTACCGGGCATGAACTCTAGAGAGCCGTGCGTGCCAAAGTGCAGCACCGCATCCGCTTTCCAGATATGTTCCAGGTAGGTGTAGTAGGCGGCGAATCCGTGATGGGGGCTGGCAGAGCGGGAGAACAGCAGCCGCATCGGGTCGCCCTCGTAGCCAAAGGTCGGCTGAATGCCGATGAACACATTGCCAAACTGCTTGCCGTACACCAGCAAATTCTGCCCGTCTGTATTGAGATGTCCGGGAGGTGGTCCCCAGGATTCGTGCAGCCGCTCAGAGTAGGGCGTGAGCGTCTCATACTCCGGCACAGACATCCGGTAAGCCACATTCAGTTCAGGGCTGCTGTACTGCGCCTGCGCGTCATGGATCACCGCCTGCATGAGCGCTTCAGACGAATCGGGCAGATCCTGCACGTCGTAGCCGTTGTGCTTTAGAGCCTGCATTGCTTCAAAGATGGAGCCGAACACGTCCAGGTAAGCGGCCGTACCGACGTTACCTTTGTCGGGCGGGAAGCTGAAGACGGTGATCGCCACCTTCTTTTGCATCTTAGGCTTGCGGCGCAGGGTTGCCCATTTCATCGCTCGTTGGGCAATGGCTTCGATGCGATCTTGAAGGGCGATCGCCTTACCCGTCGTGCCATCCCGCCCAGAGAGAATAATCGGCTCGATCGCCCCATCCAGTTCCGGGATCGCAATTTGCAGCGCCACCTGAATCGGATGCAGACCCAAATCGCTGTCCTGCCATTCCTCAGTCGTTTGGAAGACTAGGGGCAGCGCCACCATGTAGGGACGGTTTAGCCGCTTCAGCGCATCGATCGCCTTAGGGTGATCCTGTCGGGCTGGGCCACCGACCAGAGCAAAGCCAGTCAAGGAAATAACAACATCAATGAGGGGCTTAGAGGCTGGAGATTGAGCAGCGCGTCCAGATTCCCAGAAGTAGGCATCGACTGGCTTTGAGAAGTCCAAACCCCCTGCAAAGACGGGAATGACCCGTGCGCCCATGCACTCCAACTCCTGAATCATGGCGACGTAATGAGCATCGTCGCCCGTCACCAGGTGAGTCCGCTGAAGCACCAGACCCACGCAGGGAGCCAGCGGATCTTTGAGGTCAGCAGAAATATCTTTGCGAGAACTGTACCAGTTGAGATATTCCTTCACATCCTCAAACATCGAGGGCGCTAGCGGATGCCAGATACCCATATCGGGATAGGTAACAGGATCGCGGTACTGGAGCGTCGTTCCCTTTGTCTCAGCGCTGGCGACGTACTTGTCGGTCAGCATCAGCAAGAAGTTTTCCAGGTTGTCAGCAGAGCCACCCAGCCAATACTGGAAGCTGAGCATAAAGTTGCGGGCATCCTGCGCCTTGTCCATTGGCAGGTATTTCAGCACCTTGGGCAGGGTTTGCAGCAGCTTTAACATTCCATCCTGGAAGCCAGACCCGGATTTTTCCTTGCGCTTTCGCATGAACTGGGCGATCGCGCTCTTCGACTGACCCAACTGAGCCATCGAAAAGCTGCCCATTTTGTTCAGGCGCATCACCTGCGGCATCGAGGGGAAGACGACCGCTACATCCAGATTGTCGCGATGCGGCTCAACCGCTGCGACCACCTTATCTGCCAGGTCTTCAATGAAAATTAGAGACGCAATAAAGATATTTGCCTGGGCGACATCGTGCTGGAACGCCTCGTAATTTTCGGGGCTGCGGAGTTCTTCCAGCAGATAGCCGCTAATTTCAATTGCCAGGTTAGGGTTGTTGCGATTAACGGCGTTGACGGCTGCCGACAGCGAACTTTGATACTGCGGCTCTAGCACGACATAGACCACCTTGATCAGCGATCGCCCCTGAAGTTGTTCAGGCACGATATGTCTGATGGTGGGCTTGACGTGAGTAAACATGGGGGTAGGCTCCTTCTCAAAAGCGGTCAGTACTCAGCGATTAGCCGGAACTCAGCGATTAGCGACTGCAACGGTCGGCTGAAGTAACTCCATCCGCTGAAGATAGGAGTAAAGTTTACAGCCTGTGACAGTGGCGAACCAACAGCACATTGCTAAACGCTAAGTAGTGTCACAAGAGTTTTTTATCAGAAAACCCTTGTCTAATGGGAGATCTATCCGCTATCTGACACAATTCGATAAAAACTCTGAGACATTTATTTACAATAGTTGACACCTACAGAATCAATTGCTTTTATACTTATGAATAAATGTAAATGAAGAGTCTATTTGTTCTCTGAAGCTTTTGCTCTACAGACCATAAAGGATTTTGCTAAAAGCACTTTAAAGATTAGAAATAGATAGGAAAGCTTCAATTCTTTAGACAGAGGTTGAAATTAAATCAACAGAGTTTTGGGAGATGAGGTGTCAAGAATAGATGCACCTGAGTTTGCGAGGGCGATCGCCTTCTTTCCTAATTTTTAATTGTTTCAATCGTTTTGACAGCTGAGGTCTGCGGACTCTTCGAGAAGTCGCAGACTTACCCCTGTTGCCAAGTT
>JAAUTN010000080.1 GCA_012031415.1 Leptolyngbyaceae cyanobacterium SM1_4_3 | reverse complement strand
CGGGTGACGAAACCGAGCCGCTGCGTCAACTGCTGCGAGGCCTCAGTCTAGCTTTGTGAAGCAAATGACCCCTGAAGCAGAACGCTACAGACCCTTCCTGTCGCCTGCCTATGTGCAGTCCTTTTCGACTACCGATTTGCGGCTGCGATTCAATACACAGCTTCCCGAAAACCTGTCAAACTGGCTAAAAATGGCAGCACTGCCTCTGGAACAACTGGTCGCCGCAACACTGCCCAAGAATTACGAACACGCCTACATCGAAACAGGCTGCAATAGCAGTGTCGGCTGTCTATTCATTCGGCTGCCCCTGGTTATGTTCATTTTGCCGAGAGATTTACCGCTAGCTGGCAGTCAGCTATTCAGGTTAAGTCGCCGCAGTTCCACCCGCAGAATCCGAAAAATAGACAAGCGCTAGTCTGATGTGCGGATTACTACAGATTTGTGGGGAAAATCTTTAATAGCCTGGACTAGTCATTGGTCATTTGTTGTAAGCGTCACCCGTAACCCGCGACCTATGACTAAAATCACGATGTAATTCGCGATCGCACTCTATAATTAGAGTTTCTTCCGTCGTCACTGGATGCATTTAAAACCTTTAGGGGTGTTCATCTTAACAGCGTTTGCCTCTGCTTAAATCGATGGGGGAGCGGAGCGAGTTTTTGTGAACCTCTTAAGTTCGGCTTTTTCCTGCGCGTAACATCATGACTTTCAATCTACCGGGTGGAGAGCTAGTCAGACCAGTTGATTATCTACAAGCGTTTCTAGAACAATCCACAGACGCGGTTATAGAATATGACCTGGAGATGCGCTGTGTCTCTGTAAATCCTGCTGGCGCAGCTTTTTGGGGGGCACAGCCTGCTGACCTGGTGGGCAAAACCGTTTTGCAATTGCTAGATCGACTGGATCAACCAAATCAACCCATCGATCCGCTGTTTAATCCAGATTGTCTGCAAGGGGTAATTTCGCAAGTGGCGATCGCCCTTCAGCAAGTTTTCCGTCAAACTAAACCGCTGCAATTTACCCATGAGGTGTCCCTGGCGGATGGCATCCGGTTTTATGAAACGGTTTATACGCCTGTGTTGGATAGGGCTGGGGCAGTGGTGCGCGTGTTTAGTGTGGGACGGCGATCGCCAATCCGCGCCCCTGGTTCGATTCCCATGGGGCAGACTCTCACCTAAACCTCCTCTCAGGCACCCTGGCTGGAAAGCATATCGCTCATATCGAGCAGCAGACCTTAGAGGTCAGCAGAAGTGCTGCCCTGCTGCAACTCGTGCTAGACAACATTCCCCAATGCATTTTTTGGAAAGATAAAAATCTGGTCTATCTCGGCTGTAACCGCAAGTGGGCAGAGATGGCAGGCGTGGGTGAACCCGAAAATGTGACGGGGCTGACCGACTATGACTTGCCCTGGACAGAGGCTGAGGCTAATTTTTACCGGGAGTGCGATCGCCGAATTATGGAGACGGGCATTCCTCAGGTGCGGCTGCTGGAGTCGCGGCGGCAGGCAAACGGAGAACAGACCTGGCGCGAGACGAGCAAGATTCCCATTCGCGATGCAGCAGGCAAAGTCATCGGCATCTTAGGCACGATGGAAGATGTCACCGATCGCAAAGGGGCAGAAAAAATGCTCCAGCAAAGCGAAGCTCGTTTTCGCGAGCTGGCACAGCGAGAAGCATTGTTCAACCATCTGGCAAACCAAATCCGCAACTCGCTTGACCTGGACACGATTCTAGAAACGACGGTGCATGAAATTCGCAATCTGCTGGCAGTTGATCGCTGCAACTTTGTCTGGTACTGCCCCGATCCTCAAAATCCTTACTTTGACCTGACCTGTGAAGCGCGTGACTTGAGGTTGCCCAGCGTCATTGGGCAATACCCCATCGAAGATCCTGACACGGCTTATCTGCAAGCGTTGACTCAGTTTCAGACGGTGCGGGTTGATGACGTGATAGCAAACTCCCTGCTCGACCCCAGAACGCAAGAGCGGTTTATTCGACATGGCTATTTTTCTCATCTTGCCTGTCCGGTGCAAACGCGCTCTGGCAAGTTGGGCATTTTGACCTGCGTTCACTGCGGCTATGCCCGCCCCTGGAGCGACGATGAGGTGGAGTTGGTGCAGTCGATCGCGACTCAACTGGCGATCGCCCTCGACCAGGCAGAGCTATATGAGCGCAGCCAGTCCGCTGCTGCCCAGGCTCAAGCCAAAGCCCAGGAGCTAAAGCAAACTTTGAAAGAACTTCAGCAAACGCAAACGCAACTGATTCAAACTGAAAAGATGTCGAGTTTGGGTCAGCTTGTCGCCGGAGTCGCTCACGAAATCAACAATCCGGTTAACTTCATCTACGGCAACATTGCCCACACCAGCGACTACACTCAAACTTTGCTGAATGTGCTGCGGCTCTACCAACAGCACTATCCTGACCCAATTCCAGCAATTCAAGCTGAAATCAACCGCGTCGATCTTGATTTCATTGTTGCTGACTTACCCCGAATGATCGCTTCAATGAAGCTGGGAGCCGATCGCATCTGCCAAATCATCCTCTCATTGCGAAACTTTTCCCGCCTGGACGAAGCTGAGAAGAAGCCCGTCGATATTCACGAAGGCATCGACAGCACGCTGCTGATTTTGCAACATCGGCTAAAAGCAAATGCTGGCTATCCAGGTATTCAGGTGACCAAGCGCTATGGCAATTTGCCCCTGGTGGAATGCTACGCAGGGCAGCTTAACCAGGTGTTTATGAACATCATTAGCAACGCGATTGATGCACTAGAAGAAGAAATTAAAGGCACTCAAAAGCGCTGTGTGTCTGAGGTATCGCCCATGATTCAAATTCAAACCGAAGTGGTGTGTAGCGATCGCATTGCCATTCGCATCTCAGACAACGGTCCAGGAATTCCCCTGAAACACCGCAAGCGGTTATTTGATCCCTTCTTTACGACTAAGCCTGTTGGGGCGGGAACGGGGTTGGGGCTGTCCATTAGCTATCAAATTGTAGTAGAGAGGCACGGCGGTTGCCTCACCTGTAGATCGGTTCCAGGACAGGGAGCCGAATTTGTCATTGAAATCCCAACTCAGCAAAAGTAAGACCGCATCCGCAATTTTGAATCTGTCACCTTCTCTCTCCTAACCGTAATTCTGGCTAGGTAAACTGTATTTATATACAGTCAGAAATTTATCTAAGGGTGTGTGTCTAACCCATTTGAAGCAGTTGCTCTGCTAGACTCCCAACGTGAACTGATTTACCAGTGCCTTGACGTACTTCATTTCATCTAAGGAATCTACTATGTTTGCTTCATGGCAGACATCCTTCAGACTCGCTAAAAGGGAATGGGGGCTGCGGTGGACATTATTGACTTAATATCGGGCTTAGAGACTCACACCTTGTGGTTGTTGAGCGGCTTAGTATTTCTGGGACTAGGAATGCTGGTTGGAGAACCCAGCCTTGCAGGATTAGGAATTGCTGCTATCATCACGCGATCGCCGCTTTGACCGTCACTTCATTCACCGTGCAACTGCTGCTGTGGGGAGTGTTGGCTGTTGCGCTGGCGGTAGTGATGCAGGGCATGGTGCCGCGAGAAGCAAAAGATCTTACGCCTTCCAAAGAAGCGGAAGTTTCAGAGCCGATTCCCAGCGGTGGGGTTGGCATGGTGGCATACCAGGGGTCACTGTGGAATGCCCGCTGTCAGATTTCAGATGTGGCGATCGCCGCTGGAGAAACGGTCAACGTCGTAGGTCGGCATGGCAATACATTAATTGTTTTACCTGCAACCTTTCCAGATAGCCACATTTACGATCAAACAGTATAAATTAACAGTATGGGCTAGACATAATAGGAAAATTGTGTGTAGCCCAGCGCCTGTTCAATCTTGGCAGGCGACACCCCTCAGGAGATGATTACTATGCAGTCAATTCTTGCTGCACTGGCTCTGCTCATTATTGGCTATACAGTTGGATCTGTAAAAATCATCAATCAGGGAAATGAGGCGCTGGTTGAGCGACTGGGACGCTATCACCGCAAACTGATGCCAGGGCTAAACTTCATCGTTCCCCTGCTAGACACCATCGTTTGGGAAGACACGACCCGTGAGCAAGTTCTGGATATTGACCCGCAGGAAGCCATCACCAAAGACAACATTACGTTGCTGGTAGATGCGGTGATGTACTGGCGCATCCTGGAGCTACAGCAAACTTACTACGCGGTCGAAGACATCAGCAAAGCGCTAATGAATCTGGTGATCACCAGCCTGCGTTCTGAGATTGGACGAATGGAGCTAGAACAAACCTACGCTTCTAGGAGTCAAATCAACCAGATTTTGCTGCAACAGTTAGACGAAGCAACCGCAACCTGGGGCGTAAAAGTCACCCGGATTGAAGTTCAAAACATTACCCTACCCGAAACAGTGCGAGAATCGCTGGAGCTAGAGCGGGCCGCCGAAAGTAAGAAACGGGCCGCCATCTCTGAAGCAGAAGGTAAAAAGCGAGCCGCTATCTCCGAAGCAGAAGGTACGGTGCAGTCGATTGAGTTAATTTCTAATGTCCTCAAGTCGCAGCACAATACTCAAGCCGTGTTGCAGTACCTTGTGGCGCAAAAGTACGTTGATGCTAACTATAGGCTTGGACAAAGCAATAACTCCAAAATTATCTTCATGGACCCGAAAGCTCTGACCGAAGCTATGTCTGAGCTAATTATGCCTGAAGCTGGCAATGGTGCTGAAACAAACGGCACAAACGGCAGCGGCGGGAATGGTTCTACCCCTTCCTAAACATTCAGACGCGCCAGATTGCGTCAGCAACCCGACCTATATCCCGCATTTCTTTGACATCGTGAACTCGGAGGATATCAGCAGCGCCAGCGATCGCCGCACAGCAGGTCGCCGCCGTTCCCCAGATGCGCTGTTTGGGGTCGGGCTGATTTAGGATATGTCCAATGAAGCTTTTGCGAGAGGTTCCCACTAGCAGCGGATAGCCCAGCGATCGCACCTCTGGCAGTCGTCGCAAAATTTCCAGATTTTGAGCGCCTGTTTTAGCGAAGCCAATTCCTGGATCGAGGGCAATGTGAGCAGAGGGAATGCCCTGGGCGATCGCCACCTCTACCCGCTTCTGCAAAAACTGGCAAATTTCACCCATTAAATCTTGATAGTCCGTCATCTGCTGCATTGTCTTAGAGGTGCCCCGAAGGTGCATTAAAATTACGGGAACGCCCAACTGTACAACGGTAGGCAGCATTTCGGGGTCATAGGTACCGCCAGAAATGTCATTCACCACATCGGCTCCTGCCAAAACCGCAGCGCGGGCAACGGCGGCACGGGTAGTATCAATGGAAATCGGTGCTGACTGCACTGCCTCCCCTGCTGCACCAGAGCGCAATGCTTCAATGAGGGGCACAACGCGGTCGAGTTCCTCTTCTAGGGAAATTTGGTCAGCTTGGGGGCGGGTGGACTGTCCCCCAATGTCTAAGATGTCGGCTCCAGATTCAACCAGAAAAGTTGATTGGGCGATCGCCATCTCCAACGTATTAAACTGTCCCCCATCACTAAAGCTATCGGGCGTAACGTTTAGCACCGCCATCAGGTAAGTGCGCGTCCCCCATTCAAAAGACCGTCCTCTGATTGCCCAATTTTGCATCTCACCTATTCCTGCAAGCGCCAAACGGAAATGACGGGGCGATCGCTTCCAGTAGCCATTTCACTCCAGTCTGGGCTAACCACAAAGTAATTGATGTGAGTGCCATAGCCCGTCAAGGTGCGAAGTTCATTGCCCGTGTTGAAATCCCAAAGTTTAATCGTTTGGTCAGCACTGCCGCTGGCAAGCGTTTGTCCATCGGGGCTAACTGCTAGAGCGTTAACATAACCCGAATGTCCTGTGAGTGTGCGAACTTCTGCACCCGTTTCCACATTCCAAATTTTAATGGTTTTGTCCGCACTGCCGCTGATAGCTAGCTGCCCATCTGGACTAACTGCCAGCGTGTTGATGAAACTGGCGTGGCCGGCCAACGTGCGAATTTCCTCACCCGTATTGATATCCCAAATTTTGATTAGTTTGTCAGCACCGCCGCTAATTAACTGCTGTCCGTCTGGAGTAACGACCAGTGCATTAATGGAGCTGCTGTGTCCATTGAGGGTGCGAATGGCTTGACCCGTCGCGATTTCCCAGATCTTGATCGTTTGATCAGCACTGGCGCTGATTAAATAGCGACATCCGGCGTAATCACCAGTGCATTAACGGGGCTGGAATGTCCGGTAAGGGTGCGAATGGCTTGACCCGTCGCGATTTCCCAGATCTTGATCGTTTGATCAGCACTGGTACTAACGAGAAAACGACCATCCGGCGTAAGCGCCAATCGATTGACAAAGCTGGAATGCCCGGTGAGAGTGCGAATTTCCTCGCCGGTGTTGAAATCCCAAATTTTGATGGTCTGGTCGGCGCTACCACTGATCAAAACTTGCCCGTTGGAACTGAGAACCAGGCTATTGACATAGCTGGAATGCCCCGTAAAAGTGCGGCTGATGGCGATCGCTTCACTTTGCACCCTTTGACTATTAGCAATGAAAGGGAAAGATTGTCGCGACTGCCAGAGCCAGTATCCACCTCCCCCCAGCAGCAAAATCAGTAGCCCACCGCTCAACCACTTCCAGGTTCTTGATTTGGGCAAAGGTTGATACACCGTTGGAATGCTCAAGGGTGACAAGGATGTTCCCATTGAAGCGTGAGGAGGGTGAGAGGTCCCGCTAGAAATTTCTTGAGAAATTTGCGACAGTCGGCTCAAGATTTCTTGCGTATCTTTGGGGCGATCGGCGGCTCTGGGGGCAATTAGTTGATCAATCAGTCCGGCTAGCTGTGGCGAAACGTGAGGCGCATGATTGCGCCAGTGAAACTCGTTGTTGAGCGAGTCATAAATGCCGCTGTCAGTCGGCTGCTTTCCGGTTAGCAGGTAAATAAAGGTGCGCCCCAATGCATAGAAATCTGACTGGGGAACCGCTTGCCCCTGCTCTTGCTCCGGCGGTGTATAGCCAGCGGAACTGATGCGGGTAACTCCACTCGTGCCGCCAAGCTGAGCCAGATAGGTATAGGTCATCTCCCTGGCCGCACCAAAATCGACCAGCACAAGCTGACCGCTAGAGCGCAGCATGATATTTTCGGGCTTGATGTCGCGATGAAAATAATTCTTGTGGTGAACCAGATGCAAAATTCCCGCTAGCTGATGTAGCCAGTTCACCGCTTGCTTTTCGCTGATGGGATGGTTGCCCTGCTGCCGCATCCACTGAGTTAGATTTGGCCCATCAATTTTTTCCATGATGATGCAGTGCAGCGGCGCTGAAGCATTTCTGGGAAAAAACTGAAAGTATCCGTCTGGCTCGATTTGCGGAATGCTGGGATGCTGAAGCTGACTCAAAACGCCCGCTTCTTGCTGAAACAGCGTCACCGCTTTGGGATTAGTGCTGTGGTTTTCCTTGAGAATTTTGAGAATTTTGGGCGTACTGCGCTCAAACGCTTCGTAAACTTTGCCAAACCCGCTCTTGTCGCTGAGCAGCCGCATCACCCGATAGCGCCCCTGCAAAATCAGGTCAGAGCCGCAGCTTTGGCAGAATTGATTGCTGTCATTGCCAGGATGGTCAGGCTGAAGACAGCGGGGGTTGATGCACAAACTCATAGCGGACGGCGAAGTAGATGGTTCCCTTCTCTAATACCCAATGTCTCACAAGCGACGGAGGATAGGAAAAGAAAGGTAACAAAGCAACAAATTTAGTTTGTCAGGAGAAAATATTCTAGTCGAGGGGCGAGCGACCCCTTTAGAAGGGATGAGGGATTCTCGTTACTAAGCTCCAGCTTCCTCAACGCAGTTCTCGAATACATCCAGGCAATAAAATAGGGTAGGCACTGCCCACCCTACAACTCATACTTACCTGTGCATTACTCACGCGCTGATGGTAGGCTTATACAGCACCTCTCGCGTCGCCACCAGACCTGCAACCATACGGTCCATTTCCTCGCGGGTGTGCAGCGAGTTGACGGTAATCCGAATTCGAGGTTTGGCAATAAACCAGATGGGCGATACCCACAGGCCGTGATCGTTCATCAGCTTTCTACCGAAGATCTTGGGGTTTAGCTCTGGCGGCAGCAACACCGGAATTACATTGGTTTCACCGATCGCCATAAAGTCGTTTTCTTCCAGGCGCGATCGCAGATATTGAGTATTTTCCTGTAACCGCTGCACCAGATCTGGGGTCTTCACCACTTGACGGATACTTTCCAGCGCGGCGGCAGTGGTTGGAGGCGGCAGCGAAATCGTGCCGATGGAGGTAGGCGAAACGTTGAGCAATGGCTTCAGTTCAGCAACGTGGCTGCTAATTGCGGCTCCAGCCGAAGCCGCAAACTTAGAGAAGGTCGTCATAATCAGCGGTACGACTCCTCGCTCAATCGCTTGCTGCGGCAACAGCCCAAAATGCTCGTAAATGCCTCGTCCCGTTGCGCCGAGTGCGCCGCTGGCGTGTGCCTCATCCATCAGCAAAACGCTACCTTCGTAGTTTTGCATGATGCTAAGCATATCGGGCAGCGGGGCAATGTCGCCATCCATTGAGAAAACTGCGTCAGACACCACCAATATCCGGTCATCTGGACGGGCATATCGCTGGAGTTTGCGGCCGAGGTCTTCCATATCGCAGTGCCGATAAGCCCGTACTCGGACGCGAGGGCTATGTCCAAATAGCTTGCCAGAGCGCGTACCCGCATTGGCGATCGCCGACACAATGCAGCCGTGATTCAATACATCCGTTAGAATTAGCGTTTCGCGGGTATGCTGAAAGCCCGGAACCGGAATTGCTAGATGGCAGAAGGCATCCATTAGCGCCTGCATGGCCATCCAAGCATTGAGAAATAGCTGCGTATAGGGTAAGTGTTTAAATGCTGAGATTTCATCTTCAAGCTGGCGGTGCAGATCAATCCGACCGCTCAACACTGAGGTCGAGCTATTGGAAGTGCCATACTTCAAAATTGCATCAATAGCAGCTTTTTGAACGGCTTCATTCTGAACTAGCCCCAACACATCATTGGTGCAAAACGTGAGAACTGTACGGCGCTTGCCTGTTTCAGCCTCCTCAATTTCAACTAGATTGCCCTGCTTGGCGTGACAAATATATTCATCAGGGTCAAGCCCACTCTCGTACCAACGCTGAACGTATTCCTTAATAACTTGCACAGTAAACTCCCCTCACCTTAGTTTCTTTAGGTAGCTTTTTGCCTCTGGTTTAACAGCAGATCGCTTGGATAGTACACTACCCAGATCTGAAGTCAACGCGAGCAGACAAGAGACACTCACAACCGTGATTGTGACATCGAACCCAATTGCTTGGCGACCTTCGGTATAAATTGAAGAGCCACCTATGACTCTGCCAGAAGTTGGCAAGCATGGCTGATAGCGTTAGTACAGTTATCTTCATCCAAGCTCAATTTTCCGAGGTTTGTTCAGCCTGACCCGAAATCGCCGCTTTGGACAAAGAGATAGACCTGTGGGAATCACCGTTTCGACCACTTTGTAATTGACTGGATGATTGACTTGATTGTTGCATAAATTGCTCATACTGCCGGACGATTAATCGCTGAAGAGCGATGATTGCCGGATTGATCTCAACATAGCGACGATTTGGGTTTTCCAGGTAAATCCGCTGTTCGCTTTCCATCATTTCAATGTCCTGGTCAAGGAAGCGTTGCAGCATCAGGTTTTGAATTACCCAGGTGAGTAAAGACTTGAGTGGGCGGGGCAACCAGCGGGGCACTTTGACTTTGAAGAAGAACAGGGCAAACGAGCGGCTTTCGACTGGGCTAACGGGTAGCCGCATCAGGTAGAGTGCGGAGATTCCTTGAAGCGAACTGGAATAGTGGGGATAGCGATACTGAATAGAGATCGGCAGGGTGGTAACTTCATCGGCGCGATCGCTCAATCCCAAAAATTTTGCCAGTCGCCCTCTGTAAGAGACCTGATAATCAGCGCAGATAGCGGATTCCGTCTCTTTCAGGTTGAGCAGCACCGGGTCAAACCAGCCCTGAAGTTCCTGGTGCAAAAAGCCGTGAAACACGTCCATCGCGTTTTCGTTGCAGATGGAGAAGTGAGCGTTGAAGTGAGCCGTCACGGGCACCATTAACCACTCTGGCTGGTTATATTCCGGCACTGAAGGAATAGAGTTCGTCGTAGCCAGGTGAGAATCACCGGGAAATACCCAGATCAAGCCATATTTCTCTTGCACCGGGTAGCTACGAGCCTGGGCACAGGGAAGCTTTTGTCCGTCAGGGAGATAGGGAATACTGACGCAGTTGCCGCTGCCGTCAAACTCCCAGCCATGATAGCTACAGGCGAGATGTTTGCCGTGAACTCTGCCTTTGTGTAGCTCTACACCCCGGTGTGGGCAAGCGTCTTCGAGTGCGTGAAGCTCTCCGTCAGTGTCTCGGTAAATGGCGATCGCCTGTTTCCAGACGACCAGCGGCATCACCTGCCCTGGCTTGAGTTGGTTTGCCCAACCCGCAGGATACCAGTGGTTCGCATTAATACCGACTTCCCGGATGATGTTCCGGACTGTCTGCCCCTTCAACGTTGTCGCCAGTTCCATCGATTCTGCTTTCCCCCTGCTACTAACCGCGTCCAAACACTGAGCTTGTATTGCTATTTGGCGATGAATCAATAGAACACGCTCTAGACTTTTAATCCTTTCATAAGTCAATCTATTCCTCAACATATTGCTGCTTCGGTGTTCACCTAAACAGCACGGGTATGTGGTCAAACTTCTCAGCGTAAATGGTGCCAATTTCCCTATAAATTAGCCAGCTTACAAAGCTGCCGCTAGAAAATGTGGACGCTGTGTGCAACTTTGTAAAGAGGACGATCTGCGGATCGCGTTGTGATTTTGTATTGCCGAAGTTTTGCGAGTCTGCCCCACCCTGGTAACAGCTTGACAAACTGGCACAGCATGGAGAGCAGCACCCACAAGGGTGCGTAAGTCTCGATCTAGGTGGTGTTGAGAAGTTTCGGATTCTAAGTGATTCTATGTTGCCTGTTTGTAAAGCTCCCGCGAATCGGTTTGACAGGTTGAGGTCTTCCAAGCAATTACCGAAACTGCTGGTGCTGCTGGCGGCGGGTTGCCTGACCACGATGACGGGCGGCATTGTTTCCCCCGTGCTACCTGAAATTGTGCAGCAGCTTCAGCTTGACCCGCGCTGGGCTGGCTTGTTGGTGAGTATGCACGCGCTGGCGATCGCCATCTGCACTCCCCTGTTTGGCATCCTCGCGGATCGCGTTGGCAAACTCAAAGTGCTAATTCCGGGGCTGGCACTCTACGCCATATTTGGAGCCGCTGGAGCCTGGATGCAAAGTTTTCTGCCGCTGCTGGCAACCCGTGCCCTGCTGGGAGCCGCGAGTGGTGCGGTTGCTGCTGCGACGATTGGCTTGTTGGGGACGATGTATGAAGGAGAAGCGCGATCGCGCATTCTCGGCTATGCCACGAGCGCGATGACCACCGCCAGTATTTTAATTCCGCTGGTGGGCGGTTGGGTGGGGCAGCATCACTGGCAATACTCGTTTTATCTTTACGGGTTTGGGTTGCCTTTGGCGCGATCGCGGCTGTATTGCTGAAAGAGGGACAGTCCGGACAGTCTTCTGTGATTCCTACGGGGCAAAACCAGCAGCTTTTACAGATTTTGCGTCAGCCCCGCACGTTGCAGCTTTATCTGACGCTGGCTCTAGCGGCCTCGGTGGTTTATTCGGTGGTAATCTACACGCCGCTGTATCTACGTGAAGCGATCGGAGCAACGCCTTTACTGAATGGCAGTGTTTTGGCAGTCCGGGCAATTGGCGCGGCAATCGTTTCGGCGCTGGTGGCGAGTCGGTTGGCTAAGGCGGTGGGAACAGAGCGGGCGATCGCCCTCGGTTTCACGCTGATGTCTCTAACGCTGGTGACCATTCCTTTCTTAGATCAGTTGGAAACGATTATGCCAACCGCCGTGCTGTTTGGCATGGGGTTTGGCGTAGTTGTGCCCAACGTTTATGACCGTTTGGCAGATCAGGCCCCTTCAGAACTGCGCTCTAGCGTGTTGGCGATCGGCACAGGCTGCAACTCGCTGGGACAATTCATCTCGCCGCTGGTATTAGGCCCGGTTTGGAAATACGCTGGACTGCCGCCCGTATTCTATGTTGCTGCCGCAGTCGCCCTGGGAACGGGCTTGCTGAACCTGCTCCAGCGTCCCCAAGATTCGCGCTGATAAAATTCACGCTGATCGGACTCAAGGACGCACTTTTCTTTGCTTCCCAAGCTCTGTCTGAGGAACTGCTGAGAAGAAGCTCCAGCTTGTAAGCAAGGAAGCTGGAGCTTCAAAACTGATATTCCCAAGCTAGGGCTTGGGAACGAGTTGGGGGCTTGCAATCAAGTCAAGTCCCAGTTGTAGGATGTGCTAGGCGTTAGCCGTAACGCATCGCAGGGGTCTTATTTTCGCGCACAGCCCTTGTCTCTTCAACTGCTGTACAGTCCTGAAATTTAAGGTTAGGAATCTGCGTTTATTTAAGATCCCATTTTTTGAGGCGCGGCTCCGCCGCGCCTCAAAAAAATGGGACTTTATTTTTATGCAAGTCCCTTAGTTCATGAAGTTACCGAAGGTTGGAATAATCAACAGCAGCAGATAGGCAAACGCGGCACCGCCAATTCCACCGATGAGGAAACCACTTGCATATTCATTCCAGCCTTCAGAGCTGTTAAACGCATCGGGCGGATTGGGAGTTGTAATAGTTTTTGTTGGCTTAGGCGGATTGCTGCTGGCGTATAGCGACATGGCGATCGTCGAAATCACGACTAGTCCAACCGTCGAAAGGAGTCCTGACAGGTTGGCAATGTCTGTATCGCGCAGCGGACCCAGCTTTGCAAAAGGGCCAAGAATCCAGTACCCGTGAGCCATTCCTACCTCTAAACCTCGCCGCAGAGGAGACAAGCCCTTGCGGTAAGCAGGCAGGTTGTTGATAAACGCCATTGTAAAGTCTGAAGCATTAATCGGAGTCGCCAGGTTCCCGTTCTGCGGATCGGCAGCAGCATAAACCACTTCCCGATTCCTGGGATCACGAGGACGATCCTTCGACTGGTCTACAGCTTGACTAGGAGATTGCATAACTCATTCAAACCTTCAATAAAGGATGTGGAATTATGCTAGGGATACGCCAGTTGTCCCATCATCATCCTAAAGAAAGACCCTGACTCGAAGGTGCTTAAACGTCACAGTTGGTAACATCTGTGACAACTGACAGAGAGTATGCTTTCTACATTCATCCAGGGTAGCTGTCAGGGTTGCTGTAGTTCAGGTCGGGAATGAACTCAAAGCCAATGCTGAGTTGAATCGCGCCAGAGTGCCATTGCTGCCTAGCGTCTGATATCTCTGCCTCTGTGCCTGACATAAACAGGTGTAATTCTGGGGCAACTTGCTCTAGCTGATGCATCAGCTTTGCTTCTAACTGCTCCAGTACATTGGGTTGCTTACACCAGTGGCTCTCGTGGGACTGCACGATCACGTCATCGGCGAGGGGAAACACATGGGGCTGGGGAGGCTGTCTGGTGGCTATATCCAGATACCAATCTTGCTCTGGCGTTTTGCTGTTAAGGCGAGCTAGTAGACGTAGAGTGCCCGTTTCCCAATGGCGCTCAGGCTGGAGCAGATTGACTCGGATGCCGCCCATAAGCTGCACCACTTCATAGGAGCTACGGCTAAAAGACCAGAGCAGTTGATGGGTTAAGGCTTCCAGTTCAACCGCTTGCTGTAAAGCTTGGTTTGACAGGGCAGGAGAGGTTTGCAGCAGATCCACTAGATTACAAGCATCTTTAACGATTAGCGGAATTAGGCTTTGAGAAGAGAGATTGCGATTTTTTTCACCCGCCGCTCGGAAGGTGGGCAACTGCTGAATATTACTAGCAATCTGTTGCTGAAGTAAGGTTTTGGAGTATTTTTCTAGCCAATCTGGATGGGTGAATTTGATCTGGAGGTGGCTTGAGTCTGAGGAAGGGGTAGAGCAAGGTGCCATATCGATAGCGTTTTGGGGAGAAGGATCAGAGGCGATCGCCCCTCTCTCTTCCCCTCCCTCCTCAACAGAAGCCTCCGCAAAATCTGGAAAAGCGATCGCATCCGTCGCAACAAACTCAAACCCAAGCTGGAGTTGAATTGAACCCGATTGCCAGTTGCGGTTTGGCGCTAGGGCATCTACTTCAGCCCCCGCAAAAAATCGGCTGACTGAGGGGGTTGTTGCTTCGATCTGCTGGATCAGATCCGGCAGAAATCCGGCGATCCACGTTGGTTGCTGACAAGCGCTGTACTGATCAGACTGGAGCATCGTGTCAGACGACAACAGAGACTGATTGACCTGTAAGGTCGCTAAATCCAGAGATGCGGAAAGTCCAGGAATTTTGGTTTCCAGCGTTGCAACCAGGCGAACAATTCCAGTGCGCCATCCCTGTCCCAGCTTGAAGGCTTTAGCGGGAATGCCCTCAAGTAACTGCATTACCTCATGGCTGCTGCGGGCAATGCCCCAGAGTAGCCAGGGAGCCAAGTCTGAAACGAGGAAATAGCTTTGCCAGCGACTCCTTGCGGGTATCTCTTCGAGATCGCCCCTTCCCCCCGCTAAGTCAACAAAATCTAACCGAGGCGGCTCAACATAATTCTTTTGTAGCGCTTCCAGGACATCGTAGGCTTCTTCAACCAGATAAGGAGCCAGTGTTTCGGGCGTTTGGGGTGTCTCTGGCGATAAACCGCTTTGGGGCGATCGCAGGTTTGTAATCATTTTCACTAGCCGCTGCATTGCCTCCAAAACCTGAGTTGAAGCCACAGGCGCAGATGGCACTTCAGGGATAGCTTCTGAAGTGCCAGCCTGAGAGGTTACACCTGAGCCAATCAGCCTCAAAATCGTTCGGCTGATCAAATGCGGAGCAGGCTCCCGCGTTTCAGGCTCTTCTATGAGAGGAAGAGTTGATTCTAAAGAACCATCTGTAGGTGCGGTTTCGGTAGAAATTTCAAAGGACATCAATACAGACTCGAAAGGACATCAATACAGACTCAGACCAGCACAGACTCAGACCAGCACAGACTCAGACCAGCACAGACTCAGTAAGCTGAAAAACCACTCTATGCTTAACCGATTTCGCGACCACAAGCAGTGAGATTCAATCAAATGCAACACATTAGCAGCCCTAAAATCTACCTCCTCCTTCTTTGGGTCTGTTCCCTGTAGCAGATGTCGCCAGGAATCGAGCCAGACTATGTTCAATTTTGGCAGGGTTAAGAAAAGTTGAGGAGTTTCTCAAGATTTAAGGCGGTGCCTTGTCAGGGCAATCTCGAAGAGATACCCGCAAGGGGTCGCCACCCTGCTTAAGTTGAAATCATCGGGAGATTTTTATGACAATTGCCTTACGAGAAGATGTTGCCTATATCTTGCTTAAGAAAATAAGTGAAGGAGATGCTCAAACCGAAGGAAAGCATGAAGTCAGGCTGACCCCTGCTGACCTGGCAGGCAGAGCAGTCACCGAGTCAGACCTGCTCGGACACCTGGACTACCTGAACCAAAAACATTACATCAACGCCGAATTTAGCGGCAACGCCTATGGCAATCAGGAAGACGTACCCGATGCGCTCAATCCTGAAGAAGTAGACATTCGCATTGCCAACACGTATGGTGCGCCGGATGGCCCGTTGCCCCACCTGATTGCCTTCAAGCGGGCAGAGCTAACCGAAAAGGGACGCAAACTGCTCGAAAAAATGGAGGCAAATCCACCCGCTGCGCTTGGCAAGGGCCCGGCTGTGCCCATTGTTCAAGAGAATATGCCTTTCCTCGAAAAGGTCATGCTGAAAGGCAACCTGGAGGATGTGTTTGATGCAAGAGACGTATCTGAAGTCATCTTCCGCACGATGCGTGACGTGATGACCACCGAAGCTGCCGATCGCGTCACCTCTGAACTGCACGAAGAAGCATTGCCAACGGATGATAAAGCTTTGCAAAACGAAGTTGCGGAACTGTGGCAAGACACCAATCCAATCGTGCGCTTCTTGAGCAAAATTCGTCCACCGCTGGAAATTAAGCCTGAGACATTCCTGTTTCGGATTAACCAGGAAGCAGGTTTGCCCAGAGGCGTAGCACCCGAAACCGCAATTAAGGCAGTTTTTTCTGCGACGAAGGACGAGCTTTCGGAAGAGCGGATTAACGAGATCGCTAGCTTCTTGCCTGGTGAAATTAAGCAGATGTGGCAGCAGGCGTAGTGGCTAATTGTTGCTACTTTTTAAGTCTTCTTTGAGCGATCGCCCCAGCAAAAATTGGGGCGATTTGCTTTATCAGGTTCAAAACGGTATGGTGAAGATATGTAAAGAAAAATTAAGTTTTGAAAAGCCATGAATTCTTCATCCAGTGATTTATCCAAAGTTCCGGATTCAACTCCTGAAGCTGCTCCAGTTGCCGCAACCTCCTTCCTTAAAAAGGTAATGGTGCGAGGAGAGCTTGAAGATCTCTATGACGCAAGGGATATAGCCGAAGTTGTCTTCCGCACGATGCGAGACATGATGCCGACAGAAGTTTCTGACCGGGTAGCCGCCGAGCTTCAGGGAGAGGCAATTGCCACCAAAGACAAAGCGTTGCAAAACGACGTAGCTGACCTCTGGAAAGACACCAACCCAATCGTTCGATTCCTTAGCCGTCTGCGTCCGCCGCTGGTGATTGAGCCAGAAACTTTTCTGTTTCGGATTCGCCAGGAAGCAGGATTGTCTAACGGGGTAGAGGCAGAGGTGGTAATCGCCGCAGTCTTTTCAGCCGTCAAAGCTGAGTTGTCTCAGGAAAGAATTGACGAGATCACAGGCTTTTTGCCTGGTGAAATTAAGCAGATGTGGCGGCAGGCGTAAGCGATCGCCCTTCTCCTGACCGACAGCTACCAGCCGACAATAACCTTCCACAAAAGCGAACCGATCGCCACGGTCGCTAGATGTTGGGGCAACAGGTTGATCAACGGCTGACGGGCGATCTTCTGGGTCAGAATGACGCTCAGCCAAACAGAAACAATCAGCGTCACACTCTGTAAAAACGACAGCACGGCGGGGTCTGCGATGGCAATCTCGAAGAGATAGCCGCGAGGGGTCGCCATTCCACCCCCGCTGTAGCCAAAAGTTGCAAGCGTTACCGGAATCGCTCGTCCTGCTTCGTTTAATCCTAAGCGTAGATAGTGGGCCAAACTGCCCCCCAAAACCAGCGGCAGATACCCATAGGCAAGTTCTACAAAAGGTTTGGGCTTGCAGGTGCGGTTGAACAAGCGAATGAGGAATTGGGCGGTGAGGGCGATCGCCACTGGCACCAGCAGCGCTAAAACGGATATTCCTGCATGAACGCCAAAATTCTCCAGGTCAATTGCCCAACCTAGACGGGCTGAAATCTCTGGCAAGCGGTGTAAAAACACAGCGCCAAATAATAGAAACAGCAGCGCGACTTCGTGACGGGTGGGTTTGTGAGTTGTCCATAGCTCAATTCCGGGTGGGCGCAAGTTTAGCTCTACTGAGCGGTGAGGGCAGGCTTTGAGGCAGGTCATACACAAAACGCAGTCGCGATTTTCCTGAAGTTGGGCAGGGTGAGAGTAAATCGGACAGCCGCCTGTCTCCAGCCCTTCGCCCTTTTGCGGCCCGCCTTTATAGCACTGGTAGGTTGTACACGTTGCTGAGCAAATTCCTTGCTGCGCCCGCAGTTCAATCATTGAGAGTTTGGCAAACATTCCATTCATGCCGCCGATCGGACAGAGATAGCGACACCAAAATCGTCGCTCAAACAGCAGTGAAAAAATCACGGCTCCTGCGGTAATCAGCAGCAGCAAGCAGCCTGATAGATAGGCAACATTCTCCAGATTCCACAGTTCTTCCCAGAGCAAAATCAGGGTAAATAGCCCGAAAAGAAACCAGCCACCCCATTTCTCAGCTTGCTGCCGTGGCCAGGCTTGAAGCTGACGCGGAAAGACTTTGAGGGAAAGCGTTTGTGCCAGTTCGCCGTAAATCATAAAGGGGCAAATCGCGCACCAGACCCGCCCGACAAACGGAAAGCTAACTAAGATTAACGGCCACCACCACGCCCAAAACAGATTTAGGGCAATGTTTGAATCACGAGTTTGTGGCCCCAAAAACAGCATGGCGACGATGACCGCAAAAAAGCCCAGGGTAAGGCCGTAGTTGATGCGGTCGGGCCACCAGGGGCTACGCAAAAACTGGCGCAATCGCGGATAGCTGTTAAGCAGGTTAAATCGAAATCGTTTGCTTTTGGTGCTGGTTGACCAAAAGACTTCTTCGGTGAGAACGGGGGCGCGATCGCTTGTGGGTGTCTCTTCGAGACCGCTCTGAATTAGCGCCCTTCCTACCAGGCTTTCCAACTCAGTCAAGTTGCCCGGAAAGTCATAGCCCTGGAGTCGCCGCAGTGCCTCCGGAGCCACCTCTGGCTGAGGCAATCCTTTGTCTTGACAAAATAAGCTGATGTAGTATTTCACCTGCGCTTCGATGTCGGCTTTTCGCACGCGCAGCGGCGGCACTTTAATTGAGTGCCCAACCAGATTTTTGCGATCGATTTTGGGCAGCGATCGCTCTGTTGTCAGAATGATTCGTACTTCTGACTGACGGGGAACTGGCTCTTGATCTCCTTCTCGGCTGACAGGTAAATATTCCCCGGTTTGCAGCAGGCGAATTAGCTTTTCTTCCAGTCCTTGAGGCAAATCCTGAACGTTGTTGAGCATCAGCGTGCCTTTGCCCAACCATTCCAACAGTCCCGGTTTGCCGCCTTGCCGACCAAACAGTTCAGCCCCACTCACCTGAATGGTGTCACAGTTGATTTTGATGATAGGTAAGTGGCGATCGCGTGAACCAAAGTGAATCAGCGCCGCCGAGTTGTCTTTACCCAAGCCCGGTTCGCCAAAAATGATCACAGGTTCACGGTCTGCCGCCGCCTTTTTGATGTCTTGCCGTAGCCGCACTGCATAGCGACTGGAGCCAACAATTCCCCGTCGCACCTTTGGCACAATATAAGGCCGCAATGCGGTCTGCCGCTCTTGCTCAAAGGCAAGCTGAGAGGCAACCTGATCTAACTCAGCCGCCAATTGACGCGAGAAAGTGCGGGAAATTTCTGGATATCGCTCTACTAACGCTTTAAATGCCTCAGCCGTAACTTTCCACACAATGCAGTCATTCAGCGTAATAATCGTTTGCTCAGCAGGCTGATCGAGCAGAAGTTCTTTCAGATGTAGCACCGTTCCGGGCAGCAAACTTGTGGCTTTGGCCAGGCTGTTAGGACTGGTGTGATAGCTTTCCAGATGCCCCGACACCAAAATGTAAAGGGCGGGTAGCGGCGTGTCTTCTAATACCAGGCGACGATTCTGTTCAGCGGTTTCTTCCTGAATTTCAGCGGCGATCGCCCCCAAAACCTCATCCGACAACGCCCCCAGCGACGTATTTTGCCGCAACCACTGCACCTGCTCAGCACCTTGCATCAATCGTCTCCATGAAATGACTCTTTCGCCCTGGCTCAAAGGAGATGAAGCTCCCACTTCTTCAGACTAGGTTGAGATATCTGGAGAGGGGGTTAAGTTTACTTAAGGGCGATCGCCCCTTCAAGTGAGACTTTTGTTGCTTAAACCTGCATCGTTGTCACTTCAAGTGAGACTTTTGTTGCTTAAACCTGCATCGTTGTCACTTCAAGTGAGACTTTTGTTACTTAAACCTGCATCGTTGTCATTCTGAACTGCATCGTTGAAGTTTCGAGCAAGGATGAACTCGTTGCCAACACGCCGTAAAGAGGCAAGATCTGCGACTTCTTCGAGAAGTCGCAGATCTGAACACTGCATTTTTTACTTGTTTCAGTTTGGCTTAAGTCCTTTGTTCCATAGTCTGTTTTGACGGGCTTGGAGCTTTTAGCCCAAACTTTAGTTCAAGGCTGCAACTTAAGTCGGTGCGGTTTAGCGTAAATGCTAAGAGAGCTTACAATGGAGGACAGTGATTTAATCTTTTGTTAGCAATCTAGGTAGTTCTGTGATTACGTCAGCCCCTCCCTCGCCCAAATTTGCCGCTCGTCGGGCGGTGTTTCCCTTCACAGCGATCGTCGGTCAAGAGGAAATGAAGCTGGCGTTGCTGCTCAACGTGATTGATCCCAAGATCGGTGGCGTGATGATTATGGGCGATCGCGGCACAGGCAAATCCACTACCATTCGCGCCCTGGCTGACCTATTGCCCGAAATCGAAGTCGTTGCCGATGATCCCTTCAACAGCCATCCCAGCGACCCCGACCTGATGAGCGATGAAGTGCGCCAGCGGCTCATAGCAGCGAACTCTGCCGATCATTCCGAGCAGACTAGTACCGCTAATTTGCCGATTCAGGTCGCCAAAAAGAAAGTGCAAATGGTTGACCTGCCGCTGGGCGCAACCGAAGATCGCGTCTGCGGCACGATTGATATTGAGAAAGCACTGGCAGAAGGCGTGAAAGCCTTTGAACCGGGGCTGTTAGCCAAAGCCAACCGGGGCATTCTCTACGTCGATGAGGTCAACCTGCTGGACGACCACCTGGTAGACGTATTGCTCGACTCTGCCGCCTCCGGGTGGAATACCGTCGAGCGTGAAGGCATTTCGATTCGCCACCCCGCTCGCTTTGTCCTCGTTGGTTCGGGCAATCCCGAAGAGGGCGAACTACGTCCTCAGTTGCTCGATCGCTTTGGAATGCACGCCGAAATCCGCACGGTCAAAGAACCCGCTCTACGTGTGCAAATCGTCGAACAGCGCTCCGAGTTTGACCAAGACCCACCTACTTTCTAGAAAAATATCAGCCCCAGCAAGTCGAGCTACAGGAAAACTGGTCAGTGCTCAAGAACGGCTAAAATCTGTCGCAATGGATTATGAACTGCGGGTCAAAATCTCTCAGGTCTGTGCCGAACTGGATGTAGACGGACTGCGTGGCGACATCGTGACCAACCGGGCTTCGAAGGCGATCGCCGCCCTCGAAGGACGCTCAGAAGTTACTATTGACGACATCCGTCGCGTCATTGGCTTGTGCTTGCGTCATCGTCTCCGCAAAGACCCACTAGAGTCAATTGACTCAGGCTACAAAGTCGATAAAGTATTTATCCAGGTCTTTGGCATTACAGAAGTGGAAGAAAATCAGACCAACGGTCAGCGCATGAGTGTGCGGTAGGAGGGGCTAGGATCTGGGGGCTAGGGGTCGAGGAAAGTTGTCTTTTGGATTCCGAGCTTCCCATTCCTGGTTTTTTCCCTCCCAATCCCGGTTCCTGCTGCTCCCCTAGCCCCCAGCCCCTAGCTCCTAGCCCCTTCCCCCTTAAGCCACATTTGCCCGTGCGCCGCACTGGGCAGCAAAGGCGATCGCCAACCCATCGGCACTATCGTCGGGTGAGGGTGGTTTCTCCAGCCCA
>JAAUTN010000453.1 GCA_012031415.1 Leptolyngbyaceae cyanobacterium SM1_4_3 | reverse complement strand
GGTGGGGGGTGGGGGGGTGAGGGGGGGAATTTATTGCTTCGCTGAGGTTTTTGGGGATTTCTGCCGCTTCTTCAGGACAGATTTGGCAGGCGCGGAGGAGGTCGCCGTCGATGCCGAGTTCGCCAAATTCGTTGACTAGGACGGCGATGCGGCGACCCTGATTGTTTTGCAGCAGGTGCCGAATTAGCGTGGTTTTGCCGCTACCGAGGAATCCGGTAATAATCGTGACGGGAATTTTTGCAGCCATGCGAGAAAATCCAGCGATACAGACAATGCCCCTCATTGTCGCAGAATCTCAGCAGGGATTACACAATGGAGGGAGGGGTGATGCAAAGCAGTTTCCCCTTTGGGGTAATCGCTTTCCCATCGCTTTCAGAAGTCCACAGCAGGAATACGAATTCATGGATGAAGTTTGGATTAACTCGCTATTGCAAGATCTAAAAAATTCAGACGAGCAAGTTCGCCAACAGGCAACTCAGGAGCTTTGGCAACTCTGGTTTCAACAAAAAGGAGTCTATGGGCTAGAACTGCTGGGTCGCAGTCAGGCACTCATAGAAGCAGGCTTAATGCAGCAAGCAGAAGCTTTGTTGACCAACATTATTGAGGCTCAACCCGACTTTGCTGAAGCCTGGAACCGCCGTGCAGTTTTGTACTATGTGCAGCGGCAGTATCGCAAATCTCTAGGTGACTGTCGGCAAACCGTTGAACTCAACCCAATTCACTTCGGCGCACTGCACGGAATGGGACTCTGCTACGCTGCGTTGGGAGAATACAGTGAAGCAATCTGGGCATTTCGCAAAGCCCTAGAAATTCAGCCTTACTCCTTAGAGAATCAAAAGCTCATTCTGGAATGCACAGCCCGTTTGAGTTAGTTTCATTGAGAGTCTAATGTCTTGCTTTTACTTCCATCTACGTGATTCATTACGTTTACAAAAGATTCGATAGCGCGACTTGGGAGAAGGATGAAGCCAGTACTCACCATTGAGAATTTGTGTGCTGAGGCAACAAGATTTGCTGAAATAGAGTCCATTTATGATGAACCGACACTTTACGGAGTGACAGATGGAAAAGCTATAGGAACTTATCTTGAACACAAGTTCACAGCCTATTTAGCTCAAAACTATAGCTATCAGCCAGGAAATTCAGCGTCAGGCATTGACCTTCCTGCTCTTGAAGTTGATATTAAAGTGACGAGTACAAAGCAGCCACAATCTTCTTGTCCTTTTAAGTCAGCAACTCAAAAAGTGTTTGGATTGGGATATCATCTTCTAGTTTTTGTATACGACAAGTATGATGATCACGAAAATAAAACTGGAAGACTAGATATGCAACACACTATTTTTGTAGACAAGGACAGAACAGGTGACTTCCAAACGACTAAAGGCATCACAGATATTTTAAGTCGAGATGGAAATAAGGATGATATTGTTGCTTTTATAATCGAAAGAAACTTGCCAGTTGATGAAATAGGCGCCAGTCAACTGGCTGATAGAATTTTGGAATCGTCACCCAATCAAGGATATTTAACAATTTCAAATGCTCTTCAGTGGAGATTGCAATACAGCCGAGTTATCCAACAAGCTGGCAGTATTCCAGGAATAGTTAGAATTCGGTAGCTGATTATGGCAAAGTCAATAGAAAAATGGCAATTTGGTGACTTCCAAACCCCTGAAAATCTTGCGAGAGAAGTAGTTAGAGCTTTAAGGCTAAATCATAAAATATCACCGGAAGTGATCATAGAGCCAAGCTGTGGAAAGGGTGCATTTATCCGAGCAGCACTTAATGAATTCAAAAATTCAAAAATTATAGGTTTGGATATCAATGGAAAATATCTAAGGGAACTGAAGTCAACAATATCCAATTATCCAAATGCAGAAAATGTAACTATATATGAGACAGATTTTTTTAGGACGAATTGGACAAGCCTTATTCCTGAATCTTCAGGGTATATCTTAATACTGGGTAATCCTCCTTGGGTCACAAGTAGTGAATTGAGTATTCTTAATAGCCAAAATCTTCCCTCAAAATCCAACTTTCAAAATAGACGAGGTATCGCAGCTATCACTGGTTCAGGAAACTTTGATATTTCTGAATGGATGCTTTTGCAACACATCGAATGGCTATTGAAAAGAGAAGGTACTATAGCATTATTGTGCAAGTACTCCGTTGCTCGCAAGGTCATTCGTCAGGTAAAGAAGAAGTCGGGAAATAGATTTTTGAGTTATGTCTATTTGATTGACGCAAAAACTTATTTTGGGGCATCAGTAGAAGCTTGCTTTTTTGTTCTATCTACTAATGCTAATAGCAGTTCTGATTGCAAAGTATATGAAGACTTAAAAGCCAGAGAGATATCATATTCAATTGGCGAAAGGGATGGGCTAATTCTTAGAGACGTAGCTAAATATGAGAAGTGGAAACACTTATTGGGTCAAGATTTAAGATACGTGTGGCGCTCTGGAATTAAGCATGATTGTTCTAAAGTAATGGAGTTAGAACAACTTAATGAAACTCTGTTTCTGAATGGAATGGGCGAAAAATTTCATTTAGAAAAAACCTACTTATATCCTCTCTTAAAGAGTTCAGATATTGGCAATGGTAGAACTGATAATTATCGAAAACTTGTCCTGGTTACGCAAAAATCGGTTGGTGATGATACAAGCATTATTCAAGATGAAGCTCCTAGAACATGGCAGTATTTGCTGGAGCATGATAAGTATTTGAAGGCTAGAAAAAGTTCTGTCTATAAGAACAAGCCACCATATTCTATTTTTGGTGTTGGGCTGTATTCCTTTAAGTCTTGGAAAATAGCCATCTCCGGACTTTACAAGCGATTAAATTTTTGTTTAATCGGTCCTTTAGACGAAAAATCGGTAATGTTTGACGACACCGTAAATTTTTTGTCATTTGGGACTGAGGAGGAAGCTAAATTTATTTTTAGTCTAGTAACCTCAGACCTTTCACTGGAGTTTCTTGACTCTATGATTTTTTGGGATGAAAAAAGACCAATCACAATAGATATTTTAAAACGATTGTCCCTTAAAGCTGTTGCAAGGGAACTAGGAGTTATAGAAAGCTATCTGCAATGGACTGAATGTGTGCAGATAAACTCTAATGGTCAATTAGAGATGGGATTTGCAGAACAATCCTTCTATTACAAAATCTAGGGCGATCGCCACCTTCATAGATTACATCATAACAAAGCGCAAATAGCTCATTTTATTGGCATCCTAAATTCATCGTGAATGCTTCTCACTCTGCTTTTTGTTGAACTCAATGAAGTAGACTTCTAACAGCTACGACGTATAGCTTTGTCTAACGGGAATGCAGCGATCGCTCATACAGGGCGAAGGTGGGCGCTGATTGACTGACAAAAGCGTTGGAAGGCGCATTCTACCCTAGGGGCAGGTTTCACTGAACCCCTGATGTATGCCCATTACAGGTTTGCTAAACCTGCCCTACTGGCTAATGTTTAGTTTCATTAAATTGCTATGCCCCCGATTGGAGGATGTTTGGCTGCAGAAATATCTGATTGAATAAGGCAATTGCAATTCCGCAGAGGAAACACGATGAAAGCCAATAACCGCAGGTTTTACCTGAACGCGATCGCTCTAATTGGGTTTGCTGGAAGCAGTCTGATGGTAAGTTCGGCGATCGCCCACTCTACCAACTCACCTGAAAACAATCCTCAAGCTACCCCTTTGCCTGAAACCTTCGTGGCTCAAACAGAAGGTGACATTATTGATGTTGCCACCGCTAGCGGCTCCTTCAGCACATTGATAGGACTGTTAACCGAACTGGGCATGGCAGAGGATTTAAGAGGCTATGGCAGGTTTACCGTGTTTGCGCCCACCGATGCCGCTTTTGATGCAGTTCCCGATGACGTTTTGCAAGCACTAGCAAGCGATCGCGAACTGCTAGCGCAGGTGTTGGCTTATCACGTTGTGGCAGAGAGAACTCCCTATTCTGTAGAAGACTTTTCTGGATCACAAACGCTTAGAACGTTAGAACGGAGCGAAATTACTGTTAGCCGAAGAGGGCGCAGCCTTTCGGTAAATGGTGTTGACGTGATTGAGACAGATATTCAGGCCTCCAATGGAGTGATTCATGCAATCGATCAGGTGTTGATTCCTGAAAGCGTATTGTCACAAATTCAATAGGTGTTTAACTCATTTCCGTATCAACCAAGAGATTAAGATCTGCGACTTCTCTGAGAAGTCGCAGATCTCAGCATTAATGAGTGTTGTGAAAATGTCAAATACAAGTGAAGTGACTCACACCAGGATTGAAGCCGCTGCCAGTTCTCTCAAGGGCACAGCAAACCAAACTCCAGTATTGACCTCCAAAACGGTCGATCAACTCACCGGAAACCAGGTTTTCTTTAAGTGTGAGAACTTTCAGCGGACGGGGTCTTTTAAATTTCGAGGAGCATACAATGCTCTGTCGCAGCTTTCGGTTGAGCAACAGCGGCAAGGAGTGCTGACTTACTCATCCGGTAATCATGCTCAGGCGATCGCCCTCTCTGGCAAACTCCTCAACATTTCCACTACAATCGTGATGCCCCAGGATGCCCCCGTTGTGAAGCAGTCCGCTACTCGTGGCTATGGCGCAGAGGTCATTCTCTACGATCGCGATGAGACAACGCGAGAAAGACTGTGTGAACAAATGGTAAACGATCGCCAACTCACATTTATTCCTCCGTTCGATCATCCTGATGTTGTCGCCGGACAGGGTACTGCCGCTAAAGAACTGTTTGAAACTGTCGGTGAGTTAGATTTGCTGCTGGTTTGCTGTGGGGGAGGCGGATTGTTGTCGGGGTGTGCGATCGCTGCTCACACTCTTTCCCCCAACTGTCGGGTCATTGGCGTAGAGCCAGCCCTGGGCGATGATGCTGTCCGCTCCTTTCACAGCAAAACCCTGCAAACCGTCCATAACCCCGCCACCATCGCTGATGGAGCGCGAACTCCCTCCCTCGGCAAAATCACTTTCCCTTTGGTGATGCACTATGTTCATGACATGGTTTTTGTATCCGATGAGGCGCTGCTGCGGACAATGTTTTTCCTCTGGGAACGGCTCAAAATTGTCGTCGAACCGACTGGAGCCTTAGCCGCCACTGCCCTGCTAGAAGGCATTGTCAAGGCAACAATTCTCGCATTGGCGTAATAATCAGCGGCGGTAATATTGACCTTCAGCAAGTTGGTGAGTTGCAGCGGCTATCGGGGAG
>JAAUTN010000079.1 GCA_012031415.1 Leptolyngbyaceae cyanobacterium SM1_4_3 | reverse complement strand
AGGTGGACTCACCCCCAAAGCCGATATTGAAAACATTCGCCTGATTCGAGGCGATGAAGAAAGGTGGTAGATCTGTCGGGCGTGCTGAGCGGCGAACCCGTTGAGGATATTCCGCTGATTGCAGGCGATCAGATTGTGGTGCCGGAGTTGACCCAGATTCAGCCGGAACTGGTGCGCCCTTCGCAGGTGACACCTTCGGCGATCGCCATTTTCCTCTCTAACCAAACTGACCCCGGCAGCGGCGGTGGCAATGGTGAAGTGACTCAGGTTGCCTACGGGTCCCGCTTTTCTCAGGCAGTGGTGGCGGCTCAGTGTGCCGGGGGAACGCGATCGACTAACGCCAATCGCCGCGTCACGCTGATTCAAACTAACCGCTCCACCGGACAAACCGAGGTCTTTGACCGCAAAGTGGAAGACCTGCTGCGAAACTCCAACGACACCGAAATTAATCCCTACCTCATGCCTGAAGACAGCATCGTTTGCTATGACTCAGCCGTGACTAACACATCGGGCGTACTCGACTTTATCGGTAACATCCTCAACCCGTTCAGAACCCTTCGCTCAATCTTCTTTGACTAAACCACACCAGTTGATTGAACTGCCCTTGTGGAATGGGCAGCTTGCCCGTTCAAGCAGGTGAGGACACCCACTCCAAATTTTTTCGATTCAAGCCTTCAACCTTCGATTAAGCCTCTAGCCAAATTGGGTTTAACCTATGACTACATCTCCTGCAATTCCTATTTACAGCCCCGAACGTTCTGCTGCTCAGGGGCGCTGGCTGCGCTATCTGCTATTGGGTTTAGCGGCTAATGCCCTACTTTGGGGACTGGCATTTGCTTACTTAAAGCTGGCAAAACCAGACTACGCTAGCAGATGGGCGATCGCCCTCCCCTCTGCGGGCACCACCACCCGCGTTGCCTTGCCTGATATTGGTGACACCACCTCTGAGGTGCGATCGCCCTACAACAACCCTGACATTCAAGACCCCCGCGAAAACTACAAATTCATCCTTACCAGCGGCTCTGTGATTCAAGCGGCTGCCGAAAAAGTTGGGCTAACCAGAGATGAATTTGGTACACCCCAGGTGCAAATCGTCGATAACACGACGCTGATCTCAGTGACGATGGAAGGCGATTCACCCGAACTGGCTCAGCGCAAGTCTGAAGCCCTCTATGAAGCTCTGGAAGAAAGCCTCAGCCGCCTTCGAGTTCAGGAAGTTTCACAAAAGAATGCAGGCGTTCAGACCGCTTTAACAAACGCTCAGGCAAAACTAGAGCTAGCTCAAAACGAACTATCAGAGTTTAAGGCTGCATCGGGCCTAAGCTCAAACGTGCAAATTGACCAGATTTCGACCAATTTAGAAGAACTGCGCCGCGAACGCGCCCTGATTGTCGCTCAGCAGCAGCAGTCCAATGCCCGCCTGGGGCAGCTTTCTGGCAACTTGAACATTTCTCCCCAGCAGGCCGCAGAAGCCTTTAGTCTGAGTGCCGACCAGCTTTTCCAGAGGAACTTGCTCGATTACAGCGAAGCCAGCGCTGCTCTGAATGTCCTGTCCAACCAATTTGGCCCTAACCATCCGGTGATTGTGCGGGAGCGCACTCGCCAGGAAGCCGCCAGAACTGCCATGCTCCAGCGGGGCAGCACGATTTTAGGGCGACCTGTTAACCAAACGACTCTGGCGCAACTCAATCTGGGTGACGGTGAGCAGCGCTCCTCAGCGCGGGAAAACCTGTTCCAGCAAACCGTTTCTGCTCAGGTCGATCGCCAGGGATTAGCGGCCCAAGCCGCAGAACTCGATCGCCAAATTGCTCAGCTTGAAGGCAGGCTGCGCCAGATGACTCAGTACGGCTCCAGACTAGAAGCACTGTCTCGTGATGTGGCGATCGCCGAAGCCGTTTTCTCCTCCACGATTGCGCGATTAGATTTGAGCCAGTCTGACATCTACGGTTCCTACCCGCAGATTCAACTGATCAACGAACCCAGCCTACCCGCCTCAGCCGCTTCTCCCCGCACCGAACTGATTCTCCTGGGTACGGCAGTCGGCTCCCTGCTGATCACAATGGGCATCATTGCACTCTGGCTCAGACCCCGCAGACCGCTAGCAGATGCGACTGCTGCCGCAGGGCAACCCTCTCAACCTCTAACTCCCCAGCCTTACATCGACATTGAAACTTTGCGAGCATTACTGGCTCCTAAACCACAGGAGTTGAATGGGTCAACTAAAACCCCTTCTCCAGAAATCTCAATCGTCAAAGCCGAAGACAAATAGTTAGTGATCCATTAACCGATTACCAATGACCAATGACCAATGAAACCCCAAAACTTTGAAGAAACCGTAATTTGGTACTACATCATCGGCAGTCTGGGGCTGTATTTTGTTGGAGCTTTATTTGTTACGGGGCCAGCCCTGGCCTGGCTCCTGGCACTTTACTTGATCAAACGGCTCTGGCAGCAAACAGATGCGACTCCTGAAAACCAAAGAATTTCAATTCCACCAGGAGTTTGGGTGTGGATTGGGGCAATGCTGGTGATTGGATTAGCTCTAGTCATCGGACATATTAACTTCGGTTACGATGATGTCAAAATTATCAAATCATTTATCAATTTCTTCCTGCGAACCTGGGCGTTGCTGGCCCTGTTCCCGCTGATTGGTTGCCTCAACATTCGACCACAACTGCTCTACCGAGCAATTTGTATCTTGTGTCTGCAATGTTTGATTCTGGTTCCAATTGCTTACCTTTTAAGTACAACGGGTATCGAAACACCTCTATATAACGTTTCGCTACTGGCTAAAATCGGCGGCAACAGTGAACGTTTTTACAACGTCAGCTTATTTTCAAGACAGCAAGGTGAAGTTCGTCTGCTTATCTTTGCTCCCTGGGCACCTGCGCTAGCATTTGCAGGCAACATTTATTTTTGTCTGGCTAGCCAAGATTCTGATAAAAAATGGCGCTGGATTGGAATGGTTTCTAGCGCAATTATGATTTGGGGTTCGGCTTCTCGATTGGGTTTACTTTGCCTGATCAGTTTGCCGTTTTTGAAGGCGATCGCCACTCATCTAAGCCGTCCGAGTGTACAAATCGCGACCGGAATTTCTAGCTTTGCAGCAGGTCTTTTTGGACCTCAACTTATTGGCTATGCGAGAGACTTCAAAGACTATTTTGATAGTCAAAGGGCATCTTCCTCCAACCTGCGTGAGCTTTTACAAAGAATGGCACTCTACCAATGGCAAGAAGCTCCTATTTGGGGGCATGGCATCAAAGCTCCACGTGGGCCAGCAGTCACAAACTTTATGCCCATTGGTAGCCATCACACCTGGCTAGGGCTGCTCTATGTGCATGGAATTGTTGGCTTTATTGCCTTAGCCCTTGCGATGTTGTACAGCTTTATAGAACTGCTAATTAAAGCTCAAAACAGTAGAGCCGCTCAAACAGGGCTAGCGATACTTTTGGTGCTAATGCTCTTTTCGTTTGGTGAAAATCTAGAAACTTTAGCCTACCTTTATTGGCCGGGTTTGTTAATGCTAGGCATTGCTCTTAAAGAACCCTTTCCGGCACTTTTTTCTCACCTCAAGCCGCAGCTTAATCAATCTCAGGCTTGAACGCGTGTAGGAATGAATCACCGTTCTCCCCTACAAGAGATAAAAACTTTGATTCCTAGATTGTAGAGGCTTAAGTGATGCCAACTGTTTCTGTAATCGTTCCAGCTTACAATGCTGAGAAAACTATCCTTGAAACGATTCAATCCATTCGGGCACAAACTTTTTCTGACTTTGAACTGATTGTGATTAATGACGGTTCAAGCGATCGCACCATTGAGCTACTTAGCACAATTGACGATTCCCGACTTAAAGTTTTTTCCTACGAAAATGGCGGATTGCCCGTAGCGCGAAATCGCGGTATTCAGAGAGCTACAGGAGAATTTATCACATTTATTGATGCCGATGATTTGTGGAAACCTCATAAGCTAGAGGCTCAGCTTCAAGCACTGCAAGAATATCCAGAAGCAGGAGTTGCCTATAGCTGGACAGCTTTTATTGACGAAAACAGCAACTTTCTCTATGCATGGGAGCCGCTTTACTGGCAAGGAAATATTTATCCTAAGCTCCTAATTCGCAACTTTATTTCTAGCGGATCAAACATTTTAGCTCGCAGACAGTTTATTCAAGCAGCAGGAGAGTTTGACCCTAACTTAAAATCCGTTGAAGACTGGGACTATTACCTGCGTCTAGCAGCTTTATGTCCCTTTGCTGTAGTTCCTGAATATCACATTCTTTATCGTCGCTCAACTCAGTCAATGACTTCCAAAGTTGATGTGATGGAGAAGGCTAATTTAACAGTGATTGAAAGAGCGTTTCAGGCTGCTCCTTTGGAACTTCACTACTTAAAGAATCGAAGCTTAGCGAATGCTTATCGATATTTGGCAAAACAGTGCTTGTTTAATGGAAGCGATCGCCAAGAAGTCCGGCAAGCACAGCAAAAGCTATTCAAAGCCATTCAACTATCTCCCAAAATTCTATTCAAGCGGGAAACGTTACGTTTAATCATTAAGTTGCTAACCGTAAAGTTTCTACCTCAAACAGCGGCTCGTCGCTTTATTCAGTTTCTAGGAAAAAACTTTCCAATGGTGTCAGTATCAAAAGCAAATTAAACGTAAGAATTTACTATTTTCTATCATTTTTTGATGTTGCAATCGGGGTATTTGTGTGAGTTTCGTTAGACAGTTCAGTGTTGGAGTGAAACGAAAAGTCTACCAATCTAGCTTTCGGAAACGATTGCTTAATTCCTCCGTACCCGTCAAGCAGTCCACAGGTAAAACTGCCTTACCTTCACAGTTTGAAAGCGTCAGACAGTTTGTTTCCAAGAAAGTAATTAACAACGATTTCACTCGCAACCTAGGCTGGTTGAGTGTTGCCCAAGCAGCAATTCGAGTTTCTCGCCTAGCAGCAACAGTAATTTTACCTCGCTTTTTAACACCTCATGACTACGGTTTAGCAGCACTAGTTTTAACCACATACGAATTTACTCAAACGTTTACTAAAATTGGCATTTTTGCCAAAGTTATTCAATCTGATGACGAGAATTTGGAAAGCATCGCAACTGGTGCGTATTGGTTAAACTGGCTGGTTTACGCGGGCTTATTTCTAATTCAGTGCATCGCAGCATTTCCGATCGCCTGGTTCTATCAAGATGACCAATTAATTCTGCCAATTTGTGTCCTGGCTCTGACGCTGCTGGTGAGTCCTGTTGGGCGCGTACAGTCTGCCTTGATTCAGAGGGAAAACCGATTTAAGACGATCGCCATTGCCCAAGCTTCACGCTATGGAACAGCAAACATTCTAACCGCAGTATTTGCCTTCATGGGAATGGGAATGTGGGCAATTGTGTTACCTAGACTCCTGGCAGCACCTATTGAGTTTATTATCTATTTAATGAATCACTCCTGGCGACCTACAAAAGGATTTACTACCGAAAAATGGGGAATTATCTTTAACTTTGGCTTGAATATTCTTGGAATTAATCTACTAAAAACCCTGAGAGAAAACCTGGATTATTTGCTGGTCGGTCGGTTCCTGGGAGTTACACAGTTGGGAATCTATTACTTTGCCTACAATGCAGGGTTGGGAATCAGCTTGACGATTATTCAATCAATTACGACAGCTTTGTATCCACATTTATGTAAACTGCGATCGCACTTCAAAGAATTTAAAAAAGGCTACTTCAAAAGTCTCAAAACAATCGGAGTTATTATTACCTCATTTGTTTTACTACAGTCAGGTCTTGCACCCTTTTATGTCCCCATATTGTTTGGTGAAAAGTGGATACCTGCAATTCCTATTTTGATTTTGATTTGTCTATCTGCAATTCCCCGCTCCTTTGACTCAGCCGCCTTTAGCTTATTAGCAGCGGTTGATGAAACCCGTCTTGGGTTGATTGGTAATGTCCTGTTTACAGCCATTTTTGCAGCCAGCATTTTGATTGGCGTTCAGTGGGGAATTGTCGGTGTGGCGATCGCCGTTCTCTTAGCTCATGCCATCTTTATTCCGCTTTATACAGCTTGGGCAACTCGCTATGTTTTTGCTAAGCAGCAGGCGCTCAGCCAAGCATAAATTGCTGTCATATTAAGGAGGTTTTGTGATGAGGGTATCTGTGATCGTTCCAGTTTATGGAGTTGAGAAGTACATTGCTGAAACCGTGCGATCGCTATTAGAGCAAACCTATCAGAACTTTGAAATAATTTTGGTTGATGACGCTTCTCCCGATCGCAGTATCGAGGTTTGTCAGCAATTTTCAGATTCACGCATGAAGATTATTCATCAGCAAAATCGAGGCTTAGCAGGTGCCCGAAATACGGGAATTCGCCATGCCGAAGGAGATTACATTGCTTTTCTAGATGGTGACGATCTGTGGCTACCCCAAAAATTAGCGAAACACGTTGAGCATTTAGAAGCTTCTCCAGAGGTAGGTGTTAGCTTCAGTCGCTCTGCGCTAATTGACTCTGCCGGAAATTCTTTGAACACCTACCTGATGCCAAAATTGACGGATATCACAGTAGAAGATTTATTTCGCAGCAACCCCATTGGCAATGGCTCCGCCGCTGTAATTCGGCGTGAAGTGTTTGAAGCCATTCAGTTCCAAGACAACCTTTATGGAACGGTAGAAAACTTCTGTTTTGACGATCGCTTCCGGCGTTCAGAAGACATCGAATGCTGGCTAAGAATTGCAATTCAAACACCCTGGAAAATTGAAGGGATTCCTGAACCTCTAACGCTCTATCGAGTGAATGCAGAAGGACTTTCTGCTAACCTACTCAAACAACTAGAGTCCTGGCAGCAAGTACTCGAAAAAGTTCGTTCCTATGCACCCGAACTGATAGAAGAGTGGGGAAATTTAGGAATGGCTTATCGATTGCGCTATCTCGCTCGAACTGCCGTTCGGCTTAAAGATGGAGAGATGGCGGTGAGTTTGATGCATCGGGCGATCGCCACTTCCAAGCAGATTTTATTAGAAGAACCACGTCGCACTTTAAGAATTTGGTTTGCTGCATACTTGCTTTACCTGTTACCTCAATTGTTTTATGCTCAACTTGAAAACTCTGCGGCAAAAGCAGTCGGCTTAATTCAAAAGCGCCGTATTCAAAAAGAACAAATTCGACAGGCAACCTTGAATGGCACTGACTTAAGAGGGCAAGATCTGCGACTTCTTTGAGAAGTCGCAGATCTGAGTGCTTCACTTTTACTTGTTTCAGTATTATTCAGGCAACCTTCTTGTAACTTAACCAGGCTCAAACTATGAAAAAAGTATCGGTCATCGTTCCTGTTTATAAGGTAGAGCAGTATATTGCTGCAACTGTTCAATCTGTTTTAGATCAGACTTACTCTAACTTTGAGCTACTGATTGTTGATGACGGTTCTCCCGACCAAAGCATTAGCATTTGTCAGCAGTTTAAAGACCCTCGAATTCAGATTATTCGTCAATCTAATCAAGGTGCAAATGCAGCTAGAAATGCAGGCATTCGAGTTGCTCAGGGTGACTTTATTGCATTTCTGGATGGAGACGACGTATGGCTACCCCAAAAGTTAGAAAAACACGTTGAGCATCTTGAAAACTCACCGGATGTTGGCGTTAGTTTTAGCCGTTCTGCATTTATTGATGAGCAGGGAAACGCTTTAGGTATCTATCAGATGCCCAGATTAAAAGACATCGAAATTTCTCATTTGATTTGTCGCAATCCAATTGGCAACGGGTCAGCGGCTGTGCTGCGACAAGAGGCGATCGCTGCCATCAAATTTGAAGATAATCTGCACGGCATTATCCAGAATTTCTACTGGGATGAGCGGCTTCAAGGTTCCCAAGACCTCGACTTTTGGTTTCGGATCGCGATTCAAACGCCCTGGAAAATTGAAGGAATTCCTGACTCTCTAACGCTTTACCGGGTAAACTCAGCCGGAATTTCAGCCAACTTGATGAAAAAGCAAGATTCCTGGGAGCAGGTGATTGAAAAAACCCGGTCTTATGCGCCAGAAATCGTTGCCCAGTGGGAAAATCCTGCTAGAGCCTATCATTTGAGATATCTAGCCCGCAGAGCCGTGACGCTGCAACTGAGGCGCGAGGCTGTCACGCTGCTGCACCAGGCGATTAAGACTCATTGGCGAATTGTAATTGATGAACCGCGCCGCACGTTGATTACCGCTGCGGCTGCCTATTTGCTGTGGCTTTTGCCGCAGTCGCTCTACGCTCAAATGGAAACGCTAGCGCTGAAAATTACGGGTGCGACTCAAAAGCGACGAATTCAGCAAGACCAAACTGGGCAACTCGCATGAAGCGAAGATTTTGGATTTTGTTTGGCATCGGCTTATTTGCAGCGCTGCTTTTATCGCTTCAGATGACGCGATCGCTGGGCGTACAGTCCCGAATGGAGCGTCTGACTCAGGGCATCAACACGGCTCACTGGTTTGCTCAGGCAGAGTTGACGGCTGACAACTTCCAAAATCGCATTCAGCCTGAAGATATTCAACTGATTAAGCAGATTGGATTTCGACACATCCGGCTACCGCTCGACCCGACGGTTCTCTTCAATGAGGAAGACCCAGCGCAGTTGCATCGAGAAAATTTGATTTACGTGGACACTGCTCTAGATCAGATTCTGGCAGCAGATCTGGCGGTGATTGTGGATCTGCATCCCCGTTCGGAGTTTAAGCGGCGGCTGTATGACGAAGAGGAGTTTGTGGAAGCGGTGGGAACGTTCTGGCGATCGCTGGCTCAACACCTGAGTTCACGCAGTCCAAACCAGGTTTTTCTGGAAGTCATGAATGAGCCTGCAACCCGCAATCCGCAAGATTGGTACGCCATTCAAGAACACCTGCTAGCGGAAATGCGGGTCGGCGCACCCGACCATACCCTGATCGCGTCGGCAAATCTGCGCGTAGAGGACGACTGGGACACAATCGCCGCCTTGCAGCAGATTACGCCCGTAGAAGACCCCAACGTGGTCTATAACTTTCACTTTTACCAGCCGATGTCCTTTACCCATCAGGGAGCCGACTGGGGAGAAGACACCTGGGAACATTTTCGCAACGTGCCCTATCCGGCAACCCCAGAGGCGATCGCTGCTATCCTGCCCAACATTGAAAACGAGACGGCTCGAAACTGGCTGGTAGACTACGGCGAAGAGCAGTGGAATATCGCCAAACTAGAGGAAAGCCTTCAGCGGGCGGCAGAATGGGGGCGATCGCACCAGGTACACGTTACCTGCAATGAATTTGGCGTTTATCGTCGGGCTGCACCCGCAGAGGGAAGAGGAGCATGGTTGCGGGATGTGCGATCGCTGCTAGAGCAATATCAAATTGGCTGGGCCATGTGGGAATATGACTCTGGTTTTGGCGTGATTCGCCGCACCGAGGGGGAGCCTCTGCCCGATCCCGTTGTGGTGAAAGCACTTTTTGATTAATTCAATGAATACCCGTTGGACGATAGACAAACTAAGGTCTAGGATCTGCATACCTGGTAAAACTGTATTGCCAGACTTAAGAACTAGGTTTTATGTCAGTGCGAGGATCGGGTTAGACCAGGTGGTGAATCGCAAAGCTTGTCATTAGCAATTGGCTTCATCCCTCATCCTTCATTCCCCATCCCTCCTGACATTTGACCCGATTGAATCACAAATCAAATTAGCAGTACGAGTGATAGCGTCGTGATGGATCAAGATCCTTTGATTGCATATCGGTGGGAAGACTTTACCCAATTGGCTTCAATTTTGCTCCTGGTTGGGCTGGTTGGGGCAGTGACCGTTCTCAAGAATAGCTTTGAGGGGAGTTTCTTTATTGAAGCGACCCTGTTTGTGGTTTTGCTGACCTCTGGAGCATTTGCAATTATGGCGATGGCAATTTTCTTAGGAAACGTGCCTTAAACAGCCCAGCTTGCTACTCAAACCGCTGATTTTGGGCTGACCAGCGTTGCAGTCCGTAGGTTTGCCCATTGCTGACTAATAGAGCCGTCGTGCCGTCGCCGGGGTTGGCGATCGCCACCAAAAATTGAGCCGCCTCAGTACTCAACTCGCTATAAATCAGTTGCCCCTGTGCCGAAAAAATCAGCGTTTGAGTCGCCTCCTGATTTGCCGCCTGAGCGCTAGCCGTAACATAGCTAGAAGCTTCTAACAGGCTGGGCTTAAAGGTGAATATGGCCTCAAGCTGACCCTCTCCCGTCAGATCGACAAGCTCTACCGACCATTGCCCCACCTCTTGCAGCAAGCTTGCTGTATCTGCCAGTGCAGCTTGAACCTGATCTGCCCGCTGCAACTCCCGCCACAGGTTTACCGCTAGTGCTGCTGCCCAATCGGGCTGTTGTTGGCTCAACTGGCTCAGCGTCAGGACGTTCCCCGTCTCCAACCAACTGACAGTGGATAGAGTCATGGCGAGTAGGGGAAGCCCAGCGGGTGAATTTCCACTGGGTGTGGGCGAACCTGCTGCCAGCAGTTGCAGTTCGCCGCCACTCACACGAGCCGCTTTGACTGTTGCCTCAATGGTTTGAGGCTGCCCGTCGGCTGACCAAACCAGGATTTGAATGGGGGAATTGTTCGTCAGGCCCAACAGACTCCACAGCCGCAGAGCCGCTCCGCTAGCAGGGAGATTCAAATCGGTGAAGGGCGATCGCCGCCAGTGCTGCCCATCATGAAAATTAGCCAGTTGAATCCGATACCAAACTTGTTGCCCCGTTAAAGCCAGTGGGCTATCCACCTGGGGGCGCAGCCAATCTGCCGCATTGATGCTAGAAACCTGAGTTGCAGAGCCGATCATGCGGCTGTCATGGCTAGCTGTGATGGTCGGTGCCGATTGGGGATCAACCAGATTCAGCACTTGCTGGACGCGGGTGTTAGTGTCTGGAGTTGGGCTTTGCTGACGCAACCAGGCGATCGCAGCAGCGCGATCGCGTTGAGCTGCTAACACCAGAGCGCCCCAAATCTGCACGTCAGGCTGGTTACGGTTCACCTGGAGGGCAGCATTCACCCGTCGCCCAATCCGGTCAGAGTCAACCGCTAACAGACTCGACAAATCATAACCATTGCGGATGGTGGTTTGCAGCAGTTGCAGCGCATTGCCCCAGCGGCCATCGATTAGCTGCGCCAAAATTTGCTGGCTGGGGCTGGCCCAGTCGCGCTCTGCCTGGGTTTTGGTGGCGTTGGCATGGAGCGAAATCAGGTCTAGCTGAGCCTGGGCTGCGGCTGACCAGTTTGCCACATCGATTTGTTGCTTGAGCGATTCCAGTGTTTGCCGTGCCGCCGACCACAGCCCACTTCGCGCTAAAACCAGTCCATCTTCAAAGGTCTGGCGGTCGAGGGCAGCTTGTTCCAGTGAAATTGGCTCCAGGCGAATCGGTTCCGTAGAGGATTGCAGCGTTTCTACCTGATAGACCTTAAAGCTTGGCTCTAGCCCGACGGTTTGATTGACAATCAGTTCCGTTGCTTCGCTGCCTGTAATTTGCTGCCATGCAGGAAGTTTTCCGGCGGGGCTTGTCCATTCCACCAGCGCATAGAGTTGGGCGATCGCCGGGTCATAGCGCACCACTTGTCCGTAGACGATGCGAGTACTGCCCCGCATCCGTTCGCCGCTGAGATGTAGCCAAATTCCTGGCTCTGTAGCATTTCCCTCAATCAGAGTGACCGTGCTGAGGGGCAAGATGCGATTGGAGCCAGGAACGGCGGTTGGGGACGTTACAAACGGAGCAAGCACAAAAAATTCCTCAGGCCCGCTTACCGACATTCGGCTGATCAGTTGAAAGGAGCCAGGATGCAGCCCTTCCCTTGCCAACAGCGGTCGATAAATTCTGATTTCAATGAGCTTGCCGCAGCCAGACGGAACAGAGGCGATCGCTCCCTTCCCGCTACAGTGGTCAGATTCTGCCAGAATGGGAATCAGCAAATCCTGGGGCAAACCCGTTGTTGCCGGGAGATACAGCGGTGTCCCCAGCGATCGCCCCATCGCCTCCGCCTCCGCCTCAATCTCAGCCAGCGTTTGAATGACTTCTCGCCGAAGCGCCTGACGATTCCACTCTGGCATCATCCAGCTTAGCCATCGGACTGAACCAGGATTGATAATAAGCTGCACGGCCAACCAGCCGCCGCCCGCAACGGTTCCTGCCATGCCCAGCAAAATCAAAAGCATCAGCAAGGCAGACCTGATCCTCGCTCCTCGCTTTGGTTTAGGCGCAACTATGACATTAATTTTGGCAAGGCTGCCTGCATCCTCTAACCCCTCATCCAGGTCTTCGTCCCAGTCTGGCTCATCTGCTTGGGGCGATCGCGATTTCTTTTGAGATTTCCTGGACTGAGCCGATACCAGCACATTCACCTTGACCGGACGGGGGGAACGATCGCCCCTCCGTTGACTTCCCGCTTGAACAGAAGAAACGGGCATATGTTTTGCCGATTGCCCGTTTGAGGATGAATTTAAGTCGTGCGATCGCTTCACTATCCAAAATTTAGTAGATTGCTATCCTTCAAGGATTGCCTGTTCATAGCGCTGTCCGGCTCGTTCCCAAGTATAGGTGTTCTCGATGAGCGATCGACCATTTTGAGACAATTGACCGCGCAATTCTGGATTTTCAAACAACTGGCTAACGGCGTTAACGTATTCCTCCACCTGGTTTGCCCGTAGAGCGGTTAGGGGATCGTTTGGGCCGTCTACTGCTAGCCCTTCTAAGCCGCGATCGCTGCCCACCACAGGGACTCCAGCCGCCATTGCTTCCAGGGTTTTGTTTTTGATCCCAAAGCCTGTTCGCATCGGCACAACACAGACCGTTGCCCGATGCAGGTATTCTGCCATCGAAGGAACTTTTCCTGTAACCGTGATGCCAGGGCGATCGCCCAACTGCTGCAACTGCGGCACGGGGCGGGCCCCCACCAGCTCAAGCGTGACATCCGGGTAGCGAGTTTGGATTTTGGGAAACACTTCCTGGCTAAAAAAGCAAACCGCATCAATGTTGGGGGTGTTGTCCATCGCGCCAATGAAAATCAGCCGATGACCTGCGGGATCGGCAGCACGATAGGGAAAGGCAGAAAAGTCTACCCCATTGGGGATCACGGCGATCGGAGTGGTTGGGCTAAACCGCTGAAGCTGCTCTCGGTCATCCTCGGTGGTTGCCACGATGGTAGAAAATTTGCCGCAGTACTGCCGTTCGTAGCGGTACAGCAGCGGCAGGTTGAGGCGATCGCGCAGCCAATTTTCAGAAGTGCCTGTCTCAAGCTGATTTTTGCAGGTGCCGTAAACTGAACTGTGGATGTTGACAAGGGTGCGAAGCTGCGATCGCCATTCTGGTTTAATGTAAATTTCATTCACACTGTGTTCACAGGTTACAGCAGCAAACTTGCCCGCCTGAACCGCCCGATTCACCCAATTTTGAATTTCCGGCGAATAGATTGAGAGAACGCTGGGCGGCGTTCCCTCAGTTAGAAAGGTACCGAACCGCTTTAACTTACCGCCGAGGCTTTGTCCAGCAGTGGTTTGAGGTCGCGGAAAAACTGCCAATTCTGTAACCGCTTGCCGCAATTCTTCTATCTCAGAGTCAGTTACATCCGAGGAGCGCTGTGTTATCAGAGTGATGTCGTGACGCTGGCTCAGATACTTAATCAAGTTAAACGTCCTCACCTGAGTTCCTCCCCGTGTGGGCGGATAGGGAAACGTTGCAGAGAGCATCAGAATCTTCATCAGGGGAATTCTTGGAATAAATATCAGTTTTACCAGGGCAATCGTAGCTAATCGTAGCGGTTGAGGCACCTGTGTAAATAGCTGTGAACAGCCATGCTTTAGAAATTCAAACCTTCCATGAGTGAAATTCAACTGGGCGCGATCGCCCTCCTGGGTCTAGGTATCTTCTTCCGATGCACGGCTTTAGGACAAAAACTCTACTGGTACGACGAAGCCTTTACGTCCTTACGCATCTCAGGCTACAGCGAAGCGGACGTGATGCAGCAGGCATTTCACGGCAAGGAAGTTACCCCACAGGAGTTGCAGAAATTTCAGCATCCCAACGCTGAAAAAGGTCTTTGGGGCACGGTTCAAGGGCTAGCTCAAGAAGAACCGCAGCATCCGCCGCTCTACTACACGGTGGTTCGGCTGTGGGCGCAAACGGTAGGCAGTTCAGCGGCGACAGTGAGAAGCTTGTCCGTCATTTTTAGTTTGCTAGTCTTTCCCTGCCTCTATTGGCTTTGCCTGGAGCTATTTGGCTCAACGGACGTGGCGTGGCTGGCGATCGCCCTGGTTGCCATTTCGCCGCTGCACGTGGTCTTTGCCCAAGAAGCCAGACAATACAGCCTGTGGACGGCTTTAATTTTGGCAGCCAGCGCCGCGTTGCTCTATGCCATGCGGGTAGACGCTTTCGCAAGCTGGGCAATCTATGCGGTGACGCTTTCGCTGGGGCTGTACACGTTTCTGTTTTCGGGACTGGTGGCGATCGGTCATGGAATTTACGTAATTGGGGTGGAGCAGTTCCGTTGGACTCCAGTTTTGGCGCACTATCTGATTGCTTCAACGGTTGGACTCATTGCTTTTCTGCCCTGGATTTGGGCGATCGCCACCCGTCGCAGTTCCCTGCAAACCACAACTGCCTGGGCCACTCGCCCGTCTAGCTGGAAGGCGATCGCTAGGGTTTGGGCACTGAATCTGAGGCGCATTTTTTTCGACGCAGATTTCAAACTTGCCTCTCAGCTTGCTTATAAAGTCAGCATCGCAGGTGTCTATGCCTTTGTACTATCGCTAGAAGTGGGTGCAATTTATTGGCTCTGGCAGTTTACTGCGCTTCGGGTTTGGCTGTTTGTTTTCACCCTGATTGGCACGACCGCTTTGACAATTCTGCTGCCAGATTTGCTCCTGGGTGGACAGCGTTCGACTGCGACCCGCTACGCGATTCCTTGCTACCTGGGCATTCAGATTGCGATCGCCTTTTGCCTGGTGAATCTCCTCTCCAACGCTTTCGGCTCGTGGCCGCAGATTTTAGGATGGGTGGCTCTGGCAGGGGCGATCGCCCTCAGTATCCTCTCTTGCAGCATTGGCACTAGAACCCCAATCGGCTGGAATAAGGTAATCAGCTACTACAATCCGCCCATTGCCGATATCATCAATCAGTCTCCACACCCCTTGCTGATTGCCAACACCTCAATGGGAGTCGGTGAAATTTTGTCTTTAAGCCGCTTGCTTGCCCCAAACGTGACGCTGCAACTGACCGTCGATTCGTCTGTACCGCAAATTCGAGCGGGCTTTAGTGACGTTTTTCTAATGACTTATTCACAGTCGTGGCGATCGCAGATTGCAGCACAACAGCAGGCTTTGGTGCAACCTGCCTATCAGGAACGGGGCAAAACCTGGCTTTGGCAACTGATTTGGCAACTGAACAGTCAAAATTAGCCATAAAGCTGCTCATACGGAAGCTGCTTCAGGGGCACAATATTTTTTTAACGTGAATCAACTCCGCTCAATCAACTGAATACATAAAAATTAGTTTATGCAATCGCGTGGCATTTACACATTGGCAAATGATCGGGTCTATGACCAACTCATCGCCCTGCTAAACAGCATCGAAGCAAATGTTGATTCAGATATACCCGTTCTCGTTATTCCTTTCGATCAGCATATTAAAAAGATCGTTCAAGAGATAGATTCCAGACCCAATGTAAACCTCTTTCAAAACGGGTACTCCATTCAAAGGTGGGAGAAATTCGCTCAGCAGATTTGGGCAGTTCATCCCATTGCTCAATCCAAATGGTTTACCACTTTGCCAACAAAGAACATCGGATTGCATCGAAAGTTTGCTACCTTTGATGGACCGTTTGATCAGTTTGTGTTTTACGACGCAGATAGTCTGGCAATGAAGCCGCTTGATGACATTTTTGAGAAGTTAAATACTTACGATTTTGTATTTAACGATTGGGAACATCAAAAACCAGTAGGCAAGACAGCACTTGACCTGGCTTTAGTCAGTCAAACAGGCTGCTGTGACGAAATTCAAGTTAGAACTAAGCTACACTGCTCTAGTTTCTTTGGCTCAAAACGAGAAATTTTTGCAGAAAGAGAGCTATTCGTTTTACAGCAACGGTTAATTGAGCAACAGGAAGTAAGTTGGATTCCTCGCTGGTGGGACGATGCTTTTCTATTTAACTACTTGACCTTAAGAAGCGATCGCCCCCAATTCAACTTCACCCTTAGTTCTGACGTACAGGAACGAACTGGAAACTGTGCCGATGCTGACCCTTTCATTAACATCAATAATGTTCTTTATAACGAGCAAGGCTTAAAGCCAATTCATCGCTTGCACTACATGAACTATTCCTCAGAGGACTTTGCCGTCTCAGCCGAGGAGAGGACGCTAACATCCGTTACAAAGAGGTTTTTCTGCACTATCGTTTTTTGAAACAGCCTGTACAGAAGCCAAAACATCTGAAAACTCCCAACTTTTCAAGTCAAGCAGTTCGCTATCTTCGCAGGATTGCTAACAAACTGAGCTAGACTTTTCTACCGATATGCCTGATTAGACACATTAAATTTAATCCTTCTCAAAACACGTACCGCAGAGGGGGAAATAATATTAGAAATCTTCCTAATCTTAACTTTTGGCGTATCCCACTCTTTTTTGCTCCTTAAGACGCTGTAAATCTCTGCTGCCATCCTTTTGAAGACTTTGAGCTTACTGCTCTTCGGGAAATCCAGATCAACTGCAAAGTTTGAGCCAAGTCGATTGATGGGTTGCCATGCAGCGCTGACATCAAAGTTAGTCCGCACGTTGTTACCATGAGCAACCATTAACCAGAGTGGCTCAGCAACAATTTGACAGTTATTATGTTTGTTAACTTGAGTATGACCATACTCAAGAACTGTCTTAAAGTCATCATTGTAAGACTCGATTAAGGAATGGAACGGTGAGGTCAACCATTCTCTTAGATATAGCTTTTGTTCATTGGTGCGGTACAAATAGCCAAACAAGAAGTTAACGAATTCAAACTCTTGCTGTCTAAATTGGGCTTGCACTAGCTGCAAAAAATCTTTTGAAATTGCATCGTCACTGTCTAAGCTAGTCGTAATCAGGTAACTACACTCTCCATCAGTGTGTTCCTTGACAACTCGCCTAACTGAATCTAACAACGTCTCTCTGCTCTCTATATAAATAGGAACAAGCTGAACGATCGAACGGTATTTTTCAACTTTCTCTTTGAACTGAGCAGGCAAGGCTGCATCTAGAAGCATTAACCAAACGAAGTCTTTGTTATTCTGCGCTTTAACCGATGGAAGGCAAATTTGCTCAAATAGAGCAAACCTCCGGCTGAGAAACTTTGGATCGTTGCGATCGCTTCTAGGACGCGAAATCTGCCAGTCTACATTCATCCGAGTGATGACAAAGTGCTTAAACTCCTTCTGCGTCTGCATTAGTCACCTCACCATCTCAATTGGGAAAGCCGCTCATCTCACCAAAAGTTTAAAATCATAGCCTTTTGCCACCCCATCAGAAGGTAATTAATATCTGCTAAGACAAAATCCCCATTAAGGAGGATTTCTCGCTACGGCTAGAAGTTTGGAGAAACTGTAGGTTAGGCACCGCTCATCCCTTTCAGTCCAGTAGCTGTCATATTCGACGAATAAACTCTGTTTCTGTTCCTACAGAGTTTTCTAGCGACAGAGTAAAAATTTTTGCTCATCCGATTGGCTAATATACATTAGGAACTTTGCGGTTGTTTACGATTCAAATGCCTAAAGTTAGTGTTTGCATTCCCACCTACAATCGAGAAAGCCTGCTGCCGATCGCCATTCAAAGCGTCCTTCAGCAGACTCTCCAAGATTTTGAGCTAATTATCTGTGACGATGGCTCAACCGACAGTACGGCTGAGATCGTGACTCAAATCAACGACAGCAGAATCCGCTATATCCGCCATGTTCAAAACATTGGCAAAAGTAACAATATGCGCTCTGGCTTTGAAGCTGCCATAGGTGAGTATTTTATTAAATTCGATGATGACGATCGCCTCACCCCTGACTTTCTAGCAAGAACTGCGGCGATTCTAGGCGAACAGCCTGATGTTGACTTTGTTGGCACCGATCACTGGGTAATTGATATTAATAATGTGCGCGACCAGCAGGTGACAGATGACAATTCCCGCAAGTGGGGACGCACAGATTTAGCCGCTGGAGTCATTCCAAGCTTGCTAGAGGTTGTATTCGTACAGCAAAGTTTGCAAATTGGTGCAACGTTATTTCGGCGACAAGTACTAGCAGAATTAGGCTATATGCGCCCTAATATTCAAAATTGCGAAGACAATGATTTACTGGTGCGTCTGGCGCTAGCGGGTAAGAAGGGCTATTATTTGCCAGAACGCTTAATGGAATATCGCTTTCATGCTCAGCAACAGGGTATTGGACGAGCAATTCCTTACCTAAAGGACAAAATTCAGTATCTAGAGAATTTTCAGTTTGAGTCAGAAAAATTGGAGCAAATCAGCGATCGCGTCTTGTCTGAATCTCAACTCCTTCTAGGATTGCGCCTAATCGAAGTAGGAGAAACACAGGCTGGAAAAGCACTAGTTCGCGTGGGTCAATCTGCTTCACGCTCCAAAGCTTTTGTCGGGCTGGCTCTATCCTTTCTGCCTGTAGCTTTAAGAAAGCCTACGTTTAACCTATTAAGACAAGTGCAATCGTGAAACTTGATTAAGTCTTTGCATCTCCAAGCGGCTTTGATCAACCCGCTGCATCTGAATTGTTAGGTGGTGCTATCCGACTGCCCTTACCCACTTCATAACGAAGTTCAACCATACCCGTACCAATTTGGCGAACCGACACCAGACGCAGGGTTGGGCTTAGAACCTGGCGCGGGAACAGTTGCTTACCTCTGCCCAGGGTTGCCGACCCAATCTGGACGATTAGCTCATCCAAAAGCCCAGCATCATGAAACTGCCCTGCTAAGTCACCGCCTCCCACAATCCAGATGTTTTTGCCTTCCGCAGCCGCCCGCATTTCATTGTGAACTTGGCGCACATCTCCTTTTACGAATCGGATGTCTGCACCCTCGATTACCGGAAGCTTGCGACTGGTGAATACCCAAACAGGCTGAGTGTACGGCCACGATGATCCGGTCTCGGCAGCGACTTTATCGGCATTGCGAACTATCCACTCGTAGGTGGTCGATCCCATGACCAATGCCCCTACCTCGGCGATGAACTCTGGGTAACTGGAGTCATTCAGGTCGCCAAGCGGAAACAGCCATTCTAACGAGTCGTCTTCGGTCGCGATGAACCCGTCAAGGCTTGTAGCTGTGTAGTACTGGATCTTCATGACTGCTTTCGCTTCTGATGCCTGATTGCGATCGCCTAACGTTCCGCTTCGCCCGCCGCTAGTAATTTCTTGAATTCAACCGACCAACTTGATACGGTCGGTGTGCAAGCGGACTGTTGGGCTGCTGACCGCACAATACATTGCAATTTCTTCTTGGACACTTCAGATAGAGCAATGAGTTAAACAACAGAATGTACTAGTTCTGCGATGTAACTCTCTAATGAAACTACCCCTCTTATAACACTATTGCGGGTTGGCATCTCTCCTTCGATCGCAAGAGTTGTCATGTTGGAGAAGGATGATGCTGCCTCGTTTGAAAATCCCATATTCTTCATTGTCTGAATCCACTGGTCACGCGGAGTTTCCACTACTTTGACTGGTGTTTGTAAAGCTTTGGCAAATGCTTTTGCAACATCAAGCGAAGAATATCTTTCCGGTCCTTCAATGTTGTATAACCCTATATTTTCTACTGGCTCTGTCATTAAACGCGCTGCCAGCTGACCTATATCGCGTGGGGCTACCATCGGCAACGCAAAATCGGCTGGAAAGAAGGTATTGATTACGCTATCCTGCTTAGCTGATCGTAGAGAGAAATTCCAATTGCTCATGTAGTAGGCAGCGCGGATGATACTGAATGGCATGGACTGGGCAGCGAGGTGCTGCTCCATTTCGTAAAGCACTCCCAAATCGCCAATTTGAGAACCAGGCTGCGCTCCATAAGTGGATTCAGCAACAATTTTCTCTAAGCCAGAGTCTTTTATTGCTGCCAGAATGGATGCCAAGCTTTTTCTTTCTTCAACATCTGTATTGGTTGCAGGATCAGCAGGTGGGTTCAGCAGGAAAAGACGTTTTCCCCTGGCAAACACGCAGCGTAGTTCAGCGGTATTATGCACGTCTACAACCTCAACCTGAGCGCCGCGCTTTTGCCATCCAGAAATAGACGAAGAACTACGCGAGACAATAGTTACTGGCTCATCTTGCGATAATAGCGTCTGTGCTACAGCCGAACCAACATGACCAGTGCCACCCAGAATGATGTGCATGAGAAAAATCAAGAACGATAGGTACGAAAGAAGTGTATGAGAAGTGCAGTATTACATTCAAGCAGCCCAACAATTTGTTGTACGGAAACTTTCTGTATAAGATCCAAATATCAATGGCTAAGGGCATGGATGAAATAAAATTCGATACTTTTTTGGAAGTGCCAGGCTGAACGCGCACTTCCAAAAAAGTATGGGAGGTTAATTAATTCACACTCCTTAGGAGCTACTGGGTATAAGGATGTGAAGACTACTGTGATCTCTACCTGCGTGTTGAATCGGAGTGGAGTATGGAGTTTATTGAACAGATAAGAGTGGCTACATAAACTCACTTCAGCAAAGTTGACTAAAAGTGAGTTTAGCCTCTGACCTTCTGTGACCAAACGCGAGTAGGCAGACCCCAAACATAGATAAATCCTTCAGCCGCTTTATGGTCAAATTTGTCATCAGATCCATAGGTTGCCAGATCAGGCGTGTAAAGGGAATTGACAGACTTACGCCCGACAGTAAGAGCCGTTCCCTTGAACAATTTGATGCGGACTGTACCTGAAACCCGCGCTTGAGTCTGCTGCACAAAGGCATCCAGAGCCGCCTTCAGGGGACTATACCAGAGACCGTTATAGACCAGTTGAGAATAGGTTTCTTCGATGCCGCGCTTGTAGTGAGTCACGTCGGCAGTTAAAGTCAGACTCTCCAAATCTCGGTGCGCTTGAATCAGCACAAGCAAAGCTGGAGCTTCGTAAATTTCCCGTGACTTGATGCCGACTAGACGATTTTCAATCATGTCGATGCGACCCACGCCATGCTTGCCTGCCAGGTCATTCAGTTGGCTAACCAGGTTTACCGGAGACAGCGTTTGACCGTTGAGCGCGACGGGTAGCCCTTGCTCAAAGCTAATTTCAGCGTACTCTGGCTGATCGGGTGTGTTGGCGATCGCCTCTGTCAACAAAAACACTTCCTCCAGCGGCTCATTCCAGGGGTCTTCTAACGGCCCTGCCTCAATGCTGCGCCCCAGCAGGTTGCGATCGATGCTGTAGGGCGAGGACTTCTTCACGGGCGAAGGAATGCCGAAGCGCTCCCCCGTAGGCGATCGTCTCCTCGCGGCTCATTCCCCATTCGCGGGCGGGTGCCAGTACTTTCAGGTTTGGGTTGAGCGCGGCG
>JAAUTN010000452.1 GCA_012031415.1 Leptolyngbyaceae cyanobacterium SM1_4_3 | reverse complement strand
GAGTGCCGAGCGCTCAGGAGATGGTCGGTTGTGACCGTTGTTTGAGGCTAGTGGTGGTGTTGCAAGTCGCTCAGGAGATAGGGGTGAGGGCGGTGGTGAGAGGCGATCGGGGGTGAGGCGAGAGGCTTCAGGAGGTTGTCGATGAGGCGGTATTGCGAGATTGTGGAGGCGTTGCTCAGCTAACAACCCCGGTGCAACGGATTGACCAAAGTCGCCTGGGGGGGCAAAACCTGGGCAACCGCTGACCGGGAACGTTAGACCGCTAGACCTCAGTTAGGGCGGTTCTTCAAAGTAATCTGTGGGTGTATCTGACCATTCCTAAATCCCACCGATTAAATTGCAGGTAATAATATGGCAATACGCCTTAAGCGTCTCTCTCGTAGACTGATCCCGTTTATGGTTGCTGGATTAACTATTTTAGCTGCTGTCTCTGCGGCAAGTTTCTCTTTGCTGCATCTGCAAGCGGTAAATGCTCAACAAGTAAGCCGAGGAGATGGATACGTTTCGATCGGCTTACCCAGCACGGGTAATCAAGACGATAATTGGAGTTGTGGACCTAACTCTGCTGCGCGAGTTTTAGCATTCTACGGACACGATGTTGATTACAACGCAGTGAGTCGGCAGTGAACAAAGAGTTTATGCTACCTCCTTCAGTCGATGTGCCAGCACCTACGTGGACAGATTGGAATAGAACACGTCGAGTAGATATTCGGACGGGAACCACTCCTCATGTCCTCCGAGACGTGATGAAACAGTGGGAAGGCAACAACGTCAGATTAGAAAGGGGTGCAGATTTTTCTGAATTTGTAAGCCTTCTGCGTGAAGGAAAGCCTGTAGTTACACTTTTAAGAGTAGGCAGTATTCCGCCTGAGACAACCTTAAGTGGCACATGGCCCATGATGCACTGGGTTGCTGTTGATGGTTTTGATGAAAGCGATAGAATGATCTACTACACGGATACAGATGGGGGTTAGATACCAGCTATCGTATGACGAGTTTCAAGACCAATGGAATTGGAGCGTAGGAAGAGGATTCGCTAGTGAGTCTCTCTCTAGAAATGGTGTGCAGGCGAAGACAATGATTTGGGTCGATCGAGCAGCAGGAAGTACCACTGATTCTACTACACCAACTAACTCCTTAAATGCTGGAGTTATATACGCGGTCAATTCTGACAACCAATTGTTGTGGTATCAGCATACAGGATGGCAAGATGGCTCTCGCTCTTGGGCTGCAAGCGGTGAAGCTCAACAAGTCGGTAATGGTTGGAATTTCAAGCATCTCTTTTCGGGTGGAGATGGTGTAATCTATGCTGTAACTGTCGATGGCGATTTGTTGTGGTACAAACACACTGGATTTCAGAACGGTTCTCGCTCTTGGGCAGTAGGTGGTGAAGCTCAGAAGATAGGAAACGGATGGGGAAATTTCAAGCATCTCTTTTCAGGTGGCAACGGTGTAATTTACGCCGTCACGTCTGACAATAGACTGTTATGGTACAAGCACACAGGATGGCAAGATGGCTCTGCTTCCTGGGCTACACGTGAAGCTCAACAAATTGGTAATGGCTGGAACTTTAGGCAGCTTTTTTCGGGTGGCGATGGCGTTATTTACGCTGTCACGTCTGATAATAGGCTGCTTTGGTATAGACACACAGGATGGCAGGATGGTTCTGCGTCTTGGGCTGTACGTGGTGAAGCTCAACAAATTGGTAATGGCTGGAATTTTAGACAGCTTTTTTCGGGTGGCGATGGTGTTATTTACGCTGTTAACTCTGATAACCAATTGTTGTGGTACAAACACACGGGCTGGCAGGATGGTTCTGCGTCTTGGGCTGCAAGTGGTGCAGCTCAACAAATTGGCAATGGCTGGAATTTTAGACAGCTTTTCTAACTGACGGAAAAGGCGGGCAATGCCCGCCCTCATTTTTTATTTGCTAATAGTCGCAGCCTGCCCTTTAACTGCTGTAGGTAAAATAGCTAAAACTGCTGGTGCTAAAGGCTTCAGATCCGCTAATCGGTTGGATGGTGCTTGCAGAACAACGACTGCGACATTGAACTGTGGCAGATTCTGCTGAAATGACAAGTTGCGATCAACTGTAATGAATACATCAAACTCTGATTCTGCAAGGGCAAGAAGTTGCCCATTCTTAATCCCTGCCCACCCCATTTGTGGAACTGTTTTAACCTCATAGCCAGGAAATTCTCTCGCAAGCTTGCGATCAATACACTCGTCCAACAGGAGCTTCATGCTATGCCACCACGCCAACAAGCTGTTTTCCAGCCTCTTCAAGTAAGGCGATGACCTGCTCTTTCGTCACAGTTGGAAATCCATCTAAGAAATCATCGATCGATTCTCCCGCTTTGAGATAGTCCAGAAGCGTTTGAACAGGAACCCTAGTACCAGCAAAAACTGGAGTGCCGCCCATAATTTCAGGGGTTGAGCTAATGATTGGGGAGTTTTTAAGCATTTGTCTTTGATCTTCTGATTCTGTAGTTATAGTTTACCAATTCCTACATGGCAAAATCCTCTGGAGTGATTCTAAGTCTGGCAAACAGCGCGGTCTAACAATTCGGTTGCAGCGGACGGATAGAAGTTGCTAGTAGGGTGGCAAAGATTATCTGCCGCCGCTGAACCGCACCGTTAGCTGGCTGGGTTATTGGTGGGGGCACCACCTCAAAGGTGTCTGTGAGATAATAGAGTAAAGTTTCTGAACAAGGTAACAAGGTAAATAGTCATTTATGAAGCGTCTTGTTGACTACGTTAAAGCAATTGAGGGTGCAGCCAGCCCTTACAAGATTGTGAGCAGCGACTCTCAATCAGAGACAAAACGCAATGCCACAGGTAGCACTATTGAGATAACGAGGCGAGTTCACCATTTTGATGATGGAATATCAGTTGAATACGAACGTGAATATGACGATGGCGCACCTTATCCTGGTTGTAAAGAGTTTTGGTACACCTACAAAGTAGTTAATCCTAATGAATTTGAATTTGAAGGGGAGACAACTAAGCTCTTTCAGAATCATTCAGAAGTTGACAATTGGTTGAAATGTAATGGAAAGTCAGCAGGTTTTTAGTAAGGCTTGGGATAAGCAGTGTTCAATTTACCTATACCGAGATAAAGATTCATCCTGGAGTGCAGCCGTATGTCAGACTTGCTTAGAAGAATTACGATTAATCCAAAACAGTGTGGGGGTCGCCCTTGCATTCGAGGTATGAGAATTCGGGTATCAGATGTACTGGACTTATTTGCGGCTGGACTGAGTGCTGAGCAAATCTTAGAAGAAATGCCCGATTTGGAGGCAGATGATTTGAAAGCAGCACTTCTATACGCCTCGCGTAAGCTTAATCACCCGGTATTGGTGGCATGACGATCTGGGTAGACGCACATCTGTCACCTGCGATTGCAACTTGGATCACCAGTACTTTTGGAATAACAGCATTAGCTTTACGTGATATTGGTTTGAGAGATGCTGAAGACCCTGAGATTTTTGAGGCAGCAAAGGCTCAAAGAGTTATCTTCATGACTAAAGACAGCGACTTTGTTAACCTAGTTGATCGTCTTGGATCACCACCACAAATTATCTGGCTGACGTGTGGAAATACTTCAAATGCTCGGTTGCGAGAGATTTTGAGCGCTACTTTACCAGAAGCACTAGATCTTTTACGAGCAGGTGAAGCGTTAGTCGAAATCAGCGGAAACTAGCAGCGCAAGCTAACAACGCCCATGCACCCGACCGTATCAAGGTTATTGGTTGAGATCGACAGGTGATCTGCGGCGGGTGATGGGCACCGTTAGGCTGACTCTAAAGCATTGGGCAGTAGACTGAAGGTTGAACGTCAGGGATTTAGGGTATTGGTAGCTAGCCCGAAAATTCTTAAGCCTTGAGCGTCGTAAAGTGACTAAAAAACCTCTATCTTTTTCTCCCTCAGAGCCGGATGCTTTTGGTATCGAAATTCAACGGCTTGACGGTGAACACATTTTGTTAAAAATAGCACCCCACAGCCATGAGTTTTTGCAGCTTATTTATTTGGAGCAAGGGGGTAGACAATATCAACTCAACAATCATACTTGGGACATAACGCCCAGCGATTTATTTCTCACGGCTCCAAATGAAACCCATGATGCTAACAGATTAACGACGGCTAGAGGTTGGGTTGTTTTGTTCACAGCAGCAGCAATCAACCCAACAGGGCTAGATTCTAGTTCTTATCTTCGTTGGATCAGTAGCCCATTGTTTTTGTCCTTTGTTAGAGTTTCAGGGATTGCGTTTAGCTATTTCAATATTGCTGAGGAATCTCGTTCCTACTGGTCAAGGCAATTTCAGACACTTGATACAGAATTAAGGATTAAACCGTTTGGATATGAGGAGATGGCGCGATCCGCTTCTGATCCAAATGCTAATTGACCTTGCACGGTTGACAATCAATTCGCTCGATAATTTTCCAGTTAATGCACCTCCTCTTCTAGTGGAAGTTTTTGACTTCATTGAAAATAACTATGACAAGCCTATATAGCAATCCTTTTTGATTTGTGAAAAAGATGATTTGTGAAAGTGCCACGAATCTTTCTACCTCCTACATCTCCGCGTCTTTATGTGAACTGATTGCGGGGTGCTCCCGGAGCGGTATCGTCCATAATCCAGCGGCAGATCAACTTGCCATCTTCGATATCCCAACGCGCAATCAGGTTGGGGCGTGGTAGTGGGTTAGACACGGGAACGGACTCGATCTGAACGGATGGAAGATGTTGAAATTTCATGGAGGTTAACCTCGTCTTGTGAAAATGAAGAGAATTACACTGAAATAAAATTCCATCGTTGTGGCACTTCGCGCCACAACGATGTTTTGATCGGGTAAAAACGTCTGGCTAATCAGTTGCGTAGGGTGGGTTGAAGTATGAAACCCAACAATTCCAAACAGGTTGGGTTTCGTGGACTCAACCCAACCTACAAAAGTAGCGAGTCAGGTGGACAAGTTCGTCAGGTGAATGCTGCTCACACGCGCTGAATCATGGAAACAGCAAGTTTTGGGTGAGCACTGCCCACCCTACGGTTTTTCTAAACAAACACAGCATCACGGCTGAGGCTAAATTGAGTGGAGTCCTGGATAATGCCAATTCGTTCCCAACTGTTGTTGACTAGACAGTGCAAAGTTATTGATGCCCCTCAATAGTGGCATCAATCTGCTGAATCAAGCATAACCAGAGGTACAGATTACTCGATTCTGTCGGCAAGTAATTGAGGCAGAAGTAGAGCGG
>JAAUTN010000451.1 GCA_012031415.1 Leptolyngbyaceae cyanobacterium SM1_4_3 | reverse complement strand
AGTCTAGTAAAGAACTTTGAGCGAACGCTATCTCATGCAGAAACTAAAATCAACCTCTGCTTTGTCAGGCTTATGCTGAAGAGGCTTGCAGCCTCTTCCTGAGATCTCAAATGGGTTCTATAGGTAACTGTGTCAGTAGTTTAGATCAGAGCTTTCAAGAGCATTTCTTTTGCGATCTTCCTACATCTTTGAAAACCTTGATTGGTCGATTGGATGACTATCTTCAGGCTAATTCTTATATGCCTGTAGTGAGAAATCCTGTTCTAACGTCAGAAACCTTTAATCGTCACTGGGATCAGGAGAAGTACGAGAATTTTAGGGAATGTATTCATAGGTATCGAGAGTGGATTGATGATGCCTATGAAGAGAATGAGAGAAGCGAGAGTATCCGAAAGTGGAGAAGAGTATTTGGCGATGAGTTTGCCAAGGGAGAAGTGGATACCGTAGCGACTTTTTCAGAATCATCTTCACTCATTAAAGCTACAGGCTATAGGGATATAGTAAATGCAGTTTTGGTTAGAGGAGCCAGCTTCCTAGACAGCTTTATATCCCCCAAACTGCCACATGTAGAAAAACTTCCCTGGACTATTCGTCAGCGTTTTTCAGTGTTTGTTGCTGCAATTGAGTATTTGGAACGTTTTGATAGTCAAGGAGTTAGAACGTTACAATCTGGACAAATAGTCGAGAAGGATCGGTGGATTCGCTTTGAAGCGAGAAATGCCAATGGAATTCTATACGCATCTCCAGACTTTGAGGTGAGGTGGCAGATTGTAAACACTGATAACGAGGCAGCACAAGCAAACCAATTGCGAGGTGGCTTCGACAAATCGAGTGACCCCGGTGTGCGTTGGGAGTCCACAAGCTATCGTGGAGCACACTGGGTAGAGGCTTTTGTCATTTCCCGCCGAGAAGGGCGTTGTTGGGGAAGGAGTGGTAGATTCTTTGTGGTGGTTAAGTAGCTTTTCTTCACATCATTCCTGCTCAAAGGACTGGCTGTTGAACTTAAGTGTCCGGCAGTTTTCCATCACAGTACGAGCTACATCATCGGGCACACCTTCAGGGATTTCAGCTTCGATTTCAAGAGTGATTTTAACTCTCGCGCCGTTAAGCGATGTTAGATGCTGAATAACCTCATTGGCGATCGCTGGAGTATCTCGATTTACCCGCATAGCATCGATATCAACATTACCGTAAAAACGACGGAGTACGGGTGTTTGATTCCCTCTTGCTCCGTTGTCGGAGTCACCATTTTTGCCATCATGATCAGGAGTATCAGATGGGTAATCTCCTCCTGATGGAGTCTCATCTACGGTCTTTGTGGTTCCTCCAGGATTAATTAGGGTTGCTTGGGACTTCTCAGCATCGAACTGTTGCTGAGCGACTTCGGGTTTCACGAGTAAGCTTTGGGTACTGATGCTTGGATTAATCCCTGTCGCTACTCGGAGACCACGATACTTTCCTGTTTCTTCATCAAAGCCTTCAGCATAAGCAAAGCTCTCACTCCATATAGTTGACGTAACGCCATCATGAATAGCTTCAAGCAAAACGTTTTCATTCTTCAGTCGAGGAAAGTAAAGATATTGGGCAAGGTACTCCCAGAGGCGTTTCAGATCGAGGTGATTAGTGTCTTTCCATAGATATCTATCCAGTGCTTCTAGCCGTAAATTTGTAGCAGCATAAGTTGCGAGGAGATCACTTTCATACACAGCTTTTTTACTGGCTCGAATGAAAGGCGAATCCTGTCCTTGCAGTCGGGTCTCCTTCCATCGATACCACCCTGGGCATCTGGTTGTGTAGGTATGAGAAGCCACTGATAGGTGTCACAAAGGATTATTATCGACATCCTTCTTTGTAGCATCTCGCTTAGTTTCTGCCTGACTACGTTGAAAATTGTCGAGGTTGAGAGTTTGCTTCTTGTCATCAGCCAGAATTGATTCCCAGGCAAGATATTGAGCAACATTCCTTTCCAGATTTTCGATTTTAGCTTTGTCTGGAGCGAGAAAGAGAAGAGTATTTTTGTAGTAGCGAGGGCTGCTGCCTTTGTACTGAAGGGCATCCTCAACCCATTGTCGAGCTGGACTGTCTTCACTAAGACGGACATGGGGATGCTGTGGATCAAGAACCACGAGCCGAATACCAAGATTAGGCTCGTCAGGGATGTCTGCTGTAGATTCAAGAGCAATGTGAATTCTAGAAAATTCACCTCGATCGCCTGTTTTCTTATTAAAGGCTTCCAAGCGATCGGTAATCTCTTTCCAAACCAGGTAACGATCGTCGAGCAATTGGTTTGCTCGCTCTTGAACTGTACGGTTAACGTTGGGTTGAGTCGAAACCCAGTAGCGATTTCCGTCGATGTAGAGGTAGGTGGCTTGATCAGTCAATCGACGCAGGGCATCGCCAAAAGTGGCAACGCTTTCTCCTGGCTGAACGCAGCCGAGCTTTACCCTTCGGTCTTCGAGTCCTCGATTTGCAGCGCGGAGAGTAGGAGCAGAACCCATGTAAATCGAACGTGTCACCCGACGACAGGCAGAATAGCGTCCCAGGTTAGGGTTCTGTCGGTCAATTGCTAGAGGAAGAGAGTTTGCACCGTCTACGTCCTTCTCAATGACGGGAATCCAGTTGTCATCTAGGTAGCGAGTCAACTCGGATTGAACCTGCGGGTCATCCATTGGCACATGGGCAGGCATGATCATCAAACTTTGATCATTTCGTTCCCAAAGGGAATGAATCACTTTTGCCATGAGGCGCAGCACACCACGAGTCCGTTGAAATTTATCGAGACTCGACCAATCTGAATAGAGGCGATCGAACAGCTCTGGATGAATCGGGTAAGCGTCACGCATCCGCCGTTCATAGTCACCTTCCTTGCATTCAGACGGAAACTCTTGTCCTTGAGTGCGATACATCTCAGAAAATGCTCGGACAACAGCATCCCGTTGAACAAAAAGATTAGGGTCAGTTGTGGTTTGAAATAGCCGTCGCCGCACAATCTCAAAGCTTTCCTCGGCGCTAGCGGGTCGCCAGGGAGATTCAACCCGACCAATTGAATTTTTTAATCTCTCTGTCGCTTCATGTCCCCGTTCTCCTCCTTTTTCAATCTCTAGAGGCTGGGATACTCACCACCAGTAACGTCTCTTTTGCATTCTTTGCAGACTCACTAAGAGCTTGGGCAAACGTAAACTGGGTATCAAAACTGCCTCCTGCAACATCGCTTTGGTCATGAAGTTGACGAGCGTAGGCAACCCACTCATCGATCAGAATTTAGGCAAGGTGCAAAACGGTTGAATTAATACTTTAAGTGCATCGCCAGGATTGGTAGAGGTTTCATCCGCGCTTCGGACTAATTCGTAGCCTTCTGCACCTCCCAGTTGCCACGCCAATTCACCCCACAAAGTTTTGATGGTTGGTCGATTTTGGCTACTATGTTCAGGTTTGTAAGGGGTAATTCCACTAGGTTGAAGTTTTTGACCAACAAGAACGGCAATATTGACGTTTTGGGGAGGGCGGTTCACTCCAACGGTTTGAAAGATCGGCTCCATTCCAGGCAGATCAGCAATCTCTAGCGCATTGCAAAGATGATAGAGTGCCAGCATTGCGTGGGTTTTGCCACCACCAAAGTTCGTTTGCAGTTCAATTACTGGATCTCCACCGTTACCGCTCAATCGTCGTAGGGCATTTGTAAGCAGTTGCTGTAAGTCCTTCGGTAATGTAGGTACGCCGAAAGAACTCAGTGGGGTCGCGGTATTCGTCAGAACCTTCATCTAAATAGACCTGCCAGAGGTCGGCGGCAAATTCGGCTTGCTGAAAACGACCCGACGCGACATCGGGGTGAGGGGTGGTAATTTCGCGCCAAGGTTTTAACCCGGATAGAGGCTGACCTTCAGTCGGAGCTACAGCAGCTCGACGAGTTTCGCGGCGAGCCTGATCTTCAAAGCGAACGCGAAGCAGTTCTTGTTTTTGCTTTTCAACCTGATCTGCTTCAGGGGCAGAGATGGCAGAGAGCAAGCGAGCCACACTATCGAGAGCGCGGTAAGCATCATCGGTCGAGAATGTAGAGTTATGTGCCCAAGTATTGCGAATATCCTGGCATTCAGAGAGGAGGCTGCGCTCAGCTTTACCCAGAGTTTTGCGGAAGACATCGTTCCACTCATTCCACATAAACTTGAGGAAGTCGTAGAGGTCTGCCTTGAGGCTCTTTTGAACAACATCGCTGCTTTTATCAAAGTAAGCAGCAGCCCGTAGGGGCCATTGCTTCGTGTAAGCAGCCTCCATCTCTCGCTCAAAGTAGGGATAGAGTCCCTCATGAAGGAGCTTTAAGGATCTGCCGACTCGCTCGTGGTTGCTGATTGCCATACTGCTGTTGTTTGAAGTTTCAGATTCTAAAGTTCGGATTTTAGAGTTTGGATTTTCTTGCGGAAGGCTCGTAGTGCTGGGCTTCTGCCGATCGCCACACTTTGCTCAAGCACGTCTGCTACCCAGTCTAAAATTGGCAATGCCGGGAAAGTAGGACTGACATCCACTCGTTGGTAGAGATCTGCTTGAAGGGTGTAGATGTTGAGTTGATTCTTCTCGTAGCGCCAAAGTTCAGGCACACCGAGGGCAATGTAGGCATCGAGTTGGGTTTTTGAGGATGACATCTACCTCAAATTGTCAAATCAGGAGGAGGATCAAGGGTCAAGTCAATGCGCCGTTTTCCTCGCATTTGTGCCTGGTTTTGAATGTAGAAGCACTGATCGGGTTCAATCCCACTGTCCATGTTTTCTTGTTTGAACGTGGTAGACCCAAAGCATTCGCAGTCAATTTCTAGCTCATCCATAGAATTTTGACCAGATCGCCGATGAGTTCTTTATCAACTTCGTGTTCCGGGGTGGGCATTCTAATTTCTAATGTGCCGTGGCTGTAGGCAATGCGAGAAGAGCGGGTTTCGCCGAGTTCGTTCCAAAATGCGCTCAAATTGTTGCCAATCGAGGTTCCGAATCAGCAACCGTTGACCAGACGGAATATCAAGTTGACAGAGTTGAAGATTAACCATAGCCAGAGTCACCACAGGAACACAGAGTGCATCAAGAAATTAAGGATGTGTTTTGAATTTGCCAGATTCGGGATTCCAAAATTCCAAAGCTTTAAAGATGCCAAAATCACGAAAGTTATACGTCCAAATCGGACTGCGATTACCGCAATGCCATCAAACACTACTGTGGCATCTTCGAGAGAACCTTGCCATTGGGGTAATTGAGCAACCATTCCTTGTAGTTCATCAAAGTCAGTTG
>JAAUTN010000450.1 GCA_012031415.1 Leptolyngbyaceae cyanobacterium SM1_4_3 | reverse complement strand
CCCTGTTTAGGGCGTTGTTGAAGCAGATGGAGAATGCGATTAAAGTAGGCGTGATTCATGACTCGATAAGCAACCCGACTCTCTCTAGAGTGCCATATCCCCCTTATTCTTGAAGAAGTCTACTACAGCAATTATTGGCTATTCTCCAAAGCTAAGGATTCACCTGCGTTTTCTCACTTTAATCGCTCTTGCCAACTGAAACTTAAATCTGAAGACTAGCTTTAATCAGAAAAGTAACTTGACACACAGGCAAATTTTCTTTCAGTATTTAGGAGTACTAACTATTTAAGATACTAACACGGAGGGTTGCATGGTTGCCCAAATTCTCTCGATTCAGGTTGGATTACCTAAATTGCTTGGTACTGCGGATGCACCCGACCCAATGGATCGTTCCTGGTCTACTGGATTCTTCAAAGAACCAGTTCAGGGGAAGATCTGGCTTGGAAGCACCAATTTAGCCGGAGATGGTCAAGCCGATCTCAAACGTCATGGCGGTGTTGAAAAAGCGGTGCTGGTGTATGCGGCTGAACACTATCCCTCCTGGCAAGTACGTTTGAATTTGCCCACCCTCCCCACGGAGCCTTTGGGGAAAATTTTACAATTACCGATCAAACTGAAGCGTCTGTGTGCATTGGAGATATCTATGACATTGGTGAAGCTCAGGTTCAAGTATCCCAACCTCGCCAGCCGTGCTGGAAGTTATCGCGTCGCTGGCGAATCCGGGATCTAGCATTACAAGTTCAGTGCATTGGACAGACCGGTTGGTATTTCCGTGTACTGAAAGAAGGCGCGGTTGAAGCAGGGATGGAACTTGTATTGTGCGATCGCCCTTTCCCACAGTGGACGATCACACGGGCAAACCAAATTATGCACCACGATTTGAATAATCGAGAAGCAGCGGCTGAACTGGCAAGTTGTCCCTTGTTAGCACCGAATTGGCAACGCACCTTGCTAAATCGTGCCGCTAAAAATATCAATCCTGATTCTGCCCCTCGACTCTGGGGCGAGAACTAACCACAACGCTAAATTGTGCCGCTCAGTCGAAGTCATTTGAGGCAACAGTTTAAGCAATTCCCAGGAATGACATCAAAGCAAGTTCGCTAACTCCATAAGAATCTGATAAAACGTCGTAGGAATCTGAAAGACATCAAGCATTCAAACTCTATACATTTTGAGTAGATGAAGTTAGAGGTATTTAATCAGCCTCAATTTAGCTTCAACTACTGCTTACAGACTTCTAATTTGCTCTCTAGGCTGATGATAGCTGTTGCAACTACAGTGCTAATGATTGCAACCTCTTGTGGCTTTGCAACGGTAGCACTGGGCGAAAGTGCGATTACTCTTTTTACTTTCTAATAGCAAAGGAGCAAAACGCAACAGTAGCAGGGCTTTTAGCTCTTGTTGTTAGACAAAAGGGGGATAAGCATCTAAGCAAAGATTCTTTCACAACTCCCTTGACAGACCGCTGATAGAAATGTAATTATTTAGGAGTCCTAAGTAATTGCGGTCATGGTTTTTCTTTACTGATGCCCTGATCAGCCAATTCTTAAAGCATTTTGTCTGACTTCATTTTCATCCACTATTTACTCATTACAAGGAGATTGATCTATGAACGCGATCGCAGGTTACACCTTTGGCACTGAACAAGCCGCTCATTCACCGTTGACACTCAACGACTTAGAACTGCTCAAACAGACCGTTTTGTTTACCGATGAAGATGAGAAATATCTGCGGATGGCAGGAGAAGTGTTAGAAGACCAAATATCTGCGGTGCTGGATGTTTGGTACGGCTTTGTTGCTGCCAATTCGCATCTTGCCTATTACTTCAGCAATGCAGGGCAGCTCAACTCCGACTACTTAACTGCTGTTCGCAACCGTTTCGCTCAATGGATTCTAGACACCTGCAATCGTCCCTATGACCAGGATTGGCTGAACTATCAGCAGGAAATTGGTCTGCGCCACACTTACGCCAAGAAAAACCAGACCGATCACGTTGAAGCTGCTCCTCATATTGGGATGCGGTACATGATTGCCTTTATTTACCCGATCACAGCCACCGTTAAGCCATTTTTGTCAAACAAGGGACACAGCGCGGAAGACGTTGAAAAGATGCATCAAGCCTGGTTCAAATCAATCACTTTGCAAGTGACGCTTTGGTGTGCTCCTTATGCCAAAGATACCTATTTCTAATCTGGAGGAACTCATGGAATTTGTTGGTGTTTTTCTAGTGTTCTCACTGTCATTATTCAGTGTTGTCGTGTTGACGATGGGATTATTTTTCTTACAGCTTTGTTGGTCTTGGCATCACGCCTACTTTCGATGAAGGGTGAATGCTACAAACAAAAACTTTCCACCTCTAAATTTTCAGTTGATTGTTGCTTGCGCTACCTCACCCCGGATTAGAAATCCGGTTCTAACGATGCAAGATCCAGTGAACTGACCGGACACTCAAATGCATCAACAAAAAATTCAGAGGTGGACAGATTTTGCATCATTCAGACCCTTGGAGGAGTTGCGTTTATGACTATCACGAGAACTAGAGCTTTCTTAACCCTACGCGCAGGCAGTTCCACGGATGCTCAAGCTTGCGGCGAGATCTGCTACGAAGCCTTCTAACAGATTTCTCAGCAGCATGGCTTTCCATCTGATTTTCCGTTGCCTGAAACGACCCAACGCATGATGGCGATGTTGTTTTCCCACCCAGGCGTTTACTCCGTCGTGGCGGAATCCGAAGGACAAATTGTGGGCAGTAACTTTCTGTGGGAAGAGTCTGTAATTGCTGGAGTCGGTCCTATCACCGTTAAGTCTCACATTCAAAACGCTAACGTTGGAAGACGCCTAATGGAAGCTGTACTGGAGCGTGCTCAACAAAAAGGTACGCAGGCGTGCGCTTAGTCCAGGCAGCATTTCACAACCGTGCTTTGTCGCTCTATATCAAGTTGGAATTTAATGTGCAGGAACCGTTAGCAAATCTGCAAGGTTCGCCCTTAGCGATCGCCATTCTGGGTCATACGGTTCGTCCTGCCGCCGCAGCGGATTTAGTGGTTTGCAATCGCCTTTGCCAGCGAGTGCATGGCTTTGATCGGAGGCATGCACTGCAACACGCGATTCAACAGGGAACTGCCACTGTGGTTGAGAATGGCGATCGCATTACGGGCTATGCCACGCTGATTGGATTCTTTGGTCATGCAGTGGGTGAAAGCAATGCGGATCTCAAAGCTTTGATTGGTGCTGCAAGAACCTTTGAAGGAGCTGGCTTTCTGCTTCCCACGCGCAATGGTGAGTTGTTCCGCTGGTGTTTGCAGCATGGATTGCGTGTGGTTCAACCGCTGACGTTGATGAGTCTGGGTCTTTACAACCAACCACAAGGGGCGTTTCTACCTTCAATTATTTTTTAAGACGGAGAAAAATTGAATGGCTCTCAATGTTGAATTGCTAGAGAGCAGCTTTGCTCAGATTAAAGCAAACAGTTCGGAGGTGACTAAACAGTTCTACACAGTGCTATTTACGGACTATCCAGAGGTCCAGCCTTTGTTCGCCAATACTAACATGGAAAAGCAGCGCAAACAACTGTTTCAATCTCTCGTCTTTACCGTCAATAACCTGCGTAAACCAGATGTCTTAAGCAGTGCATTGAGAGGCTTAGGCACTCGACACATCCAGTACGGTGTATTGCCGCAACACTATCCAATGGTAGGCAGCAGTTTGCTTAAAGCTTTTGAGGCAAGTCTGGGTTCAGCCTGGACTCCTGATGTGCAGCAAGCGTGGATAGAGGCGTATGAAGTTGTGGCTCAATTAATGCTGGAAGGTGCAGACTACTCACCAGAGCGTCTGGTGTTGATCGTGAAATAGCAGAGCAGTAAACCCAGTAGATAACCAAGATTACTACCTTCAGCGATCGCTCTTATAACTCGCAGGAGAACAAACAATGGATACGATTGCACTGGTTCCTAACAACTCGTTGATCACCGAAACACCTGAGGAAGGACGGCAATTAGCCATGACAATGGCGCGACTGATTATTAAACTGACTCAACCCGATGAAGAGAAGCGCAAACAGCTACGAGAGGTTTATGGTAACGATGCCATGATGTTGATTGCTGTAGGACAAACGGTTGCCACTGAGTTTGCCACGATCGCCGCTGCCAATAATTACTGGCGCAAATAATTTCTTAAAGCTATTGAATGAATCACTTTCTCGTTGGCATATGATCTATTGGAGGAAAACCTATGACTGCAATAACCCATCAAAAAAATACTGCACAATCATTGACCTACTCAACTCGAATTGATCTTCCCACAGAAGTCCGATCACAAGTGAATGCTTTACTGAACCAAAGCTTGGCTACTGCGATCGATTTGAAGACCCAAATTAAGTATTCCCATTGGAATGTCAAAGGTCAAAATTTTTATCAACTGCATGAGCTATTTGACGAAATTGCTACAGAGGTTGAAGAATTTATCGATCTGCTTGCTGAACGAATTGCAACATTAGGGGGTAAAGCATTGGGAACGGCTCGAATTGCGGCTGAGCGATCGGAACTCCCTGAATATCCCTTCAATGCGGTTGATGGCATGGAGCACGTTGCTGCGCTTGCCGATCGTCTAGCAATTTATGCTAAATCCCTCCGCCAGAATATCGATGCAACCAATCAGCTTGGTGATATGGACACCAACGATCTCTTCATCGAGATCTCACGGGCGATCGACAAACGATTGTGGTTTCTGGAAGCGCATCTTCAACATTGATAGTGGTAAAAAGCTGGATCAGCAGGAACTCTTTATCATCAATATCCTTTCTAGTCAGGAATCAAAGGTTAAAGTTTTGGTTGAATTGGGAGGCGATCGCCAATTTAGTTGAAAGCCTCTCGCCAACCGCATACGCTGATTTAATCATGTTCTATTGCGGAGGGATTCACTATGAAATTGTTAATGCGAATGATTGTTAGTTTTTTCGTATTTGTTGTTGATGTCATCTACGGTAATCGTTCCTACGCGCGATTCTATGTGCTGGAAACCATTGCCCGTGTGCCTTACTTTTCTTATCTGTCAGTGCTGCATCTCTATGAAACGCTTGGTTGGTGGCGCAGAGCGGATTTGTTGAAAGTTCACTTCGCTGAAACCTGGAATGAACTCCATCATCTGTTGATTATGGAATCTCTAGGAGGTGATCGCCATTGGATCGATCGCGCGATCGCGCAACACATTGCAGTGGCTTACTATTGGGCTGTGATAATGTTCTATGTGCTAGTTCCCAAATATACCTATTAT
>JAAUTN010000449.1 GCA_012031415.1 Leptolyngbyaceae cyanobacterium SM1_4_3 | reverse complement strand
AGTAGACCCGCTCTACTTCTGCCTCAATTACTTGCCGACAGAATCGAGTAATCTGTACCTCTGGTTATGCTTGATTCAGCAGATTGATGCCACTATTGAGGGGCATCAATAACTTTGCACTGTCTAGATCCTTAAGATTTCTTGATATTGAATACCAACAAACAATTTTCGTGATGCTGTCCTACCGATAACTTAGCCAGCTAACGTTCCCAATCACCCGCCGCAGATAACCTTAAACGTTCAACCGATAACCTCCCAACGGTCGGGTGCATTGGGATTGTTAGCTGGATGTTTCGTAGCACCACTCTGTAAGCTGATACATAGACATTGGCTGTAGCCAGTAACTAAGTGCAAGGCTTTATCTAGCTTGATTAAAAAGAAACGGCTTGACAGAAGAAATCATACGCTCCAACTCAGTTTTGTTATGCCTGAGAAGATCATGCCCCCATAATCCATCAGTATTATCAGAACAATTGGCTGAAAGAGATTCTCCAATCGCTTCCAAACTCTTCTCAAGGCTACTCCTTAATTCCTCTGGGTTAGATAAGGCTCCAAGGACAAATACTCTGTCTTTTACATCATCTGGAATCTGTTGCTTTATGTAATCAAGGCGATCTTCTTCTCTATCAAAATCAATAAGTAATACAAACCACCTATTTGGATACTGGCGCATTGTAGGTATAAAGTTTGTTATGAACTTCTCTACTACTACTTTCCATCCACCAACATAGGGCAAAACTTGAATTGATCGTGCATTCAGTTGAGGATGAAGCAAAAACCCATTTGCTATATCTGAGTCAGCCTCATCTTCGGGCAACACAAGAATATGTGGCAAGTACTTGTTAACGCTCATAATTCTGTATCACCAAGGATTAAGCTATCTATAAGATCGCCACTAATAGATACTTCGCTCAGCGATCGGATCAACGTTGGCTCTAGATGGCTTTTTCGATCAAGCAAAAAAGTGTTTTCGCTCGAAAATTTCCGGATAGCCTCTTCATTGTGCGAGGTTGCTAAAAGTTGCCCATTATTTTTGAAAGAGCGTCGTAGTGAAACAACAAAATGTCCAACCTCTGATAAAGAAAGGTAGTTATCAGGCTCGTCCCAAAAACAAAAAAGTGGACCGTAGTATTTGTTGGCAGCTAGGACAACTGCACAGAGGAAGAAGCATTTCTCCCCATCAGATAAATCTTTGAATTCAATAGTCAAGTTTGTACTGTTTTTTTCAAACCTGACGATCATACTCTTGAAGTCTTTGCCAATCAATTCATTTTGAATATCGCTAATATCAGGCATTACTGCTTGGAGATATTTGTCTATCTCTTTATAAGCAGCAGGATAGCGACTCAGCAAGCCTGAGAACCACTCTCCAAAATTTGAGCCATCTTTCTTTGGCTCCAAAGTTTCACCGTTGGAGTCTCCAGTTATCAAGCTCGGAATTGGAGCTAGAATAATCATCCGTGCAAGCCAAGTTCTGAAAATACGGAGCGGATCAGTTTCTGATTGTTCTTGGATCACTGGAAGAGCAATAAGATGCCAATCTACTAAGAATTGAGCCTCTCGATTTCGTGAAGTAAGAGTGACTTGGGCTTCTTTTCTAGAGTAAACTGGCTCTCCTGAAACTAACAATTGTTCTTCAAATACTCGAAGTTCTCTGAAGCCTTCTGGTAATTCCAATGCAAGCACATACTTGTAAAACTTGTTCTCAAGCAGTACCTCTACCTCAAATCGAATTGGCACACTAGATCTGTTGGGGGGAAAATCTTTGGGTTGAACTAGTTGCCCAACTCTATTTACACCTCGACCAATGCTCTGAAATAGCTCTAGGGAAGTAGCAATGGTTGATTTACCCACACCATTTCTTCCAATTAAAAGTGCGGATGACATTTCCTTAAGGGAGAATTCAAAATTCTCCAGACACCTGAAATTGTGTACATACAGCCTTTGGAGCATAGCAAAGCAACTCCGAGTTTTGGAAAACTAAGGTTCTTGAGACAACCTCATTTAACCAATCTACACTATCGGTAACTCTCAGCGACCCCATGTATGGAAAGCAGAGACTCTTGGGCTTCCAGCTAACGTTCCCGGTCAGCGGTCGCGACTGCTTTTGCAACACCCCAGGCGGCTTCGGTCAATCCGCTGCACTGGAGTTGTTAGCTGAGCAACGCCCCGATAATCTCGCAATACTCCTCACCAACAACCTCCTGGGCGTTCTCGCACTCACCGTGCTGCTTCGCAGGTACCGCAAGGGTCGCCCTTCACCATCGCCTCCACCACTATCTCCTGAGCGCCTTGCACCACCACTACTAACCTCAAACAACGGTCGCAACCATAGTCTCCTGAACGCTCTGGCACTCACCCTCAACCTTCAAGAACGAGTGTAAAAGACTCTGTGCGGAGCCAGCTAACGTTCCCAACCGTCCGCCGCAGATAACCCACTCACAGATAACCTCTCGGCGGTCGGGTGCATTGGAGTTGTTATGCTGCCGTCACAGCTAACACATCGACTACTCTTCGTCTTCTTCAGGATCGGTCTCTTCAAACCCTAACCAGAAAAGCAGCACATCCTCAACTTCTACCATTTGCTCAGATGTTAAACTGCCCAATTTACGTAAAAGCTTTGCATGAGGAATTGTGATTACGTTTTGTACGTCAAAGGCTCCTTCTCGAAGAAACTTAATTTTGATTTGCACCTCAAACCTTGAACCGCGTAGACTTGTTGTATGTGGAATTAGAGTCACTAATGCAGATCTTGATTAAGAGCAGGAATACTGATTACCAAACATGGTCTGACTTTCGCTACATAACCCAGATCAACTAGCCAAACTTCACCACGCTCGGGGCTACTCATACAGGGCTTCCTGCTCATCCAATTCTAAAAAAAGTTCCTCAGCGTTCAGAACCAAATCTTCATCAGACAAGGGTGGAAAATCTAGGTAAACCGTCCGCTTCAGAATCTCTAATACCAAATCTAATCGTTCTAAGTCTGTCAGGCGGTCGAAGGTATCTAAAAGTTCTTGTACTAAAGCAGTCATAGCTGTTTCCTTATACCTGCTGATAGCATAACACGGGCTTAGCAGGGATCTCAGCCATCGGTTGACAACGCCAATAAATTCTGGATGTAGGTTTGGAACCCTCCTAAACCGCCATCATCATCCCAACGCTGTCTGAAAGTGGGCAAGCTCTCTAATTCCATCACATTCCCACTTCGATAATCGAGAACTTCTGAATAATCAAACATTGCCTCCGCTTTTGCTGACACAGGTGGATTACTAAAATCGATAGTCCAAAGTACCTCAACGATTCGGTAAATGTCGTAATCACCCTTCCAAACTTCACGTTCAGCCCTGTAGTCCAGAACTTTGACTAGATGAGTGACATATCCTTGTTGTCTGAGCAAAATCAAATCGCCCTTTTCAGGTTTATTGGCATTAGCTTCATCATCTTTCCATGCCAGTTTGAACAGATCAGAAACTTTAAATTGTGAATATGCCCACGCACCATCACCACGCCTTACGTTTTTAGTCCACTTCAAACCTTGTAAATCCATGTCAATTGTTCCAGTAAAAATTGAAGAAAATTTTTTGGCAACTAAAACTATTGCTTAGGCTCTAGCTGTAGATACCTCACCAATAGCCTTGAAATGCGTCCCCACCGAAAACTGAGGCGGCATAACGTTCCGGTTGAGCGGCTGCCGATAACCTTTGACACAAACCGATTAACTTTGCCAGTCCGCTCCAACCGGGTTGTTATGCCGTGATCACTGATCAATAAATTCACACAATGAATTGCCAATCCGACGCTGTAATAAACCGAGTTAGATGAGCCACGTTCGTTGTCGCAACGACTACTTCTGTCGCCTCATTGCAGAGAAGACGGGCTTGGGCAGACAAAATCACATCCCCATCTAACGCTTTAGCATCTGCGGTAGGCTGTCCAGTTTTCCTCGCTTCTGCCCACAATTCAGCCGCCAGAAGCATAGTATCTGTTTGAATCGGAATGTAATTGAGAGTTTGTTTTAAATTGTCAAGCCGACGCAAACTTCGCAACAAATTCGCGCGAAGGAGTTCACGGCGAACTTCATAATCTGAAATTTCGGGGATGGCGACCCTTTCTCCGCGTCGTAAGAGGGATTTTAGCCATAGTTGACAATCAAGGGGAATGCCTTTGGCTTTAGGATTCGTAACCATTCCCAGTGGACCAGAATCCAGCAAAATTAAACGGCTCATGAAAATAAGGGGCGGTCAGACAACCGATCCTCATCAAGAGCAGTTTTCAGAAATTCCCAAGCTTGCTGATGTTCCGATGCATCTTCGGTATCATCCAGCCACGAATCTAGGAGGTCGATCGCCGCTTGATTTCTCCGGGCTTGTTCAGCATCGACAACGGACAGATCCGTTGATGGAAGCCTCTGTCGAAATTGGCGCAAGGTATCCAGTAAATCCGTCCAGTACTGCCTGGGAGTCGCCTCAATTTCATGAAGCAGCAATTCAAGAGAGGCTGGCGTTGGGCTAGAACGATCTACCATAATCTGTTTAGTTGCTGTCAGAGAGTACAGACCAATTTTAACGCGGTAGCTGCTGGAGCGTAGAGAATGGCACAAAACTAGATCTTACCCTTCAGCCTAGCCTACGGCGAGCGATCGCATTATTTTTTTGGCATAATGTCTATTTATCTCTTTTGTAAATTTCTCAAAGTTTCCACCTATTTCATAGCCTTGAGCAGTTCTCCAAACCGTATAAAATCTAAGTCTCTCCCAATAGGTTGGAATGAAAGGAAACCAAATATCAAATGCCATTTTTTATGAATTGTACCAAATCGGTAAGCAGTAGAGATCTGAGTACAGAAGCTTACAAACACTCTAACTTGTGAATGAAGTTTGTGATTATTTTCAAGAAGTTTTATGCGAGCTTCATCATCATTAGAAGACATTAGCCATTCTTCTACAGCGGCTCTGATTTCAATCAGTTCTGGCTTGCTCAGATACTCCATGTATTGCATGGTTCTATTTAGTTTGAACTGTTGCACAGATAAAAATAAACCTAGAGCAGTTAAAAGCAGACCAATCATCGAACCTAAATTGATCAAGTCTTGAAGAGTCATCTACTTTACCGAGCATAAACTAAACATTTGATTACATCTTTAACATTCTTGAGATGCGTAAAGAAAATTTCCCTCTTCAATTGGAGTTGGCAGCGGCATAACGTTCCCGGTCAGCGGTTGCGACTACTTTTGCAACACCCCAAGCGGCTTCGGTCAATCCGCTGTACTGGGGTTGTTAGCTGGATAGCGCCACCGTGCTGCTTCGCAGATACCGCAAGGGTCGC
>JAAUTN010000448.1 GCA_012031415.1 Leptolyngbyaceae cyanobacterium SM1_4_3 | reverse complement strand
GGAACATATCGACCAAGGTGCTGTAGAGAGTCAAACAGCCGTCTAACAAACCTGCTGGAGCGGACTGTTGGGAGATCTTGGTCGTGTTGCAAAGGCTGCTGGCAGCCGCTCAGCAGGATCGTTAGCTGGCTTTAGGTTATCTGTTGGGACAGTGCTTCCAAGCTATCTGTCGTGCCCGTACACCTGTTCTGGTGGTACAATGAGGCGCAATGTGTGGTGTGGCTGGAATAACCTGCTATGGCAGAGCAACTTGTTCTTCCCTTTCTGAACAACTCTACATCTTTGACGGCTGTTGAACTGTGTGCTGGTGCTGGTGGACAAGCATTAGGATTACACTCAGCAGGATTTCAACCTCTCGCTCTTGTTGATGATGATCAAAACTGTGCGGCGACACTCAGAGAAAACTTTAAAGAAGCTAATGTTTATTTAGAAGATCTTAGAACATGGAATGCAAAACCCTTTGAAGGTGTTGATTTACTAGCAGCGGGTTTACCTTGCCCGCCATTTTCAAAGGCAGGTAAGCAACTCGGTTCTGATGATGAAAGAAATCTTTTCCCTGTGGCACTAGAAATCATAGATGAAGTAAAGCCCAGAGGAATAATGATCGAAAATGTTCCTGGCTTACTAGAACCTAGATTTAATGACTTTAGATCTGAGTTGCAAGAGCAACTTCGCAAGATGGGCTATGCCTCCGTTTGGAAGCTATTAAATGCCTGCAACTACGGTGTTTCTCAATTACGACCTCGTGTTGTGCTAGTCGCCCTTGAGAAAAATTTAGCATCAGATTTTTCTTGGTCTCACCCCTCTGGAGATTACCCCCTCCTACTGTTGGTGAAATTCTATACGATTTAATGGCTGAGAATGGTTGGAAGCAAGTTGATGAATGGAAACAAAAAGCCAATAGAATTGCACCCACTCTGGTTGGAGGTAGTAAGAAACACGGCGGTCCCGATCTTGGTCCAACAAGAGCAAAGAAAGCATGGGAATCTCTAGGAGTTAATGGGCATTTAATAGCCCAGTCAGCCCCTCAACCTGACTTTAATGGCAATCCATGTTTAACAGTGAGAATGTGCGCTCGGCTTCAAGGTTTTCCTGATAGTTGGTTTTTCTCAGGGAAGAAAACGGCTGCATACAGACAAGTTGGCAATGCTTTTCCTCCACCCGTTGCGGTATCAGTAGGAAGAGAATTATTTAGAGTGCTTACAACAACTAAAAAAGTGTTTGCAGTTAGTTCTAGATCTAGTTAATATGCCACGAGTACCTACAAATAATCGCAATGCAGAAGCGGCTGTGCAAGCGTTCATAAATGACTTAACTAGCAAGGGTTGGGGACTCAATGAAGCATGGCTTGCCATTTCTAGGCAGCTTATGACCTGTGAAATATGGGACGAGCTGAGAAAAACCTGGGTTCAGTATTACAATCAACCTGTTTTACGTGAAAGAAATGACTACAAGCTTTTAGCTGATGGTAGCCCAAATCAAGCTCTACAAGAATCAACGCTTGTTGGTGATTACATAGCCCAGAAACTGAATATTCCCAGGCAGAATCTATGTAGTGAGCTTGGCATATTCATGAAAGCACTATCTATTCAGCCCAACAACCCTAGAGGACACTCTTTCCGCTCGATTATTGCGGAGCTTTTAGCACGATACGGTGATCCTCAAATTACAGTACAGGAAGAAGTCAATCCCTATATTCTGTTTCCAGGCAATCAATTTAATCTTCGCTCTAAAAATCCCAGAATAGATATAGTTGCATATCGTAATGATCTTCCAGTTGCTCTCTGTTCGACTCGATGGACTTATCGACATGATAGAGTTGACTTACTTGAAGAAGCCAGAGCTTATATGAGTGCAGCCAAGGAGCTTAATCCTAATATTCATTTCTTTGGCATAACGGCAGAGATGAACCCTGCACGTCTTAAAAAAGTTGTAGCCCAAACTCTACCACTAGCACCATCGGCTGATGTTGACTATCTTGTACATTTACATGCTCCACTAGCTACAACGGTCGTCAATCATAACGGAGACTTGGTTCATCTTCTAGATCTTGTAGATTGGGTAAATAGCTCGCACACTTGGTAGTTAAGTAATGAGGCGTGTGACAGCCAGCTAACACTGCGTTGGTGCGGACGGTACAGAGGTTATCGGTGAGTGTTCGAGGTTATCTGCCGCCGCACAACTTCACCGTTAGCTGGCTCCGTATCAAGGTCTTGCACTTGTGCTTGCAGGTTAACGGTGAGTACGAAAATATCCGGAGAATCGTTTGTTATGGCAGTAGCTTGAGATGGTTCAGGTGTCTCAAGGCATTCAGGAGGTGATTAGTTGGGGTGGAGCGAGGAGCAAAGCAATATCAAGCTTGATCAGTAATCGGCAATGGTATCCAACCTAACACTAGTCGATGCTGAGTATATAAGGGAATAACTCATGGATCTTGATGAAGTAAGACAGCTTGTTCAATCAGGAATTGAAAACTATAACCAGGGAAACCTTAAAAACGCAATTGCTGATTTTGAGGCTGCTCTCAGAATTGACTCGACAGACAGTCAGATGTACGTTCTTTTAGCAGCAGCTTATACAGATAGCGGACTCTATGATAAAGCCATCACTACTTTGCAGGAAGCTCTACTGATCCATAACAGCAAGCCAAATCTTTACATAATGCTAGCAAGAGCATATGCCCGAAACGGAGATTACCAACATGCCGTTAATTGTTATGATACGATAATCGCCCTCGAACCAGAGAATCTTGAAAACCGAATTAGCCGTGCTGACCTATTGATTCGAGCAGATCATCCTAGTCGTGCTGTTGAAGATGTCGAAATTTATTTGCAGATCGACCAATCTTCTTTAGCATATGAAATACGAGGTCGAGCTAGGAAAGCACTTAATGATTTGGATAATGCTATTGAAGATTATTCAGAATCGCTTCGATTGGAACCAAAGAGTATTTCAGCACGAATTGGACGTGCTCAGCTATACCAACGTGTGGGGCAGTTCTCAAAAGCACTAGAGGACTATACTTATCTTGTGAACAATAATCCTGATAATACAGATTTTCTGTTTATGCGGGCTGAAACCTATCGTGAAGCTGGGGAGTATGAATATGCTCAACAAGATTTCGAGACAGCTTTTTGCATGTACGATCAGAGCGTACTATACAAGGATCGGTTTAAGTCAAGAATATTTTCAGACAATATCTATGGCAATATAGAATCTGCAAAAGCGTTAGTTTATCTCGAACCTAAAAAAATTACTAATCGTTTCTATACTGCCGCGATTCCTGCTTTGAGCTTGCCAGAAAAGAGTGAAATAGTGAACCCGATAGATGTTGTGGAACTCCTGAATCAAGGATCTCCTGAATCTGTTCTGAAATGTCTAATCCAATGTAGGATCAATGCAATTGAGGAATTCATATCAATTGCATCAGACAAGGATAAGGCTTTCTCTTCATTGCTAAATTCTTCGCCGATTAATCCAATTTTCCTCGCAAGTGTGATTGCATTGGCAAAGGTTCGAGATAGCGACGAACTCCAATATTTAAAGAATTACGCTGAAGGGAAACAACTTGAAGGATTGGAGAACGAGTTTTTAATGCTTGAGAGAATTACCAATGAGATGGAGATGATGCAATTTTAGATATTGAAAAGCAATATGTTGATGCAATTTTCCTTCTCGGTTTAGAAAGTTTACTACATTCACAAGTTGGAGCAGAAGTTTTTCCAGAGTCGTATCGTGAAGCTGGTTCAAATGAACTTATTTGCTTGAAAGAGTATCTGAATATGTTTCAGGAAGGTACGGATTTGAATATCCCTTATGACATAATCCAGTTGTCAAAGAGCTTCCAAAAATTGGAAATTTAATGACCTTTCATGTTATTTTGCAGTCTTGGATTGTATGTAATCCTTTCTATCTCTGTCTAGGATGGCACACAACTTATCGATATTTGTCTAGATTTGGATGGCAAATTAATTCTCCTATCCACAACGCAAGAGAGCACTTTGAGTTCTTACAAGACAATTTGCATGGGGAAATCACGAATATTTTAGCCAGTGACATAACTCCACAGCATAAGAAAGCCACACTAGAAGGTATGCGAAAGAAGCAGGAAAACTTAGTTCAATTGGTTCAGCGAAGTATAAAGCTCTATTACTGGAATCCCATAGAGGCAGCGGCAAATGCGGAGGCTGGATATGCGCTTAAAGAAACTAGGGGCGAAAGAACTTCATGAAAGAGATCAGTTTATTTGTCTCCTCTAGCGATGTTTTAGATTTGACGATTGAATTAAGTCAATATGTTGACATACGCACGAAAGTACAGCAAAAATCAGTATCAAAGCCGAATGCAGATAAAGAACACCCAGCTTACAACCTTTCTGAACAAGACTGGGTAAACTTAGTCGTCTCTTTTTCTGATGTCACCTCTAATTTACTAATGTTTGCTACAGCAATCATTAACTTGGCAACGGCTAGAAAATTAATTCAGGTCATTATAAATAATCAACTAGCTATACCCGTTTCTGCTCGCACAAGTCCAGAGGAACTAGCACAGAAGTTATGTTCGCAAGTTGTTAATAACATCTACATATCGAGTGTAAATTTTCAGGCAGTAACTGTTACAAGGAGTCAATTTATGAGTGATAACAGATACATTGATACAGGCGGTGGTAACTACATTGAGTCAAATAGTGGAACCTATGTTCAGGGCAATTACGTCACCATGAATCAGGATTTGGCTCATGCCGCTGCTCAGATTCAAGATTTGATCGAGCAATTGCAAAGGCAAGGTGTGACGGTTGATGTTGCTCAAGAGCAGGTAGCTAAAGATATGGCGACTCAGGCGCAAACCAACTCAACAGTCAAAGACAAATTGTTGAAGTGGGGGCAGTCATTGGGGGATGCAACAGTGAGCGATGTGGTCAAAGGAGCAGTCAAGTTGGCTATTCGTTCAGCAGGAATTCCATTACCTTGAAACTATGAAAAGGCAACGGTGGCATAACGACTAAGTTGGCTGGCTCCGCACAAGATCCTTTCACTTTTCTCTAAGTCATCCGCAAGCCTGCAAGCATCGCGGTGTTCAGAGGCGATCGCTAAGTGGGAGAGTTTGAGTGGTTGGGGGCGATCTGTGAGGAGAGCCAGCTAACAAGTCGATGAAGCGGACGGACGAGAGATCTTGGTGGTGATGCCAAAGTTATCTGCCGCCGCTTATCTTAGTCGTTAGCTGGCTCCGCACAGAGTCTTTGCACTGGCTCTTGAAGGTTGATGGTGAGTGCCGAGCGCTCAGGAGATGGTCGGTTGTGACCGTTGTTTGAGGCTAGTGGTGGTGTTGCAAGTCGCTCA
>JAAUTN010000447.1 GCA_012031415.1 Leptolyngbyaceae cyanobacterium SM1_4_3 | reverse complement strand
TCAACAATCGTCCAGGAACCATCCACCGCCGAGAGTGCAACCATGCCAGAAGCGGCGATCGCACCGCTGTCGTAGACTGGGTTTTACCCCTTTCAGAAATTGCCCCACATTTGACCAACCTCTGCCAGCCCGTGTGGAAATAAACTCATGCAGCCTGAATTCAACGTCAATATTCTGCTGGTGGATGACTATCCAGAAAATCTTTTGGCTCTGGAGGCAATCTTAGATCCACTGGGCGGAAACCTGGTTAAGGCTCATTCTGGCGAAGAAGCTTTGAGATGCCTGCTGCATCAAGATTTTGCTGTAATTTTGCTAGACGTGCAGATGCCAGGAATGGATGGGTTTGAGACGGCGACTTTGATTCGGACGCGGGAGCGATCGCGTCATACGCCAATCATTTTTCTCACCGCCTTCAACACTAGCGACAATCTAGTTTTTCGCGGCTACTCACTCGGTGCAGTAGACTACCTGCTCAAACCCCTCGAAGCCGACATTCTCACGTCAAAGGTCAGCGTATTCATTGAACTCTTTAAGAAAACTGAAGAAGTAAAACGACAGTCCAGACAGCTTGCCGCCATCAATGCAGAACTACGCGAAAGTGAAGAGCGGTTTCGGCTGCTCAGCGCTTGCTCTCCGGTCGGCATTTTTTTGACCGATGTAAATGGTTCCTGCACCTACACCAATCCCCGCCTCCAGGCAATCTGTGACTTGACGCTGAGCGATGGGTTAGGCGATGGCTGGCTTCAGTCCATTCACCCCGAAGATCGGCAGCGAGTCGTCAACGACTGGTTTACCCACACCCGCGAAGTCCGAGAATATTCTGATGAATTTCGCTTTCAAACCCGCTCAGGTGAAATTCGCTGGACTCATGTGCGTTCGTCTCCCATGTTTTCCAGCACAGGTGAATTGATGGGGCACGTCGGCACCGTTGAAGACATCACTGGACGCAAACACGCCGAAGCTGCCCGTGCCCAGATCATTCACGAGCAGGCTGCCCGTCAGCAGGCTGAAGCTGCCAACCGAATGAAGGATGAGTTTTTGGCAGTGCTATCGCACGAACTGCGAACGCCGCTGAACTCAATGATGGGCTGGGCGCGACTGCTGCGAACCAAAAAGTTTGATGAAGAAACCACCGCCCGTGCCCTGGAAACAATCGAGCGCAATGCCCGCTCTCAGGCACAGCTAATCGAAGACATTCTCGATGTCTCGCTGATCGTGCGCGGCAGACTGCGGCTTAACCTGTGTCCGATTAATTTTGTTTCAGTGGTGGAGCAGGCGATCGACTCGGTGCGCCCGTTAGCCGAGGCTAAGACTATTCACCTGAAGGCGAACCTGGCGGATTCGGCCATTTCGGTTTGTGGCGATCCCAATCGGCTTCAGCAGGTCGTCTGGAACCTGTTAACCAACGCCATCAAGTTTACGCCAGAGCAAGGACGAATTGGGGTGGAACTAATCCGGCACGGAGCGCAAACCCAACTGCGGGTGACGGACTCTGGAATTGGCATCAAGCCTGATTTTCTGCCCCATGTGTTTGAGCGTTTTCGGCAGGCAGACGGGACTACAACTCGGCCGCACAGCGGTTTGGGATTGGGGCTGGCGATTGTCCGTCACCTGGTTGAGCTACACGACGGCACCGTGCAAGCAGAGAGCGAGGGGGAAGGGCAAGGCGCTGCCTTTACGGTGCAGCTACCCCTCCTTCCGAGCAGCGAAGGGCAGCAAGACGAATTGCCGAACTCAACCAACAATCTAGCGGCAAAATCATCAGACAAATCCCTTCATCCCTCATCCCTCATCTCTCATCCTTCCCCCTCCCCCCTTTCTCAAGGGCATTACCGTATTGGTGGTTGACGATGAGGCCGATACGCGAGAAGTTCTCTCAGTGATATTGTCGGAGTCAGGAATTGAGGTGACAACGGCTGCTTCAGTGCAGGAAGCGTTAAAGCTATTAAAATCCTGGCAGCCCAAAATCTTGGTCAGCGATATTGGGATGCCCGGAGAGGACGGCTATAGCTTGATTCGTCAGATTCGGCGACTATCACCAACGGAGGGTGGCTCTATTCCAGCGGTGGCGCTGACGGCGTATTCTCGTGAGGAAGACCGCAAGCAAGTGCTGCTGGCAGGCTTTCAAATGCACGTTTCTAAACCTGTTGAGGCAACGGAACTGCTGCAAGCGATCGCCACCCTAGCAGAACAGGCGATCGCCCCCTCATCGGTGTGAGAAATGCAGTGGCGATCGCCTACCCATTGAGAGATGAATTAACTCAAATATGCTGTGAAGATGAACCTACACTGACAGCACTCAGCACAACACCCAGCGCTCATGCTGGGTTTTATTTATACCTTTTTATCTTTGTGCAAGATTTCGATCAGCAAACTTGAGCAAAACATCCTCACCTGGTAGAGGGATTTTCATTTTCTGACTGGGGTAGTATTGTGTGGTCAAGTATTTATAGAATTTTGACACTCTCCGATATTTTAAGGCTGACTTAAAAGGTTAAACGGCAGCTTCATTCGTCTACTAGGGGTGTTGGTTATGTCTTCCATCCGTGAAATTGTCTGCTGTGCTTTAGAGACGGGCTACTTGAGTCTGGCAGCAGAAAATCAGTTGAGACATCTTCTACAGAAAACTAGCTATGGCTGGGAAGATTTGAACGCTTTCGTCCGGTTGCAGCAGGCTGCAATGCGGGGTTACATCCGTCAGGAGTCTAGAGAGCTAAAGCCTTCTGAGTATCAGTATCTTTAGCGATTAACCTACAGCCTTTTAGCCTGCATTTAACTTTTTCCGGGGGTTGGTTACAACTAGCTCAAACTCCCACCCTGGCAACTGCTCTATCAAGTCGATCATTCGACGCAAATCACAGGAACCGTTTAGCGTCAGGTTTTCGCGAGTCCGTACCTCAGCCGCCACAACTTTCTCGGACTTAGCTGCAATTAAATCAAAGGGACACTTTGCTAAAGATGAAGGTAAATCTTCTGGAGAAGGATGGAGAATGACATCATATCCCTTCTGCCGATATTCCCTTGCAAGTTTTAGCAAGCGCCGCCGCTCTAGAGAATTTTCGCGCGTTTGATGACTCATCGCTCTCACTAACAACCCTCATGTAAGTTTCAATTGATGCGCCCCTTGTCCGGATTTAGATTTTACAGGAAAAATCCGGAGCAAAAAACAGCGTGCTGCAAGCAAAAAGCTCACAAAGCCTAGCTACCCCATTAGATTACCGCCTTTGACTGATTCTATTCAAGCTAACTTAGGCGAGTTTTACATTAGCCTTATAAGCCAGGAAAGAATATTCGGCAGCTTTGGGCAGCCGATCCCGACACGTTTGCTTCCTATGTTTTGACCAGATGTGACTATCTTCTCATTTCCCAAAAGTTGAGTCATCGAGCCAGCGGGTGAGAAATTTTTCTAACCAAAAGGCGATCGCAGGACCATAAACAGGATATTTCTCAAGCTGCTGCTGCCGAGGCTGGGCACCGGTTAGCGTTAGCTGTTCGACTCCCAATGTTGTCCACTTATCAATCATTGCCTCTGTCATTTCGGGGTGAAACTGTAGACCGTAGGCAGTCCCGTAGCAGAAAGCCTGATTGATAAATGTCTCGCCTTGAGCGAGCAAGGTCGCTCCTTTGGGTAGCTCAAACCCTTCCCGGTGCCAGTGGTAAACCTGTCCTGGCAGGTCAAAGGTTTTCCCGCAGCAGTCGGCTGTACAGGGAAATAGCCGATTTCTGCAATGCTGTCAGGGTGCGGCGCGACTGTGGCACCCAGCACTCGCGCTAGAAGCTGTGCCCCCAAGCAAATCCCTAAAAAAGGTTTGCCGGAGTTGAGAACGACAGAAATCCAGTCCATCTCAGCCTGAAGGAAAGGCAAAATGTTGTCGTCGTTTGCGCTCATGGGGCCACCAAAAATAACGGTGCCTTCATGTTCATTCGGATCAGCGGGGAGGCGATCGCCCATAGCCAAACAGCGAGTGTCTAATTCGTACCCTCTCGTCCGCAGTATTTGCCCAATCAACCCAGGATCAGACGTTTCCTGATGCACAATTAAAAGAATTTTGCTCACGATCGCAAGTCAGGGTGAGATTTCTATTTAATGTACCTGTTTGGGATGCGGTAATGTTGTGTGGCGCTACGGGATCACTCTAGCGATAGTAGCGTTGCTCTAACCAAAACCGGACTTCTAACTCAGAATTGAAACGAGCAGATTCACCAGTGATGGGGTCATAAACTCGCCAAAAGCTTTCACCTCTGCGATCGCGTCGTTGGCTAATCTTTGGCTCTTTGTTGCCAGATAATATTTCCAGAATAGACAGTAAAACTTGTCCTAAACCTGTTAGAAACTTAGACTTCTCTCTACTGCTTTTTTGCGTCAAATCACCATTCAGGTTAGATATTCTTGCAGTGGAAAGGTGAACTGTAGATTTCATGGCGGTTGCTTCCTGGTGAGGCGACGATGGTCAGTCAATTTTTTTCGTCGATGAATTCAATTTATGTTTTTCTCGAGCGATATTCAAAAGAGTGCTTGAATAGCTTCTATCAATAAAATTCATGTAATTAAAACTTTCCTTAAATCTGGGAACAGGAGATTTTTGCTCGTTGTCCCTAATTTAGAACCCATGACTAACTGGCAAACCTATCCGGATTAACGCCCACAGGCTGGAATATAGGTGCAGGAAAACTAATTTGTAATCACAAAAAAATCTTAGAATCGCTTGAGTGCCTGAGTCCTACTGGGGTGCAAATCGTTACTGTTTTCGGTGCAGTTACCTTATGTCAAACCTTTTCGAGAAAACAGTTCTGCTGTTAGTCTCTGTCTCGATCGCCAGCTTGTGTGGCGAAGAACAAGCACAGGCCTACGCGCTGACGAATGGTGCAGCGGCAGCGACCATTGCGGAGAACAGCACGACTCTATCAGTGGAACTGAGGAGTTTACCTGTTGCTTTGACTCCAACTCCGCCAGAGACGTTTACAGTTCAGTTTGCAGAATCGAGTAGGGCGATCGCTTCCTCCCTAGCCCCCCCCTCAACCCGTCCCCAACTTGTCGCGCAAAACATTACTCCCGCAGCCGACGGTACCAATACGCGGGTGACTGAACAAGGGCGACGCACGAACATTAGCGGCGGTACGGTCTCTGAAGATGGAGCCAACCTGTTTCACAGCTTTGAGGAATTTGGCTTAAGTACAGGCGAGATCGCCAACTTTCTTTCAAATGATCAGATCCGCAACATCATTAGTCGCGTGGTTGGCGGTGATGCATCTTACATTGATGGACTGCTGCGCGTCAGCGGGGGCAATTCCAATCTATTTTCTACTCAACCCAGCCGGAATTTTGTTGGGTACAAATGCCCG
>JAAUTN010000446.1 GCA_012031415.1 Leptolyngbyaceae cyanobacterium SM1_4_3 | reverse complement strand
TCATCGGAATAGAGAACGGTGAGCCGATAGGAGAGGGAATGATTCCACAGATCGATGAAGTCACTTAAGTAATAGGGTAGTGATTTATCAGCGATCGAAAAGTTTGCGTCATCCAAGTCGTAGAAGTGGAATCTTTCGATGGGTTCAAATCCTTGAGGTTCTAAGATATTGGCTCTGTAATTACCTTTTTCATCCAAATCAGAGAAGCAGTAAACCTGATAGTAATTACCGCCTAATATTTCTCGATATTGAATCATTACATAAATATCGACGGGACGAACTGGTAAACCCAGGGCGATCGCCAGCCTTTTTTGAAAGGGCAACATTGGGCATCGAATGCTGCTGCGGATGCCATAATAGCCAACCTTGTCAGCCTGAAGCGGATACTTACGATAGCGCGGCTGCACATAGTTTCGTAGAAAAGTAGCGATATCAACTCCTTCTTCTGTATAGGCTCCAATTGCGCTAATGTGCAGATCGTAAGCAGGAACATTGCCCACGTTGTAAATTTCCAACTTCACCCCATTCTCATGAATGTCACACTGCATATCGCAGTAAAGATGAGGAAAAGCAGAAATTTTGAGTTGCTTCTCAATCGCGGTTTTATAAAAGCTATTCTCCTGGCGAAGTTCACGCAAAATCCTGTGAGTAAACCAGGCATAAAATCCCGTTATTACTAACAGTATTGCAATACCCGCTAAAACAAATGGCTCCATTATTTGGTACTAGTTAAACTCTAAGAGTGTAATAAAAGTGTCAGGCATAGTCCAATCTTAAGATATATGCTTAAGGGCTAAATGTGTGAATTTATATCAGAACAAAAGCAATGCTTGATTCAGCAGAATTTGATCCGGCGGCGTATGTTGATCAGATGGCGATCGCCCTAAACCTCCCAATCGCTCCTGAATATCGCCCTGGAGTCATGGATAATTTCAGCAGAATTAGGGCGATCGCCCAACTCGTTCTAGAATTTTCGCTGCCGGAAGATGTAGTTGCTGCACCAGTGTTTCAACCTTTTCAGCCATGATATTGAATCTTGAACAGGCGGATGCGGCTGCCATCTCTGCTGCGGTGCGATCGGGTGAAGTAACCGCTAAAGCCGTTGTTTCCGCTGCGCTAGAGCGAATTGCAGCCAGAAATTCAGCGCTCAACTGCTTTACCGCCGTGATTGCAGATAAAGCGATCGCAGAGGCAGTGAGGGTGGATGAGGCGATCGCCGCTGGTCAAGATCCGGGGGCGCTAGCAGGAGTTCCCTTTGCCGTCAAAGACCTGTTTGATATTGAGGGAGTGATTACCCTTGCAGGCTCAAAAATTAACCAAGAAAATCCACCCGCAACCCAAAACGCAACCCTGGTGGACAGACTCAAGCAAGCCGGAGCAATTCTGGTTGGGGCACTCAATATGGACGAGTATGCCTATGGCTTTGTCACCGAAAATAGTCACTACGGAGCCACTCACAATCCCCACGACTTGAGTCGAACTGCGGGGGGGTCATCGGGGGGGGCAGCCGCCGCAGTTGCAGCCGGATTGGTGCCTATCAGTCTTGGCTCTGACACCAATGGCTCCATTCGGGTACCAGCCTCACTCTGTGGCATCTTTGGGTTAAAGCCAACCTATGGGCGATTGTCACGAGCCGGAGCATTCTTGTTTTGCAATAGCTTTGACCATGTAGGACCTTTCGCTCGCTCGGTACGCGATATTGCTGCTGTCTTTGATCTGCTGCAAGGTGCAGATCTCCGCGATCCGGTTTGCACCACTCGCCCACCAGAATTGTGTTCGCCTCATCTTGATAGGGGAATTGACGGACTGCGAATTGCCATTGCAGGTGACTACTTTGCCACAGGCGCTGAACCAGAAGCTTTAGCAGCAGTTGAGCAAGTTGCTCAGGCACTCGGGGCCAATCAGCAAGTGACCATTCCTGAAGCACACCGAGCTAGAGCCGCTGCCTACATAGTTACCGCTTGTGAGGGCAGCAACCTCCATTTTGCTAATCTTCGATCTCGCCCACAGGATTTTGATCCGGCAACTCGCGATCGCTTCCTGGCAGGGGCAATGATTCCCGGTAACTGGTATGTGCAGGCCCAGCGGTTTCGTCGTTGGTATGGCGATCGCCTTCAAGAAATTTTTCAAACCGTAGACTTAATCCTGGCTCCGACAACACCCTGCGTTGCACCGCTTATAGGTCAGGAAAAAATGGTTATTGGTGAAATAGAAGTCCTGACTCGTCCTAACCTGGGGTTGTTTACCCAACCGCTATCATTTGTCGGTTTGCCTGTGTTGAGTGTTCCAATTCAACAAGCCAACGGATTGCCTTTAGGAGTGCAAATCATTGCTGCCCCTTACCAGGAAGCTTTAATTCTACGTGCCGCCGCCTTTTTAGAAGCACAAGGAACTGTAGTCGCTGTTGTAAAGTAAGACTTCTTTTGTTTTTCCAGGTTAAATTTCAAGCAGCTTTGTTTTCTTTCAAAAGTCAAAAAAATGCTCAATGTAGCAGTCTTCAAAATTAGTAGCTGCTCTCAACCCATATAAATATGTATTACAGAAGTGCCCTTAACATTTTGCGTCTACCTAATTATTTCCTGCGGTAGAAGCAGAGTCTTTTGGTTTGTCGATAGGATATCTACGTCAGGTTGGAAAGGTTATCAAAAACAAAGATTAACGAAGGAGAGAATCACATGATTGGTGGAATTTTAGCTTGGGTCATTTTAGGTTTGATTGCTGGAGCGTTAGCTAAGCTGATCTACCCTGGGCACCAAGGTGGTGGCATCTTCGCAACCATTGGTCTAGGAATTTTGGGTGCTTTGTTAGGCGGTTGGTTAGGTCAGGCGCTATTAGGAACGGGTGGTGGTGCAGCAGCAGGAGCGCTATCTGTTCCCAGTATTGCGTTTGCAGTGGTTGGAGCAATCATTCTAATTTTCCTCTGGGGCTTACTCACTCGTAGGGCTGTGTAATTCAGCGATTCAAGCAGCTACATAGCGGAAAGTTCAGATATCAGTTCTAGTTTGAGTATTTGCCTTAAAGCTGGATAGTTTACGAAAATGCGATGTGCTGCGGAAGCTTAGCTTTCGCAGCGTTGCTTTTATGGATGCTGCTCGATAATTTACGGAGTTTACCGACGAATCTGACCGCCGCTCAGGTGTCTCTACGCCATAGTTGCCATGTAGCACCAACCGCCGCTCCTGCTCCTGCGACTAGCCCTACTCCCATCCCCTCAATGGTTTCAACAACGGGATTTTGGGTTAGACAATTGTCAGTAACAACTTCAGCGGTCAAGCATTGATTGAGTTCTGCTCGACTAGCGGTTCCTCCCAGAATGACACCCAGAGTACCGCAGAGCGTAATTACAAGATAAGCGCGATTTAATTTTCTACCCATAGATAGATGTTGAGAGCGAATATTTGGATGTGAGTTGACTAATCTCGCCCATTCTAGCCGCGAATTTAGAAAAGTCATCAGAAGTTCAGATAGTTTTTAGCCAAGACTTGATTCAATTTATTAAATCAGTCATGCTGCTAGTAGCTTGTCAACTTTTAGTTTCAGGATGAATTCTACAGGGATTTACCCTGGAATGAAGTTGCAACGCTGCGCTAGTACTTTTTGATGGCTAAAGATAGCTAAGAGATGACACGCAGGCAAATTTCTACGGGAACGCCCTGGGAAGCGATCGCAGGCTACTGTCGTGCAGTTCGGGTTGGGTCGCTGATCTACGTTTCAGGTACAACCGCTACCGATACAGCGGGGCAAATTCATCACGTTGATGATGCCTATGGGCAGATGGTTTATAGTCTCAAGAAAATTGAGGCTGCTCTCGAGCAACTAGACAGCAGCTTGCGGGACGTAGTTCGCACACGGGTTTACGTCACCGATATCGATGATATTGAGCAGGTGACAAAAGCCCATTGCGAGTTTTTTGAGGAGATTCGTCCCGCTAACACATTGGTTGAAGTGAGCCGTCTGGCTGCACCGGAGATGTTAGTTGAGGTTGAGGTCGATGCGGTTGTGCAGGAGCAGAACTAATTTTAATGAAAACTTATGATTGGATTGTCGTTGGCGGTGGTGTTGCTGGGGCTGCACTGAGCTATGAGTTGGCAAACCGGACTCTTTCAGTATTGCGACTGGAACAGGATGCTGCTCCAGAAAATGCGACTCGTTACAGCTATGGGGGCATTGCCTACTGGTCGGGGACAACGCCCCTGACGCGCCAACTGTGTCAGGAGGGCATTGAAATTCATCGCAATCTGTCCGCTGAACTGGACAGTGATACGCAGTTTCGGGAGCTAGATTTGCTCTTGCCGATCGCTCAGGGAAGTGATCCTGAAACGGTTGCTGCTTCTTATCGCGGATTTGCGGTTCCACCCAGTTTGCTTGATGCAGACGCGGCTTGCGAACTAGAGCCGCTGTTAAATCGGGAGGCGATCGCCGCTGCTCTCACCGTGCGTCATGGCAGCGTTTCCCCTGATTTGCTGGTCAAAGCCTACACTCAAGCATTTACCAGAGCCGGAGGAACAGTAGAGATTGCTCAGGTGACAGCCCTGGTAGACTCTCAAGGACAAGGGACCGTAACGACAACTGCGGAAAGCTACACAGCTGCAAATGTAGTAGTTTGTGCGGGTAGCATGAGCCGAAGTTTGCTCAAAACTGCAAATGTCACCGTACCCTGCTATTTCACCCATGCAGAACTGATTGAAACCGAGCCAGTAGCTCTGAAGTTGCGATCGCTAGTAATGCCTGCCGAGACGCAGCGATTCCAGATGGAAGCTGAAGCTGGTAAATCAGAAAAGGTTCCCCTGTGGGATCAGCAGACTGAAGAAGTTGCACCGCCAGTTCTTGACCCTGGTGCAATTCAATTTATCGACGGCAGAATTCGGATTGGGCAGATCAGCCGCACCCTGGCAAATCCGCAGGCGCAGATTGATGCGGCTCAAAGTGAGGCGGACATTCGGGCTGCGGTTGGTCAGTTTTTGCCAGCATTGAGGGATGTACCGGGCACCTGGCATCGCTGTTTGGTGGCGTTTAGTGGCGATCGCCTTCCCCTGATTGGCACCGTTCCCGATCACAACCATCTGCACATTTTTGCTGGCTTCAGCAATCCCTTCGCGATTTTGCCGCCCCTGGCAAAACGGTTTGCTAACCATGCGAGTGGAGAGCCGGATGATCTCATCGCTCAGCTTGCTCTAGGTCGATTTGCCTAAGCCCAATCGACTTGCGATCGCTCATGCAATACCCTTCCATAGACGGCTTCAGTTTGTTTTGCTAACTTTGCCCAGTTAAAACGCTGCTCTAAATCTTTGTAGGCATTTTCAACCAGCCATTGAGCATAATCTGGATTTTTCAGAACCACTAAAACGCCCAGGCAAGTGAATCG
>JAAUTN010000078.1 GCA_012031415.1 Leptolyngbyaceae cyanobacterium SM1_4_3 | reverse complement strand
TTATCAACTCAAGCATGGTTGCAATTGGGAAGACTTACCCAAAGACTTGCCCCCCTACTCGACGGTCTATTGGCACTACAAGCAATGGCGGGCGGCAGGCGCAATCGAGACGCTAATGATGACCTTACATGAAAAAGTGCGGGAACAAGTCCAAAAAAAGCCCAAGTGGACAACGTTAATCATGATTGACTCCCAAGCTGTGAAGAATACTTGCAATGCCAGTGTAGACTCAAAGGGCTTTTGTTTTTACAAAGCGACCAATGGGATCAAAAGGCATCTAGCCGTTGATACGCTTGGGTTTCCCTTCTTTACTCACTGCACAAAAGCCAATATTTCCGATGACGCAGGATTAATTGAAATGCTTACGCTTAACATCGACTATTTCAAGTCAAAACCCGTTAATATTCCCAAGATTACTATCCTCCTAGACCACGGGTATCACATTGATTATTTGATTGAAGAATTGGAGCAGGTTTATCCTCGGATTATGACAAAAATTAGGTTTGAGCTTTCGACCAAGCCCTCGAAACAGGAGAAGGCAGCGCAGGGAAAATCTGGATTTGTCCCAGCAGTCGCGAGATGGGTCATCGAACGATCCAATGCTTGGATGGAGCGGTGCAAAAGTCTAGTAAAGAACTTTGAGCGAACGCTATCTCATGCAGAAACTAAAATCAACCTCTGCTTTGTCAGGCTTATGCTGAAGAGGCTTGCAGCCTCTTCCTGAGATCTCAAATGGGTTCTATACAGAGGATGTTGTCTCAGCGATTATCGCCGCACTTTGTCAGGAACAAGATGGTGTATTTGATCTGGCAGGAGCGGAATGCCTGTCTATGGATGATTTGGTCAAACTTTTAAACCGGAAGGAAACTATTAAAGTAAATCATCTTCCACCTCTAATTGCGAAGCTACTTCCCTGGGTGGTTCAAGACCTTCCTGCTGCACTAGTTGATGTAATGCTGTCTGATAGCTTGGCTGATCCAAAGCCAGTAATTGAAGCTTTTGACTTGAGACTGACACCTTTACGAGAGGTATGGATAGCAGGCTAACAATTCTGGTGCAGCAGATTGTCCAAAGTTGCTTGTGGTGTTGCAAAGTCTCTGGTACCCGCTGCCCAGAACCATTTGCGGCTTTGTTTAGTCAGATGGGGCGCAGTTGAAAGTTATCATTAGAAATGAATCGAGTGTAATGTAAGCGGCGGTTTCCATATTTTTATCCTCTGGAAAGGGGCGATCGCTAGAGCAGTGTTGACTGCACAAACGATTAAGTCTTCCTTCACTCTTCCACGTTTAGGGACGACTCACCGATTCAGACTGCTCTTAGTTGGCTTTCCATACAGGCGCAGCAGATTTCTAGCCAATAAAATACCTATGAGGGCAGGTTTAGCAAATTCAACGCAGACTTTGAGCTTGTAAATCAGGCTTCTGAACTTAAGAAGCAGGTTTTTGACTCGTAAACCTGGTTTTCAAATTCAAGAAGCAGGTTTTGAACTTGTAAACCTTACTTTAAACTTCAAAAACCTGGTTTTGAACTTGTAAACCTTACTTTAAACTTCAAAAACCTGGTTTTGAACTTGTAAACCTGTTTTTGTTTACAATCTCTAGCAAAAATACCTGTGTTGGGGCGATCGCCCCCTCCTATTCCCTCAAAAACTTCGTAACTTACCACCTTGACGAACTACCGCTCACTTAGATATGCTCTCACGTTAAGGCTGCTAATTTTACTCGCAGCAGCCCCACAAACCCAAAGATCTAGCGCCGCTCAAAGCTGTTGACGCTGACAAGAGTGGAACGGAAAAACACTCGTTTACGACATTAATAGCTTGTTACGGATCTGCGTTTATTTAAGATCCCATTTTTTGAGGCGCGGCTCAGCCGCGCCTCAAAAAAATGGGACTTTATTTTTATGCAAGTCCCTTATCTCTGAACTCGGATAGCTTAATGAATATTTGCTTTTATATCCATTAGCGGACACCACCAGTCCTGATGGGTCAGATACCACGCTACTGTGCGGCGCAATCCCGTTTCTAATGTTTCAACTGGACTCCAACCTAACTCACGACGAATTTTGCTGGCATCAATGGCATAGCGGCGATCGTGCCCAGGCCGATCTTTGACAAATGTGATGAGTTGCTTGGAGGGGCGGACGGGCAGAGAGGGCGCTATCTCATCCATCAGGTTGCACAGGTGCAGCACCAGATCAATGTTTTTGATTTCGTTGTTGCCCCCAATGTTGTATGTTTCGCCGGGTTTACCACGATTCAGCACAGCCTCCAGCGCCAGACAGTGATCGCCCACATAGAGCCAATCGCGCACGTTTTGACCATCTCCATAAACGGGTAGCGGCTTTCCCTGGAGGATGTTGATGCAGATTAAGGGGATCAGTTTTTCGGGAAAGTGATAAGGTCCATAATTGTTAGAGCAATTAGTGATTAGAGTCGGTAGTCCGTAGGTATGGTGATATGCCCGCACCAGATGATCGCTACCCGCTTTAGAGGCAGAATAAGGACTGTTAGGAGCATAGGGGCTTGTTTCAGTGAAGGCAGGATCATCAGGGCCGAGACTGCCATAGACTTCATCTGTAGAGACGTGTAAGAAGCGGTAATGGGTGGGTTGTCCTTGAGATTGCCAGAATTGACGAAATGCCTCTAGCAATGTGAATGTGCCAACAACATTGGTGCGAACAAAGGCTTCAGGCCCCAGGATTGAGCGATCGACATGGGACTCAGCCGCAAAGTGAGCAATTCGGTCAACTTGTTCTCCCTGTAGAAGTGCATCAACCAGGGGGCGATCGCAAATATCTCCCTGCACAAACCGAAAGTTGGGATGTTGTTTAACTTCTGCTAAGTTTGCCAGGTTTCCGGCATAGGTGAGAGCATCGAGAACGATAAGGCGATCGCCTGGAAACTGCTCTACCCAATAGCGAACAAAGTTAGAAGCGATAAACCCCGCGCCTCCTGTTACAAGCATCCTGCACGGTGTTTGCCTGGAGCAGGAGTCAGACCTGTTCAAGGTTTCCACAGCAAAAGTTTCCTTTGCTAAAGAGTGATTAGCACTGTAGAACAAGGGGCTTAAGCCCCTTGTTAGCGGAGCGATCGCGATGGGCGACTAAAGTTTTGGAAACCAACCGTCTCAGGCAACTGGAACTCCATGAGTTTGCAGCTTTACCGCTTCGGCTAAAGACCTCAACATCCCAGCAGTAGTGTCAAAATCTACACAGGCATCGGTAATACTCTGACCGTAGGTTAAATTAGACAAATCCTTGCAGGACTGGTTTCCGGCAACCAGATGACTTTCAACCATGACTCCCATGATAGAAGAGAGACCAGCCCTTATCTGATTGGCAACGTCCTGTAAAACTACCGCCTGTCGAGTGTAGTCCTTATCCGAATTGCCATGACTACAATCAACCATCACCCGTTGATTTAGCGGGTAGCGAACCAACTCTTTTGTGGCTTGCTCAATGGAAGCTGCATTGTAGTTAGGGCCATTTTTGCCGCCCCGCAAAACCAGATGACCATCTGGATTTCCCGTCGTTGCCACAATGCTCGCCAGACCGTGAAAGTTGATCCCCAAAAATGATGAGGGGTGCTAGCTGCCAGCATTGCATTGACTGCGGCGTTGAGACTGCCATCGGTGCCGTTCTTAAAACCTACAGGCATAGAAAGCCCAGAGGCCATCTCCCGATGCGTTTGGCTCTCTGTGGTGCGAGCGCCGATCGCCGTCCAGGAAATTAAATCTGCCAGGTATTGAGGGATGATTGGATCTAGCAATTCTGTAGCGGCGGGTAGCCCTAGCTGCGCCAAGTCTAACAGCAGTTTGCGGGCCAATCGTAGCCCTGTGTTAATGTCGTAGCTACCGTTCAGATGGGGATCGTTGATTAACCCTTTCCAGCCAATGTTGGTGCGGGGCTTCTCAAAATAGACGCGCATGACGATCTCTAGCTGATCTGCTAGCTCTGTACGGAGCTTGAGCAGCTTTTGACCATATTCATAGGCTGCTTTGACATCATGGATAGAACAGGGTCCAACAATCACTAGCAGGCGTTGCTCCTCTGCCTGTAGGATGCTGCGGATGCGATCGCGTGTATCAGCTACCAGAGTTGCGACAGCCTCGGTAATTGGCAATTCCTGATGGATAAATGCGGGATTTAACAGAGGACACGTCTCAACAATGTGTAGGTCGTAGGTTTGGCGCATTTGTTTTGTAAACTCTCTAACGAAAACCCGATATCTCCTTTTCGCAGCTTATCAGGCTTTTCTGCGACTCTCATTTTCCCTCATTTCCTTCCCTCTCATCAACCCATATTCTGGAAGCTGCTTGGCGTGATTTTGGTTTACTCAGGAGGAACCACCACAACTCCAGTCCAATTAAGCTTATACCGCCTGCGGTTACGGCTGCTTTTACCCACAATGGCTGATCGACGCGCTGAAAATTAGTCTGTTCGCCCGTTGTATGAGTCATTCCTTGATGACTTTCTTGAGCAACAGCCCCACCCAAAGTGACTCCCAGCAATAAGCTGACCGTTGCAATGCGACCGAAAATTGCGAACCGATTGACCATTAGAATTTCTCCTATATTGCTGCTGCGACTATTGCTGCTGCGACTATTGCCTGAAACGACTACCGAGTTTCAACAGGCTTGAAGTTCCGCAATCGCAGCGCATTGGTTACGACTGAAACGGAGCTAAACGCCATTGCAGCCCCTGCAATGATTGGGTTGAGCAACCAACCAAAAATAGGATAGAGAATACCTGCGGCAATCGGGATTCCAGCAACGTTATAAACGAACGCAAAGAATAGGTTCTGCTTGATGTTGCGAATGGTGGCGCGACTCAGTTGAATGGCTGTCACGATGCCTTGCAGATCACCGGAGATGAGAGTGATGTCACTGGCGGCGATCGCCACGTCTGTTCCTGTCCCAATTGCAATGCCCACATCGGCTTGAGCCAGAGCCGGGGCATCGTTAATCCCATCCCCTACCATCGCTACTACTTTGCCTTCAGACTGAATGGTTGCAACCGTTGTCGCTTTTTGGTCGGGGCGAACTTCAGCAAAAACTCGCTCAATTCCAACTTCACGGGCAATCACATGGGCGGTGCGTTGATTATCTCCTGTTAGCATCACCACTTCCAAACCCATTTTCTGCAACGTGCGAATTGCGCTAACAGAGGAGGGTTTCACCGCATCGGCAATGCCCATAATGCCTTCAATTTTTCCATCTACCGCAATCCAGATTACCGTCTTGCCCAGGTATTCTAGCTTTTCCCAATGGTGCTGCAAGGCATGGGTGTTAATGCCCAACTCATTCATCCAGCGGTGAGTTCCAATTTGCACCTGGCGGTTAAACACATGGCCCTCAACACCGCTTCCCGCAACAGCGACAAAGTTGTTGACCAGAGGTAGTGACTCAAACTCGCGAGTATTTGCTAACTCCACTGCTTGAGACTGAGCATATTGCACCACCGCTTCGGCTAAGGGATGTTCTGAATTACGCTCGACGGCTGCTACCAGCCGCAGTAATTTCAGTTCATTTTGGTTAGCCGTGCCGTTGACCGTGATGTACTCTGTGACGGTTGGCTGTCCGCGTGTAATGGTGCCGGTCTTGTCCAGCACAATGGTTTGCAGCTTGTGGGCAAGTTCCAGACTTTCTGCACCTTTGATCAAAATGCCGTTTTCTGCTCCTTTGCCGGTGCCCACCATGATAGAAGTAGGAGTTGCTAAACCAAGCGCACAGGGGCAGGCAATAATTAACACGCCCACAGTGGGAATCAACGCCATCGTCAGATTGCCCATGATGTTAAACCAGAGGATAAAAGTGAGAATGGCGATCGCCATGACCGCAGGCACAAACCATCTAGTTACCTGGTCTGCCAACCGCTGAATTGGCGCTTTTGAACCTTGTGCCTGCTGCACCAGTTTAACGATCTGCGCTAGAAAAGTATCCTTACCCACTCGCGTTGCTTGGAACTGGAAGCTGCCTGTTTTATTCATAGTCGCTCCAATCACCTCATCTCCAGGCTGCTTCCTCACAGGCAGACTCTCACCTGTCACCATTGCTTCGTCGATCGTTGACGAACCCTCTATAATCTGACCATCCACTGGAATTTTTTCACCAGGGCGAACGAGGATGACTTCACCCAGAGTGACTTCAGCAATGGGAATATCTACTTCTCGCCCGTTACGAATTACCCGTGCCGTCTTTGCCTGCAAGCCCATCAGCTTACGGATCGCCTCTGAAGTTTGTCCTTTTGCTCGATTTTCTAACAATCGCCCTAACAAGAGCAAAGCAATAATGACTGCCGCCGCCTCAAAATAGACATCAGGGCGAAGTCCTTGAGCGACAAACCATTGAGGCCAAACAGTAGGAAATAAGGAGTAAAGATAGGCTGTCCCCGTTCCCACTGCAACTAACGTATCCATTGTGGCAGTGCGCCGCTTCAGCGCTTTCCAGGCATTGATAAAGAACGCATTTCCTGCCCAAAATAAAACTGGAGCCGTCAACCCAAGCTGGAACCATGAATGGTGTAGCCACATTGGGATAAACGAGACGTGCAAACCTGTCATCGCAGGTATTGAACCAATCACCAGAATCGTACTCACAATGCCGCTGATCCACACTTTGCGAGTTAGTTTTCGGTTCTCGGCTTGCCGCTCTCGCCGTTCTGCATCATCTTCAGGAGCTAACACATCTTCCTGCATGGGCTGAGCCGCATATCCTGCTGCATCAACAGCAGCCTGAATTGCAGCAATATCCGTTTTGCCGGAGTCATAAGTGACGGAAGCTTGCTCTGCTCCAAAATTAACGCTACACGCTTCAACTCCCGATACAGAACGGATAGCCTCTTCAATATTGCTGGCACAGGCAGCACAACTCATGCCTCGCAATTTTAACGTTGCGTTTTCCATTTTTTACCTCGATCCTGCGAAGGAGAAACTGGGTGGCTTGATTTTGCTTACGCCACTGTATACCCTGCGTCAGCGATCGCTTTTTTGACTGCCGTTTCTGACTGCTGCGTTTCAACGCTAACCTGCTTAGTTTTAGGGTCAGCCTGAACCGTTGCAGTGGAGTCAATGGCTTTGATGGCTTCGGTAATCGTGTCACCGCAAGCAGAGCAAGCCATATTAGGAACGGTAAGTTGAAGGGTCATCACTTAAACCTCTGAATTTGCAACTAGTTCCATCTTGGAGTCTCTAGCCCACTGGAGAGTCAAGGGGGTTTAAGAATTTTTACCCTTCAAAGGAATAGGCTAAGTTCCGGGTGAACAGGGACGACCATTTGCATCAAAGACATAGCATCCATCAGCCCCTAAACCATTCTCTAAACTAATCACATCTTGACTGTTAGAACTCGCGGTTGCGTCCGATGATTCCTGGTTTTGAGGGCTGTTGCGATTGTCGGTAGCGGTAGCACAAATTCGGGTTAGATCCATTACCGTGCCATTCGTAGTTCGCATATAGCAGAAGAAAGTATCATCTGAGTTTGATTCGCTCAACTCTGGAGAAGTCACCGGGAAACCGGGGGTATCACCAACGGCAACTTGAGCTAGGGAGCGATCGCCACTCCTGACATAACCGTTAAAACGCTAGTTAAACTCAAAAACTTCAGCATAAAATGACTCCATTCAAGATTTAGAACTTACAGCGGTTTCACGTGCATAAAACACAAATCTCGGTAGAGGCAAACAGCCGTTCGCCCCTACTCATCATCCAAAACTCATAACCTGCATCAGTGCCCTTGTTGAGATACCGAAGCCAATGAGGATGATGCTCAAAGCACTAATGACGGGCAATATCTTTATCAGTCGCCGTTGGCTAGGAACTTGTTTAAACAGCCGCTTTGCATAAACCAGCAGCAACCCCAGCCCAGTCAGCACGATCGCCAGACCCGCGCTAAATGCCAACACTAATACCAGTCCAAGACCTGCGTTACCCAGAGCGATCGCACTGAGCAGCAACACCAGCGCCGCAGGACAGGGCACCAGCCCACCTGAAATGCCCAACGCCAGCAAACTGCGCCAGGTAACAGGACCATCAACCCCAGGGGGAAGGTGAGAGTGAACATGGGGAGTCAGAATGGCGGTGGAGGCATGATCGGGACTGTGAGAGTGGTCGGAATGGGGATAGTCATGATGAGAGTGGTGACTGTGAGCTAGAGCATGAACCGGATCATGAACGTGAGAAGGGCTGTGATGATTTTCAGATTTGCGGGGATTTTGAATTGAAATAAAACGCTTTACCTGACAGGAAAATTCTCCTAGCCATCGGCTTAAGTGGAAGCGCCGCGTGAGCAAATTCCAGCCGATCGCCGCCACCATTAAACCGGAGAACAGACTTAACCAGGGATAAAGTTGCTCAGGTAGGATATATTGTGCGGCGAAGAGTGTCACTAACCCCAGGGCAAATACGCCGATCGTATGGGTGATGGTTGTAGTGATTGCTAGAAAAATTGCGTGTTGAGGCGTTGCCCGCGCCCCCACCAGATATGCTCCAACAACCGTTTTGCCATGTCCGGGCGACATGGAGTGCATCGCGCCCCAGGCAAATGCGCCTGCGATCGCCAGCAGTACTCCTCCAACGGTATAACTTGCCAATCCTGGTGTAAGTGAGAGCGATCGCTGGGTTGGTGTGAATACAAAGGTGCTTAACTGCCCTGACTGTAAAATGGTGGTCAAACAGCTTGCTGTCGGCACCCCAGGCAAAAATAGATCGTAGTGAATCTTAACTCCTCGCACGGGTTGCGTCCAGGAGTAGGTCAGCATCAGCGTACTGTGGGTATCCGGTGCAGCTTGCACGGTTGGAGGTAAGGCTGCCTGCTGTAACGGAGCAACAGAGAATATTGCAGGTTGATTTTCGCTATTTGTAATGCGAATTTTCTCACTCAGGAAGGTCTGAAGTGCGTCAGTATGAGTGTTGACCTCTTCGACAGAGAGTTGACCATCTTGATCGATATCGGCAAACGCTGCTAGACCTGTAGGGAAAGTGAGTGTCATTTGCACTTCTGACTCACTGACTACAATCTCAGATGCCGCCATGTCAGCCCAGTGTGCCTGACTGGGAGTAACAGCAGTAAACCAAAAGAATAGGGTTGCCAAACAAGAAAGTAACCCCAGCCCAACGTATCGAGACTTTAATCTCATGTTGCATCCCCCATGTTCCTAGAACTTTGTGCTGTTGAATGTTTGATACCAGCTTGGATCTGAGCTTGAAGCAGAATAGCTCCTGATAGAACAAGGGGCTTAAGCCCCTTGTTGAGGACAGCTTGTCAAGGATTGGTATTATGATCCCAACCCGGCACCCAGACCCGAAGCTTCACGATCGCGATCGCCAAATTCCGGGTCGATTTCTTTAACCTTTTGGAAATACTCGGCTGCTCTGGCATCATTTCCTAAAGCCTGCTCAATTACGCCTGCGCGATCGTAGATTCCAGCATCCCGAATGCCCTGATCGAGGGCTTCCTGGATCGCCTGTTGTGCTTCCTGCCACTCACCAGAGCGAGATAACGCCCAGGCAAGCGTATCAAGCGTGTCTGCATCGCGCCGAGACTGAATTTGCGATCGCATCAACACCACTGCTTCAGATATATCTTGCGATCGCCCTCTTTCTAACAACAGTTTTGCCAGGTCGCGTTCGTGCCCAAAAGCAGTTACAGCTTCGTTGCTGGTGTCCGTAATGCTTTGTCGAAGCTGAATCTCAGCCTCTGCCCACAGTTCCTCTGCCTTGCTTTGATTGCCCTGCAACTGGTGAATTCTTGCTCTGCCTCGTAAAACGGTTGGATCAAAGACTCGCAAAGTCCCTCTGGACGAAGCAGCAACCTGAGCATAGTGGCGATCGGCTGCACGATAATCACCCTGACGGATTTCAAGCTGAGCCAGATTGACCAACGCTAAAGGATAGGCAGGTGAGATTCGTAATGCTTCCCGGTAGAGCGCTTCAGCCATTTCTAGCTCTCCCCGCTCATAATGAAACCGTCCCAACAGCACACGAGTTCGAGCAGAACTGCTAATCTCACCTACTTCCTCAGTTTGTAATGCCTGTTGAAAGGTTTCCAGGGCTTCCTGGTTTTTCCCCTCTGCTGCCCTCACCAGAGCCTTCAAAGTAAGTGAGTTAATGCTGGGAAATTGAGCCACCAGTTCATTAACAGCCTGACTTGCTGCACTCAAGTTACCCATTGCCAGATTCGCTGTCACCTGAATTGCAATGGCATCGCGATCGCCCCCAATTTGCTCCGCCAGCCGCAGTGCGCCTGCAAAATCGTGTCTCGCCTCTGCAACTCGCGCCATCACCAGTAGCGCATCCAAATTATCAAAAGGCAGATTCGCTAATGATTGCTGTGCCGTTTGCTCTGCCAGCAAATACCAGCTTCCTTCACCCGTTGCCCGCGCCATTTGCAAATAGGCTACTGCCAATAATGCCCGCTCTAAGCCCCCTTGAGGGTTCTGACGAATTCTTTGCTGATAAAAAGCAATCTCCTGCTGCACTATCGCAGTCGGACTATATTCCTCTGTTAAAGCATCCGTAAATGGATAACGATAAGGCTGATCCAATGGATTAGAAAAGCGATTGCTGAAAGCTTCAATCCTGGAAATTACATTAGATTGAGTTAACAGCAATAGTGCAGTAGTGAGTGGCAAACCAATCCCAAAGATGAGCCAACGTTTTGAGCTTTTCGGTTGAGCCTCATGACAAATTTCAGCCTGTCTCATGCCCCTTACTCCAAAAACTTGAGTGTGTTCAGACTTTTGTGTAAACGCGGGCATTCTGCCCGCGTTTACACAAAAATCAAATTAGTCTCTTCTAGTTGGGCAATGCTAGATAAGGGAATGTTGGTTGCAATGGATCATGTCCCTGAGCCGGATTTCCAGGCGTTCCCTCGTAAGACACGTTATCGGTTGTCACTGCCCCCGGCCCGACAGTCAAAATACTAAGGGTAGAATCTATAACATCATCCATCAGCATTCGTCCACGAATTGGCGCACCCAGACGGTTAACCGCATTGGTGTAGCCGCTCGGACCTGTTGTGTCGATTCTCATCACATCTGGGAAAAAGGCCCCTGCGAGTGCCCCAATTCTCTCCCTATTGTTACCCAGGGCTGCAAGGGTTCGACCTGCCTCTGTCAAAACGAAACGTGTAAACCGGTTGTCGTCCCGTGTGGGCATTACCTGGTTGTAAATTTCGTATCCTCGCTGACTGATTATTAACCCTTCGTTAACGGCTGGGCGAGCCAGTTGCTCAGTCTGGAAGAAGCGCCCGGTTGCTGGATCTTTCACTTGAAGCGATAGCCATACGTCAAAGGCTGTAGCATTTGTGCTGCCTTGAAGCAAGCTGCGCGGAATGCGGACCGCGATGGTGTTCACGTTATAGCCTGTTGCAAAATCCACAGCCGTTTCCGGAGATCTGAACCCAACTGCGGGCCCAATCCCTAAGGCTCCTGCCCGAACGCGGAAAAACTGCTCTACATCAAAGAAGAAAGGATCTTCTCGCAGCCCGGCAAACACGGTGATATTGGAGTTACGAACGCGAACCTGATTGAGAACGGGTCTGCTAGCGCTAGACAGGGGCGTTGTGCGAATGGCTCTGTTGTCGGTGCCTCTAGTGGCAGTGGTGGTGGCTCCACCCCGTTCAATCACGGTTAGGGTGGCCCGCTGCTGACGTAGACTGACGTTGGGGTTGCTAAAGGTGAATCGTAGCGTCAGGTCAGGCACAGCAGTAGGAACTCCGTTAACGTTGGAGACACGCGAAATCCGAAACTCATACTGGGCTTGAGAACTGAAGTAATATTGTACCCTTGCAACCGATCGCGGATTGGTATTCATCACCAGAATGATGTCATCTGCTCTGGCGCTGGGGTTTTGATCTATTTCTCGAAATGCGTACAGGTCGGTCAGGCTGAGGGCACGGCTTCTGATATCAATGTCACCATCATCATGGTCAGAAGCTTTGATATCCTGGGGACTCATCACCGTAGTCAAGCCTAATGCTAGCAATGCCACACTCAGGGCGCAGCCAGCCAATCCAAGTGTTTTGACCATCACATTTGTACGTTTGGGGATTAAACGCCGCAAGGCTTCCCTGAGAATGGGCTTATCAGTCGCCATCTGGTGTCTCCTTGTGTACCTGGGTAGTAAAGGGGGTAGAAGTGAATGCACAGAAATTCAAGGCACGACAAATCCCTTTGCAAGCAGTAGCTACTGCTACAAAAGCCCAGTTGATTCAGGGAACTTTTGTCAGGAAAATCTGTTCAGCCTTAATGCTGAGATATACGCGAACTTCATCCGTTTGGATTTCAAATAAAGCAAGAATTTCTGGCGATGGGTGCAAAAGCCTTAGTAGCCGCCCAGTCTGCCCCTTCGTTTGGTTTCGCGTTCAGCCTGGTGAAATAGGAACAGTCCCAGAGAAAAATAGATGATTCCGTTGATGAGGCGATCGCCCACTGTCCCCAGTTCAACTCCAATCCTCGCGCCATCAGGTCACGCAATAACCCTGCGCCAGATGTCATAGGCAAAAATAGCGCGAACATTTTACCTGACCCAACCCAGGTTTCTGTTGGAACGGAGAGTAAAAATAATAGGGCAAATTGAAAAATACCAAGTAGCTGCTGCACTCGTTTTAGCAACAGTGCCAGTGCGCCCATTGCAAAGGCTAACCCGTAGGCTCCTAGCAATACCGTGATGAAAGGAAATACCAGGCTGGGCGGAAAGGAGAGTTGGCTGCCTGTAATGGCAATGATGATGAGTAAAATGCTGATGTTAAGCGTGATTTGAATGGTGAGACTGGCGATCGCTCTCACCAAAAAGACTTTTGATGCATTAAACGGTGAGAGAAAAAGCTGCTCTAAAGTACCCGTTTGCGCCTCATTCTGTAAGCCTCCGGCGATGTCGCTGAGAATGAATAGCACCAGTGTCCACAGGACATAGCCAATGACGACGGCATCCAGCGATCGCCAAACTGAAGCCCCGGACCCGCAATATATTGGGCACTGAGAAACAGCCCATAAAAGATAGAAGTGGTGATAATGATGCCGCCGATCGCCTCAGTAGAATAGCGAATCAGTTGAATCCAACTGCGCTTTAGTTCTGCCAAAAATAGCTCAATCAAGGGGTTTCTCCCGCACGAGTTTAAGAAAAATATCGGTTAAAGTTGCCTGATCTCTGTGAATTCTGACCAGTGGCAAGGGTCTTAACACAGTTAGGATTTGATAGAGTTCGTCTGATTCGCGCACATAGATCAGTTGCCCTTGAAGGGTGCCTCCCAACTCCTGCACTTTACTCACTTTTTCTGCGTCTAAAGGATGCTCTAGCTCAATAGTGTAAGCCGTTCCCGAAAACTGTCGGATGAGTTCTGCGGTCGGCTCTTCAATCACAATTTTGCCCGTTTGGATAATTGCAACCCGATCGGAAAGCTCCTCCGCAATATCAAGCTGATGCGTCGTGAGTAAAATCGCCCGCCCCTCAGCGGCAATTTCCCGAATCAACTGTTTTACCGTTTGGGTGGCTTCAACATCCAGCCCCAGCGTTGGCTCGTCCAACAACAACAGTTGCGGATTGTGGATCAGGGCAACGGCGATCGCCAGCTTTTGCTGCATCCCCCGTGAGAGTGTTTGCACCGTTGAGCGTCGTTTATCGGCTAGTCCAAATCGCTCTAGCAGTTCCCGCCCACGCTGACGAGCCGTGCGCCGAGTCAGCCCCCGCAGCACGCCAAAGTATTCTAAATTTTCCTGAGGCGTGAGCCGCCAGTAGAGATTGCGGTTTCCCTCCAGGACGGCACCCAGCGATCGCAGAGCGCGTGAGTCACGGTGAGGATTGCGTCCGGCAATGTTGACCCATCCCTGATCGGGCAAAATCAACCCTGCAATCATTTTGATTGTCGTCGTCTTCCCGGCTCCATTGGGGCCTAAAAATGCCAGAACTTCACCAATCGACAACTTTAAGGAAACATCCTGGACGGCTTCCAGCAGCTTGCCCTGATATCGATAGGTTTTTTGCAAATGTTGAGCTTCAAGCACTCTCATAGGATTTTTGCCATAACGGGGTGAGGGGCGATCGCACCTAACCTGTATTCTCACAAATTCTGAGATTGACGAGAGGTTTGAGATCTGCGGCTTCTCGAAGAAGTCGCAGATCTGACCTCAGATCTGGGATAAGCTACAAAGTGGTAGATGCACTTTTGTCTAACTCACGCTAGGCTAGTCAGTTGATCTGTGCAAACGAGGTGTGTATGTTTATTCCACCCGGTTTTTATCAGCATTCCGTCATGACCTCCCTGGGCAAAATGGTCTACTACACGGCTGAAGGTCAGCCCTGGGTAATGCAAGAAGTGCCCCATGCCGATGTGCCGACTCTGGTTTTCTTTCACGGCTTTGGCGGCGGCTCCTCTTCCTATGAGTGGTCTAAGGTCTACCCCGCCTTTGCCGCTGAATATCGCATTTTGGCACCCGACCTGATTGGCTGGGGGCAGTCTGACCACCCCGCCCGTGACTACAAAGTTGAAGACTATGTAACCACGCTGATTGAATTTATGGAAAAGACGTGCAGCGGCCCTACCACCGTGATTGCATCGTCTCTAACGGCGGCTTTTACAATTCGAGCGGCGATCGCCGTCCTGAACTCTTCAAATCCCTCATTCTCACCACCGCCGCAGGGCTATCTGACTTTGGTGAAAACTACACCCGCAGCTTTTTCACTCAACTGGTCAATATTCCTATTCTCGATCGCCTGTTTTACACTGCCGGAGTCGCCACCAGTTTTGGCATTCGCAGCTTTTTAGAACAGCGCCAGTTTGCCCGCCCAGAGCGAATTTCTGACGAAATCGTTGAAGCCTATCTAGAGTCTGCCACTCAGCCCAATGCCGAATATGCAGCCCTTTCCTTTGTGAGAGGCGATCTGTGCTTTGACCTATCAGAATACATCACCAAACTCACCGTCCCAACCGTGATCCTGTGGGGTGAGAAATCTCAATTTACTGGACCAGAAATTGGTCGCCGTCTAGCTGAACTGAACCCCTCAGTAGTTCAATTCCATCAGCTTACCGATGTCGGGCTAACGCCTCAGCTAGAAATTCCTGCCGTCACAATTGGACTAATTCAAAAGTTTCTACCCGCGCTACCACATTCACAAGAGGACAAAGACCTACGGCTGTAACTTATTGCCTCGGCATTATTACTCAGCACGGGTTGAGTAATAATGCCGATTCTCGTACCAATAGGGCTAACGCCACATCAGAAGCTGTTTGATTTTTCCTCGCCTGACTAGGCGTGATTCTGCTCTGCATTTCTGGTAATTCATCGCGGTCAACAAGCTTTGATGAAATTCAGGTTGGCAACTTGACAAGAATGCATCGGCAAGACAATGATATATGAGTACAGTGAAATTACGTATTAACAGACAGCACATTAAGAACTTGAGGTGCTAGAGGCAGTAAAAATACGTACTAAACGGTACCAGCTAATAGTGCTTTAAACTAGGGTTGCTCTACCGAACGAAATTTCATCTACCTGGTTTGCCCAATCTGCTCTACCTACCGAATTGTTTTCCATAATTTTTGATATTGCCATTGTCGTGTGTTTTATCGGCGCTTCAGTCTCTATCACTCTCAAGCAAGAGCAGGAATTCTCTCGTAATTTGAGAAGAGGATCAACCGTCAACCTGGACGTGCCTGACCTGGCACAATAAGCTGCTTTTATCTTTCAACTTCTTCAAACAAAGGGGAAAGATTTGAAGTAAAAGTAAATGCTTAGGCAATTTTTGCTGGGCAAGTAGCAGCTACGCCTTGTTGAAGTGGAATATCTTTAAGTTTCTAGCGCTTCTATTAAAGTGTAGAGAGTCATTTGGGCTGCTAAATTTTAAGGTGAAATGATACGGAACTGATTGAAGATCCACGCTGTTTCAATTGGATTGAAAGTTATCGCCTCATGCTTACTCCAACATCCATTAGCTCACTGGAGCCTCCTATAAAGACTTGTGAGTTAGAAGATTTCAATGAGTTGATCGAGCATATCAGATCCTGCGAACTGCAACAGTTTACAGGACGGCTGGATTTAGATGTCAAAGAAGCCTCAAACTCATTGTGGAGCCTATTTTTTTGTGCAGGAAAGCTGACTGGAGCCGCTAGCGAAATGCATCCAACCCGTTGTTGGTATCGCCAGGTAACTCAAGTATTTCCTCAATTTGTCCAAACTGTTTATGACCGCAAATCGGATCAGCCCCAGTGGAGCTATTTCTCTATTCAAAATTTATTGAGACAGGGAAAAATTTCGCAGAAGCAGTTAGGAACTGTGATTGAGGGCTGCGTCACTGAAATTTTGTTTGATATTTTCCAGCAGGATCAGCAGCGGGTTGAACGTTTGCCAGTCCAGTTAAGCTATCGTCGAATACCTCAAAAATTTCAGGACTTACTGCAAGTTCCGATTTCGGCTCAGCGAGTTTGGCTAAAAGCATCATACACCTGGAAGATGTGGCAGCAGGCAGAGTTTGACCAATATTCTCCAAATTTAGCCCCCGTTATCTGGAGTCCAGAGGAGTTACGTCAACGCACTTCGCCTACGGTCTATCAAAACGTGACTGCTTTAGTAAATGGCGATCGCACCCTTCGAGATCTGGCAGTCCGATTAAAACAACCCCTGGTATCGTTGACCCGTTCCATCATGCCCTACGTCAATCAAGGAATTATGGGATTGATTGAAGTTGAGGACTTTGACACGTCAGCCTCACCCAATCCTGTTGCGGCTCTTTCCTCAGCCCCATCCACTCCACGGGAACTTGCCAGACCTCTGGTAGTCTACATTGATGACAGCCGCTTTGACCGAATTGCAATGGGGCAAATTTTACTCAAAGCAGGCTACCGATTTATCAACATTCAAGATCCTTTACAGGCATTGCCCACCCTAATTGAGCAGAAGCCTGCCCTGATCTTTCTAGACCTACTTATGCCCGTCACCAATGGATATGAGGTGTGTGCCCAGATTCGTCGTGTCTCGGCACTGAAAAATACACCAATCATTATGGTGACGAGTCGAGATGGAATCGTCGATCGAGTTCGCGCCAAACTGGTGAACGCAACAGGTTTTATTGCTAAGCCAATTGAATCTGACAAAGTACTCACGACTTTACAGGAACATCTACCAACCGTTCAGGCTAAGCGTTACTCCTCTCAACTTCAGGCGTTAAATGTGAACCGGGTTGACTGGCAAAGGCTGGGAAGCCCTGTACAACAGACCTGAATCACAGTAGGTGCATCGCTACATTGAGTTCCATTTCATGAAACACGGTACATGAACACAGTTCTTTTAGTTGAAGACAGCCGCACCGAAACCGAAGTACTTACCCGATTTCTGAAGCAGGCAGGGTTGCAGGTGGTCAGCGTTACTTGCGGTGAGGATGCTCACCGTAAGCTCCAGTTATATAAACCTGATCTGGTGTTAATCGATGTGATTTTGCCAGGGCAAAGTGGTTTTGAGCTTTGCCGTGAGCTAAAAACTAACGCTAACACTCAAAAAATTCCGGTTGTGATTTGTTCAACGAAAGGAACTGAGGCCGATAAACTTTGGGGCTTGATGTTGGGTGCAGATGCCTATGTGCCTAAACCTGTTGAGCAAGAAGAATTGATCCACACTGTAATGCGACTCATGACAGTTTGACGTAGAAAAAAATCTGTATGACACTTTCACTTGATTCACTGACAGCCAACCCAATGCTGTCAGCAGCAAGTCTTGATTTGCTGGCACCGGAACTGCCGTCACCAGACCGTCGAGAACGCCTACTCCGGGTGTATTTGAGCTTACAGGACAGCGCTTTGCTGCCGCTTAAACACACTACAGAGGTAATCAGGGTAACTGGGGAAGATATTTTGCCCGTTCCTGGAATGCCTGCTTGCATTCCAGGTGTGTGTAACTGGCGAGGAGAGATGCTTTGGCTGATTGATTTGAGCCAGCTAGTCGGGTTTTCGCCGCTACCCTGGCGAAAACCAGGGATATCCCCTTTTGTAATTGTGACTGAAAATGATGACCCGGTAGGGCTACTGGTGATGCAGGTTGAAGAGGTTGAGATGCACTCTCTAGAGCAGCTTCAGCCGCCTGTAGCGGGCTTATTTTTGCCCGAACTTATGCCCTTTGTATCAGGAATTTTGCCAGGTAGTGGCACTCCTGTCTTAGACGTTTTGGCGATCGCCCAACACCACTTTGAATAATTCATCCAGCAACTCATCTAATCACTCATCAAAAGTTAATTCAACATCAAATTACCAGCGCCAATCGAAAGGAGAGCCAGTCGTGCAAAAACTTGATCCGTTTCAACAATTCATCAGTGCCCAACCCCCAACCGAGCCGACTCAGAATCCGGTTTCTGGTTCTACTTCTAACTCCATCGGAAGCAGTGGTATAAACGGCTCCATCACCAGTTACGCCGCTGCCAGTACGGCAACGGAAACAGAACTTCAATGGTTACTCACTATGGCCAGTCAAATGGGTCAAACAGAGACGATTGAAGTTTTACTAACTACTGTGGTGACAGAAGTTCAGCAATATCTCCAACTCGATCGCGTTTTGATTTACCAGTTTCAAACAGAAAACCAGGGGGTTATTTTAGCTGAAGCGGTTGTTTCTGGCTTTACTCCCATGATTGACGAAACTCTGCCAGCGATCGCCTTTGGAGCCACCAGTCAAGAGCTTTACCAGCAGCAACTAGTGATTGCTCTGGAGAGCGGCGCGAGATATCTTAGCCCACATCAGCGGCAACTGTTAGATCGATTTCAGGTAATGAACAACCTCAGCCTGCCGATTTTATTGAAAGAAGGGGTTTGGGGTTTGCTAATTGCCCAGCGGTGTGCTGTTTTACGACCCTGGAGTGAAACCGAAAAACTGGTGCTGCATCAGATTAGAACTGAGCTTCAACTGCATCTCCAGCCTTTCACGCTGTATGCACAGCGGCGACAGCAAATTAAAGTAGAAGATACTTTTGCCCAAATTCTAAAGAGAACACTGGCCTCCTCAGATACCAACACCGCACTAGCAAACCTGTGTCAGGAACTGCGGCAGTTTTACCGAGCCGATCGCGTCGTTGTATACCGATTTCATTCAGACTGGAGCGGTGAGTTTGTCGCTGAATCCGTTGGGGCAGGCTGGATTTCCGTCATTCAAGAGCAGGAAACCGATCCTAGCTTGAGGTCAGCCGAGATTGTGGATTACGATCGCTGCAACACAAAGCGCATGGGTTCCACACCCCAGCCGAATGACAATATCAAAATCCTGAAAGATACTCAGGGCGGCAGCTATGTTAAACGGCTAGACGTAAAGCAGGTCAATGATATTTACAAAGCAGGTTTCTCCAGTTGCTATCTTGACACGCTAGAAAAATATCAGGCCAAAGCCTACCTGATTGCACCTGTTTTTGAGGGCGGTGAGCTATGGGGACTGCTTGCCGTTTATCAAAATACTGGCCCTCGACAGTGGCAGGAGCAGGAAGCCGAACTGCTGTCGGTTTTGGGTGAGCGGCTGAGTACGGTTTTGACGCAGTTACAGTATCTAGCTCGGCTGCAAGAAAAATCTAATCTGCTTGAAACTCAGTCCCAGCAGCTTACAGAATCGGTTGAACAAGGGGTTGCCCACAACAAACTCATTTCTAGAATCGGGCTAGCTCTGGTGCAGGAAAAATACGCTCCTGATAGCCTTCTAGACTTTGTGGTACGGGAGCTTCGTAAGCAGCTAAAGAGCGATCGCGTTGCCATTTATCGCTTTCATCCAGACTGGAGCGGTGAGTTTATTGCAGAATCAGTGGCTGAAGGCTGGGTCAAACTGGTGAGTCCTGGTATGAATACCATTGGGAAGATACTCACCTTCAAGAAACGCAAGGGGGGCGATATCGCAATAATGAAACTTTTGCGGTAAACGATGTTTACCAGGCGGGTCACGCCGATTGCCACATTGAGATGCTGGAGCAATTTGAGGTGAGAGCTTACGCGATCGCCCCTATCTTCCAGGGTAAAAAACTGTGGGGACTGATTGGAGCCTATCAAAACAGTGAGGTTCGGCACTGGCACGAACTGGATGTCAATCTCTTATCACAAGCGGGTGTGCAGCTTGGGCTGGCACTTCAGCAGTGGGAATATTTGGAGCAGCTACAGCAGCAAACGGGACAATTAAGTAAAGTCGCAGAGCAGGAGCGGTTAATTACAGAGATTGTGAATCGAATTCGGCGATCGCTCGATACCCAGCAAGCCTTCAAAACAACCGCCAGAGAAATTCGCAATTTCTTGAACGCCGATCGAGTTGCCATCTTCAAGTTTGACCCCGATGGTCGAGATGGCAGAACCGTTGCAGAAGACGTTAATTCTGCTTACACCGCCGCTCTTTCCGTTAAAGTCACCGATCATTGTTTCACCGAGAACTTTGGACGAAAGTATAAGCAGGGTTGGGTCAGCGTCATTCCAGATATCTATCAGGCAGGACTGGCAGAATGCTACATTGAGGTACTTTCTCAGTTTCAGGTTAGAGCAAATCTAGTGGTGCCTTTGCTCAAAGGAGAGGAACTATGGGGATTGTTCTCCATTCACCAGTGCAGCGGCCCGCGAGAGTGGCAGGACTCTGAGATTGATTTTGCTAAGCGCATTGCGGCTCAGCTTAACGTCGCAATTCAGCAAGGGGAATATCTGGAGCAGGTGCAGCAAAAGTCTGAACAGTTGGCGAAAGTTGCCGAACAGGAGCGCCTGATCACTAAAATTGTAGATAGAATTCGGCGATCGCTCGATACCCAGCAAGCCTTCAAAACAACCGCCAGAGAAATCCGCAGCTTCCTCAACGCCGATCGCGTCGCTATCTTCAAATTTGACCCCAACGGTCAAGATGGCAAAACCATTGCTGAAGACGTTCGCTCTGCTTACACTGCTGCAATCACAGTAAAAGTCACCGATCACTGTTTCACCGAAAACTTTGGTCGAAAGTATAAGCAAGGTTGGATCAGCGTCATTCCCGATATCTATCAGGCAGGACTGGCAGACTGTTACATAGAAGTGCTTTCTCAGTTTCAGGTAAAGGCAAATTTAGTTGTGCCTTTGCTCAAAGGAGAGGAACTGTGGGGCTTATTCTGCATTCACCAGTGCAGCGGTCCGCGCCAGTGGCAAGAACCTGAAATCGACTTTGCCAAGCAAATTGTGGCTCAACTCAACGTTGCAATTCAGCAAGGGGAATATCTGGAACAGCTACAGCAAAAGTCTGAACAGCTTGCTACTGCCGCCGAGCGAGAAAAGATGGCAAAAGAGCAGCTTCAGCGGGAAGTAATGCAGCTATTGTCAGCGGTACGTCCTGCGCTGGATGGCGATCTCACCGTTCGCGCTCCTATGACCGACGATGAAGTAGGCACGATCGCCGATGCTTACAACAACACACTGGGTAGTCTGCGACAGATTGTGACTCAAGTGCAGATTGCCTCCCGACAGGTGGCTCAAACCTCTCAAACTAGTGAGTCCTCAATCACCAGTCTGACTAACCAGGCGAGACAACAGTTTCAAACGCTAAGTCAAACCCTGGATCGAGTGCAGATCATTGCAAACTCGACAGAAGCAGTGGAGGCAAGCGCCCAGCAGGTAGAAGCCGCCGTACAACAGGCAAATCAAGTCGTCCTGGCAGGCGATGCCGCCATGAACCGCACCGTAGATGAGATGCAAAACATTCGCGAAACGGTTGCAGAAACCAATAAGCGACTGAAGCGACTGAGCGAATCCTCTCAAAAGATCTCAAAAGTGGTGAGCCTGATCAGCAACTTCACCACCCAAACGCAACTGCTAGCGTTGAATGCATCGATTGAGGCAACGAGGGCAGGGGAATATGGACGCGGGGTTTGTGGTCGTAGCGGATGAGGTGCGATCGCTGGCTCGCCAATCTGCCAACGCCGCCACCGAAATCGAA
>JAAUTN010000445.1 GCA_012031415.1 Leptolyngbyaceae cyanobacterium SM1_4_3 | reverse complement strand
ACTCGGCAGAAACAGCCGCCACCGCTCAGGCAATCCTTCCCTCCTGCTGTAATGCTCATCGCCTTGCTTCTGGGGTGCGAGATGCCCTGTGGGGCGATCGAGCGGCTCATCAATGGAACACAGGCTGTAGCTGCTGGGTGTTTTAGGTAAAAACCAATTTCTAAACCACAATTTCTCAACCACAAAGGAGACAACACAATGGACGATCGCATTGACATTCTCAACCTGCTTTATCTGGCTGAACAGACATTTGATTCTGGGGATTTAGAGCAAAACATCACAACCTGGAGTGATGAAGTTCAAATCGAAACGCCTTTCGGTTCTGCGGATAGTTTGGAGTCCTATAAACAGTGGTTCAATCAGTTCTATGCTCAAACTTCTGCAAATGGTGGAACGCGCCACTATGTCCACAATCCGATCGTTTCGGTGAATGGCGGTCGCGCCGAAATTATTGCCTATCTCTACATCATCAACGCGAGCACAGGCGGATTTCTGGGTTCAGCCAGGATTCACGAAAAGCTGAAGAAAACCAGTGCTGGATGGAAATTTACTTACCGTAGCGTAGAGACAGATCAAGACTTATCCAAACCCACCTCTTGAGAGAAAGTGCGTAACAATTACTGTGCTAACGGTATAAAAAAATCGTTGCAGCGGCGGAATAAAAGTTATTGGTTGAATGTAAAGATTGCCAGCCGCTGAACCTAATCGTTATGCAGCTTGAGGTACTGGTTGCGGCAAAATCTTGAGACTGCCTCTTAGTGGGCATTGTTAACAGGCAGGGTAATGCCAGCGCAAGCATCAGCAGCATAACCCAATCCGGTTGTCATACACCAACCTTTAAAGGTTTCCAAGGGTGGTATTTTGAATTTTGGAAAACCTTGTAATTCCCTCCCAGCAATTCTCTTCACGAAATTACAGCAATGTCCATCAATCCACTCAGCCTCTTTTCAAGAAAGCCGACGATCGCCCATCACTCTATCTCCATCGACAAAGGATTAACCATTCACTATCGCCACGACATTCCAGGTGCGTTGGATGCACCGCAAGGGCTGAGTCATCATATGCTGACCTACTTTCTGTCTGCAAACGAACGTCAAGTGACCCATTTTGATGAGTGTGGAGAATATGATGGCGTGATGGAGTCTGGCGATTTTTATCTGTACCCTGCCGATCGCTCTGGGTTTACATGCTGGCATTCTATTGACAAAACGCTTCATATTGTGATTGAACCAGAGTTTTTAAGTAAAGTTACTCAGGATGCAGAGTGCATTAGCTTTGAGAAGATTGAGCTTTTGCCTATGTTGAAAACGCGCGATCGCAAACTTGAGAATCTCGTGCAACTCTTTTTGACTGAGATTGACGAGCGTGATTTTGGAGCGAAGACGTATCTAGAATCAATCAGTTCTCTCTTTGGAATTCATTTGCTGCGCCGATACTGTACTATCGCACCTAAATTTCGAGAGTATACCTGCAATGGACTTGCACCTTATCAACTCAGTGTAGTCATAGAGTATATCCAAGCCCATCTAGGCAGTGATTTGAGTCTAGATACGATGGCAGCCCAAATTGGCATGAGTCGTTGCTATTTTGCCACTCAGTTTAAGCAGTCAATGGGAATTGCACCGCATCAGTATGTTAATCAGCAGCGGATCGAAAAAGGCGAAACAGTGCTTGCGATCGCAAAAGTTATCTATCTCTGACATTGCAATCGAGTGTGGCTTCTCGAATCAAAGCCATTTAACCAAGGTGTTCAAACAGCAAACGGGCACAACGCCTAAAAGCTATCTCCAGCAATCAAGATGAATTCGATCGAAAGAATTGACAAAAACTAGAACATTTTTAAAAGACTAAAAGAATCCAAAAGCAATAAAGTAAGGATGTCCCTGTGACGGAGCAATTAGTCTATGAACGGACGCACTATTTTTCTTTTAGCTGCACTTGCAGGCGGGGCTGTTCTTCCGGTTCAAGTGGCGCTCAATACACTGTTGCGTCGCTATGTCGGAGAACCCATGCAGGTAACGTTTATCTCCTATCTGGCTGGTGCTCTCGCATCGCTAACTGTCTGTTTCATCGCTCAGTATCCGTTGCCGACTGTTGCAGTTCTGGGACAAACCTCTTGGTGGATGTGGGTCGGTGGTTGTTTGGGCACGTTTTATGTTTGGTCAACGATTTTTGCTACGCCCAAGATTGGAGCGGCGCTTGCTCTGGCGCTAACGATCGCAGGCCAAATGATTGCAGCATTGTTTCTCGATCATTATGGTGCGATCGGACTCACAAAATACGCCGCCAGCCCCACTCGAATTGCCGGGGTGGTGTTGGTGGTTCTGGGTGTTTCTCTAGTTGCGTATGTCAGACGCTAATTTTTGAATAGCGTTCTGAGTGTTCAAACATGACGCTGGTTAAGATTGCACTGCTCTCTCATTTTCTTTTTGGGTTTCATTCATTGCGTTAAAGGTTTGAATTATGCATCACAGTTCTGTAAAACTCCGCAAGACCTTATTCTCCTTGCTTATTGGAGTTGGTCTAGTCATCACTCTCATTTCCACAACCGCCCATTCTTCACAGGCACAAACCGTTGTCCGCCACGCAATTCCAAACTCTACCCTGCCGATCGCCTTGGCAGTTGAAGTACCTGCTGATCAAACAGTGGTTTATCTCAGTGGACAAGTGCCTGCTGTAGCCGATCCCAATCAACCTGAAACTTCGATCGAAGCGTATGGTGATACCAAAACACAAACCATGAGCGTTCTCACCAAAATTGATGAGATTTTGAAAGGTCTTAATATGAGCATGAGCGATGTGGTGAAAATGCAGGTGTTTCTGGTAGGTGCTCCCAGTAAAGGCGGCAATATGGATTTTGCTGGCTTCATGGAAGGCTACACGCAATTCTTTGGCACAGCCGCACAACCCAATCTTCCTGCTCGATCGACCATGCAGGTTTCGGCTCTTGTTAATCCAGGCTGGCTGGTTGAAATAGAAGTGGCAGCGGTGCGTTCCTAATACCTTGCAATGGGTCAATTATGTTCCGCTAGCCGTCGAAGCCCGCGATCGCCCTAAGAGACCCTGATGAAACATTGCTACAGCGTTAACCAAGCTGAGATATATCATTACAGCGCATCCCAAAATTATGAGGTACGGTAACAGCATTGAACGGGCGATCGCAGATCACGCCAAAAAACTTTGCTTATGAAAGCTCTGTTCGCTCCAAATGCTTTTGTCCCCAGTCACAGAGAGGTTGTAGAACAGGAATAATACTTTTTCCGTAAGTTGTGAAGGAGTACTGAACTTTCAGAGGCACATCTGACTGAACATCTCGATCGACAATTCCATCTTTCTCTAACTCTCGAAGTTGCTGTATTAGCATTTTCTCACTGATTTCAGGAATGAGTCGCCTGAGTTCACTGAAACGCTTTGCTTCATCTTTCAAATGCCACAAGATTAAAAGTTTCCATTTTCCACCCAAAACTTTTAGCGTTGTTTGCACAAACACCGTGCCCGCAGGCTGCTCTACTGGCATTTCCCTTTCCTCCTCGTCAATCTACGAAGCTTACAAAAAAGTAAGTACTTCCCAAAAAGAAAACAGAAGTCTATTCTACTGGAGATGCATGTTCATCCTAAAGGAAGCTAACAATGCAAATTGAAGGTGCAGTTGCACTCGTTACAGGTGCAAACGGCGGTATCGGTAAATATTATGTTGAGTCCTTACTCAAAGCAGGAGCCGCCCAGGTCTATGCAGGTGCAAGAAATCCAAGCGCTTTGGATAATCTGGTGGCAATTGATTCCCAACGGGTTATCCCAATCTCGCTGGATATCACTAATGAGCAATCTGTCATTGCGGCGGCTGAGAAGTGCAAAGACGTTAATCTACTGATTAATAACGCTGGAATTGGACTGCTCAAAGGGTTCATTTCTGCGCCTGATCTTTCGGGTGCGAGAGCAGAAATCGAGGTGAATTATTTTGGCACACTGGCAATGTGCCGCGCCTTTGCTCCTGTTCTGAAAGCAAATGGTGGAGGGGCGATCGTCAATATGCTGAGCATTTTGGGCAAAGTCAATTTTCCGATGAATGCGTCCTATAGTGCCTCCAAAGCAGCAGGAATAATGATGACGCAGGGAGTCCGGGCTGAACTGGCAGCACAAAACACGTTAGTGGTTGGCGTAATGCCTGGAACGGTCGATACCAAGGGCAGCAAAAACTTTCCGCCACCCAAAGTTTCGCCAGAAGTTGTGGCACAAGAAGCTTTGCAAGCGGTAATCGATGAAATTGAAGATGTCTATCCTGGAGAACAAGCGAAAGAGATGGCGGCACAGCTACTCAAAGATCCAAAAGCGCTTGAAAAGATGATGGCGACAATGCTGCCTGGTTGAATGCAATTTGCAAGGAACAAACATAGATGAAGGCGATGAGAATTGGCATCGTTGGCTCAGGAAATATGGGTGGAGGTTTGGGTAGACTTTGGGCTAAAGCTGGACATCAAGTTATCTTCTCGTACTCCAGAGATGATGATAAGCTTCATCAGCTTGCGAGGTTAGCTGGAGAAACAGCAGATTTTGGAACACCAACCGAGGCAGTGACGCAGAGCGAAGTCATTCTTCTTGCTGTAGGATTTTCTGTTTTAGAAGATGTTCTTCGCGACGTTGGTTCTCTCGATGGAAAAATTGTCATTACTTGCGTCAGTGGTTTACAACCCGACTTCACTGGGCAAACGATCGGATTAGCAACGGAGCTAAAAATCTCGGTTGCTGAGAGGATTCAACAACTTGCGCCTCATGCCAAGGTGGTCGAGGCATTCAACATTACTTTTGCAGAAGTCATTGCCTAAGAATCTAGGCAGTTTGGTCACGATCGCCCCAGCGTTTTCTATTGCGGTAATGATATAGACGCGAAAAAAGTTGTGGCCGACTTAATTGAAAACTGCGGCTATGAGGCAGTAGATGCCGGAGCATTAATGGTTGCTCGTTCCCTGGAAACGTTAGCGACTGCATGGGTACAGTTTTCGGTTGCAGGTCAGTTTTTTCCGAACTTTGGACTGAAAGCGTTGCAACGGTAGAAACTCGATTATTGAATTAGATACAACGAGATCTGCTCTAGCCTCTGATGCAGCGTGTTGAATGAATGGGCAGGTGATTCAAGTCAATGGCGGCATTTTGTAAACCGAGCCAAGTGGAGTATTCAGCATGAGTTCACTTCAACAGACTACGCCCAAAAAACCAAGGCTCAATTCCGCTTTTCAACGATTAATGTCCGTTCACTGGTGGATGGCAAGCTGTTATCTGATCTTGTTCGTTGGCGGAACTTTGATGGTGCAGCTATCGACCAGTTCTTTTCGAGGAATGCTTTTACGACTTTCATAAGTCAATTGGAGTGTTGACGATGGCGCCTTCTCACAT
>JAAUTN010000444.1 GCA_012031415.1 Leptolyngbyaceae cyanobacterium SM1_4_3 | reverse complement strand
CAATCGGGTTGCCCTGTAAATCCCATAGACGAGCGGGTGCCATCCTGCCCGGTGCTAGCTAACTGTTGTCCATCTGGGCTAAGGCTAGACCCCGCACATAGCCCTGGTTGCCTGAAAATCTGAGCAATTCGTCGCCCTGAAAATTCCACAGCCGGATGCTGCCGTCTTCGCCTGCGGTGGCGATCGCCTCACCATCAGGGCTAAACCGCACGGCTCGAACAGGACCGTTGTGCCCTTTGAATTCAGCAAGCGGGTTGCCCTGCAAATTCCACAGTTTTGCAGTGCCGTCTCTAGAAGCAGTGGCTAGCTGGCTGCCATCAGCGCTAAAGCTAACGCTCCAGATCCAATCTGAGTGAGCTTGAAACTCCTTGAACTGCTCACCGTTAGGATTCCAGATTCGCACTGTGCCGTCTTCGCCTGCTGAGGCGATTTGCTGACCATCGGGGTTAAATTCCAGGTCAAAAATGGTACCTGAATGGCGATCGAATTCTACAAAAGAATAGTCTTCAAGCTTCCACAATCGGGCAGTGCGATCGATTCCTGCGGTTGCCAGATAGTTACCATCCGGGCTGAAACTGACGCTCCAGAGCCAGTCCTGATGTCCTTCAAGTTTGGCAATCTCTTTGCCTGTAAGCCCCCAGATATTAGCGCTGCCATTTTCGCCCACGCTGGCCAGATAGTTTCCGTCGGGGCTAAAGGTCACGTTGGTAATCCAGCTTGCATGGTGTCCCGGCATGGAGGAAAGCTGATTGCCTTCGAGATCCCACAGGCGCAGGGTGCCATCTTCGCCACTGGTGACAAGCTGCTGACTGTTGGGGCTAAAGCTAACGTAGCGAACGGGGCCAAGATGTCCTGGAAATTCAACTAGCTGGTTGCCTTGCAAATCCCACAGGCGCAGATGGCGAGAACTGTCTGCGGTCGCAATTTGCTGACCGTCGGGGCTGAAGTTAGCGCTCCAAACCACGTCGTTATGGTGTCCGGGCAGTTCAGCTATCTGCCTGCCAGCAAGATTCCACAGCCGCGCTGCGCCGTCAAACCCAGCCGTGAGAAGGAGTTGCCCGTCTGGACTGAAGGCAATGCTTCTCACTGGAGCCTGGTGTTCTCGAAATTCGATGATTGGGTTGCCCTGCAAATCCCACAGTTTGGCGGTGCCGTCTTCCCCTGCGGTGGCAAGCTGCTCTGCGTCTGGGCTAAAGCGAACGCTCCAGATGGTGCCGCTGTGCGCTTGAAACTGGCTCAGGCGATCGCCCTGTAAATTCCATACGGAAACCATTCCGTTTGCCCCAGCCGTGACGATTTTTTCACCATTGGGGCTAAAGCTGACACTGCGAATCCAGCCGGGGTTAGCTTGAAATTCGGCAAGGCGATCGCCCTGCAAATTCCACAGGTACACCTGACCGCGCTCACCTGCCGTCACAAGCGTTGCACCATCTGGGCTGAAACTGACACAGCTAAAGCGATCGCCCTGCATTTCCAGGCGATTTTGTTCTCGCACCTGGTAAACCACCTTTTGCAGCGTTCCGACAATTTCACTGGTGAGAGCTTCATTTGTTCCAGCCAGCCGATTTAGCCGTCTGCCCGATTGCAGCGCTTCCAGCAGTGCCTCTAGCTCACTGGAGTTGAGCGTCGCTTTTGAGGCGGCACTGAGCGCCTGCACTCGCCCCACTTCTGCCTGTCGCCACTGTGCTACTGCAAACAGGGACAGTCCGGTTGAAATAATCAGTCCAGTTGTGGTCGCAAACAGCATGATGCGCTGACGGCGCTGCTTTGCGGCACGGCTGACGTTGATATATTCCTTTTGCAAAGCCGTGTAGAGCGGCTCTTTATTGGAATTGAAAGTTAATCGCTGTTCTGCCTCTTCCAGAGCGCAACCGTACAGCAGCAGGCTATCATCGCGTCCTTTTTGCTGCCAGCGAACGGCATTCTCTAGCAGGCGCGTGTGTTCGCTGACGTGTTCCAGGTCTGTGTTGATGGATTGGATGAGCGATCGCACCGCTTTCTCAAAATCATCCTCTTCTCGAAAAAAGATCCAGTTAATTTTCTTCAGAGCTGAGTGAATCCAGCCGGCATCACTTTCTCGATACAAAATTGGAATTAGCCGCTTATTGCACCGAACCGCATACTCAATCTCATCTTTCACCACTTCAGAAGTGACATAATCAGGGCTGATAATCGCGATGAAATTATTTGCTGACTCAATTCCCGTTTGAATCTCCTGCCACCAGTCAGCAGTCAGGGGAATGTCTTGCCAATCTGCCCAAACGCTGAGGTCGGCTTGCTCCAGCGCATCGTGAAGCTTTCGGACAAATTCTTTATCTTTGCGCGAGTAAGAGATAAAGCCATCGCTCATAGCAACTCTATTCCTGCTGTAACCCTGCGATCAGCCTATCACAGTCCTTTTCCGCGATAGCGAAAGCGTTAAGCTTCGCTGACCGTAAACTGTGATGGGACTTGTAGCAACCAGACTTCTATATTTAGATGGTTAGATATCCTTTCCTGTTCATGACTGAGTAATAATTAACGACAGGCAGCTTCATGCGACGCGATTCAATCTTTTACAAACTGTTTCAACAATCGCCAACACTATTATTTGAACTGTTGTCTGACCCGCCCACCAATGCCGCAGCCTATCGGTTTGACTCGGTGGCGGTGAAAGAACCCAGGTTTGAGATCGATGGAGTGTTTTTGCCACCAGAGGATGAAGAAGGAGTCATCTACTTCTGTGAGGTGCAGTTTCAAAAAGATGAGCGGCTCTACGAACGCATCTTTGCTGAGTCATCACTCTATTTTTACCGGAGTGGCGTGCGCTTCAACGACTGGCAAGCGGTAATCATCTATCCTTCCCGCAGTGTCGAACAGCGCAGATTATACCCACATCGAACGCTGCTTAGCGGAGATCAAATTCACCGGATATATCTGAATGAATTGGGCGAGATTCGCTCTTTGCCTCTGTGGGTCGCTGTAATGGTCTTGACAACAGTAGAGGAGGACAGAGCGCCAGAAGAAGCCCGATATTTGTTGAACCGCACCCGTGCCGAATCAGCCCCGTCGGGTAGTCATGCGATAATTGAAATGGTGACAACTATCATGGCGTATCAATTTGAGCAGTTGAGCCGATTGGAGATAGAAGCAATGCTAGACATCACGCTAAAAGAAACACGAGTTTATCGAGAGATTAAGGAAGAAGGTCGGGAAGAAGGTCGGGAAGAAGGTCGGGAAGAAGGTCGGGAAGAAGGTCGGGAAGAAGGTCGGGAAGCGATGGCTCATGCTATTTCTCGACAGTTGACAAAGCGATTGGGAGAACTCCCTCAGAATGTAGAGTCCTCTGTGATGCATCTGTCGTTGCCAATGCTGCAAGCGTTGAGTGAAGCGTTGCTAGACTTTACCAGTTTGGACGATTTGCGGGCTTGGTTGGCACAGGGTTAGCGATCGCCCATTCCTCACAGGTTGATAACTCCTATTGGATGCAAGTTTCAATCAATTGGTCGATACCATTGACCGTGAGAATAGGGGCATTCAACTGTTGGGAAAGATCTTCAACTCGCATATCGTCCAGAAAGCAGGAGTCGTCGTGCTTGAGCATGAGGGAGGGCAGCAAAATTCCTTGTCCCAAATCTTTGCTGGATAACGCCTGAAGTAAGTCTTGCCCAGTTAGCAGTCCGGTGACGGTGATTTCTTGCCCCCAATATTGGCTATTTAACGCCACCATTTCAACCTCTAGCCCGTCTACCTGATTGAGCCGTTGAAGGATGGGCTGAAAGGCTTGCTCAACCGCATTGCCGACTATCCAGGTCAATCGACGGGTGGGTGAAACGCTCTCAGGCATACGCTTTGCAGCAGACTGAAACTGCTTGAGAAATTGACGAATTGAGCCTACCCCGTTGCCAATTTGGGGATAGTCTTCATAGTGCGACTCAGGCGGCAGGTTTTGCCCACCAATCAAGAACCATTCGTCTGCGAGCCAAGCAAAGGTGGAGCCAAGCTGATGCTGAAATTTGAACTGCAATGCCTGCACTTGAGCAATCACTTCTTGCGCTTTGGCGGGCGTGACGGGCACCAGTTCGTCTTCGGCAGGACGGAAGCGGGTTAGACCAACGGGGACGACAGCAACAGAGGCGACAGCAGGAATATCTCCCTGGTGGAATTTTGCCAGGTCAAGCAGCGATCGCTCTAAATGCTCACCATCGTTGATTCCCGGACAAACAACAACCTGAGCGTGAATCTGCAACTCATGCTGCTGAAACCAGCGCAACTGGTCGAGGAATTGTCCGGCACGAGGATTTTTTAATAGGCGAGTGCGAATTTCTGGTTCTGTAGCGTGAACCGAGACGTAGAGGGGAGAGAGACGCATCTGAGCAATGCGGTTCCATTCGCGCTGGGTCAGGTTGGTCAGGGTCAGGTAGCTGCCGTAGAGAAAACTGAGGCGATAGTCGTCGTCTTTGAGGTAAAGCGTTTGCCGCATTCCGGGCGGCTGCTGGTCAATGAAGCAAAAGGGGCAGCGGTTGTTGCACTGAATCAGTCCGTCAAACAGAGCGGTTTCAAACTCCAGTCCCAGGTCGTCGTCATACTCTTTTTCAATTTCAACCTGGTGACTCTGACCTTTTGCGTCCAAGACCTCCAGTTCCAGGAATTCGTCCGCGCAAAAGAACTGATAGTCGATCAGGTCGCGCAGGGGTTGCCCATTAATCGAGATGAGGCGATCGCCTGCCTCAAAACCGATTTCTGCGGCGATCGAGTCGGGCAACACGTTAGTAATTAGGGCAGGACGAATAGAACAGTCGCTCATGGCAAGGGTTAGGCTGGGTGTTTTGGTCAAAGGAAAAGCCATAGTCGTCAAAGACGATCAGCCCTCCTGCTTTCACCAATCTCCAGCCTAGCAGGGCATCCTCCAAAACATCACAGGCGATGTGGGAGCCGTCATGTAAAGCAGGTCATAAGTATTGAGGGGAAGCGATCGCAGCTTTTCTTGAGATTGCCCAATTTGCTTCTGCACCTTTTGCGCTGCTCTTGTTTTGGCAAGGTTTGCCTCAAATCTAGCTTCGATCGACTGCACATAGTCGGGATCAAAGCGGCGATCGCCGTTTGAAAACATTCGATCGCCTGCTCCAACTCTTTTTGTTGATGAAAAGTGGTGCCCAAATTGTTGTAGGCTCTAGCAAGCGCGTTTTTGTATTCTGTGGCGATCGCCCCCTTCATTTCACTACTTTGCTGATAGAAGGCGATCGCTTCCACATACTTTTCTTGAGCCAAATATTCAGCGACCAAGGGCTGCCAGTGAATCAATTCTGATGGAATAAAACTCTGATCTAGCTGATGTACTTTTTCAGGAGATAAAGCATTTTTTCGGATTCTAACTGAGTGCGATCGCGTTGTAATTTCTTTTCCTCTGGTGTCCAA
>JAAUTN010000443.1 GCA_012031415.1 Leptolyngbyaceae cyanobacterium SM1_4_3 | reverse complement strand
AGCAAGTTGAAGAGCAAGACTTCTGGAATTGGTTTACCCACTGCTGTTATTGTACCTCATCTACCTGAGAAATGCTATATACTGGTAGTAGCAATATTCACAATCTAAATTCTCTGTGCCAGCGAAAGATATTTATCACGACACTGTAAAACGCGCTTTGCAGAAGGATGGATGGACAATTACTCACGATCCCTTCCCACTTCAAATTGGTAAAAAGCGATTGTCGGCCGATCTGGGTGCAGAACGCCCGATCGGTGCCCAGAAAGGGATGCAAAAATTGTTATTGAAGTCAAGAGCTTTATAGGGAAGTCTGATGTAAAAGATTTAGAGCAAGCACTGGGGCAATACATCTTGTACAGCCAAATTCTCAACGAGATGGGGGTTGAGCGAGGCCTGTATCTCGCTATCTCTCAACCAACCTTTAATAGTGTGTTTGCGATAGAATTAGGGCAGGTTTTGCTCAAAAATCAGATTGTTAAATTGATTGTTTTTAATGATGAGAGTGAGGCGATCGTACAATGGATACCTGCTTAAAGTACCAAAGTCTTATTAAGAATGTGCTTCAGAATCAGGCTGAATATCGTGCCACTATACCTGATGGCTACACCTGTCAGCTTGTGTTCGATGATGAACGAGGGCAGTATCTCGTTTTAGATATGGGGTGGAACGGTGATAAATACCTTCATGCAACACCGATTCACCTCAGTTTAATTGAGGGTAAAGTCTGGATTCACTATGATGATACAGAGGATGGTATAGCCACGGATCTGATGGCGGCAGGCGTTTCTCAAGAAGATATAGTGCTGGGCTTTCGCCATCCAAAAATACGACAGCACACAGGTTTTGCTGTGGCATGATGCTTAAGAGTGGCGATCGAGGCATAATTCCAAGTTAGAAGGACGCGAGATCGTTGCAGAAGGAACGTCAACCTCAAATCTCAAATTTGAAGATCCCGATCGACATCTTTGAGAGGTTGTGTGGAATCCTCAGTTGCTTATTCAAGAGTGAGGCGTGATATCGCCTTCTGTAACAAAAATCTAGAAGGCACAATCTATTTCAGAATCAGGTAAAATTTAGAGGCTGTAGACAGTTGCAGAGTTGACTGCAATCAACCAATGACTGAACTCCTCCAACAAGCGATCGCCCAAATCCAACAACTCCCGCCCGACCAACAAGATGCGATTGCGTCCCGGTTTTTGGCCCAGTTGCAAGATGAACAGAAATGGGAGTCTCGGTTTGCTGCCACAACAGACGATCAATGGGATCAGATGGCTGCGATGGTGCGCCAGGAAATAGCATCGGGTGAAACTGCTCCACTCAGCGAAGTATTTCCGACGCAAAAATGAAATCAAGTGTCACCAAAACGTTTCGTCAGCGACTTAACGATCTTCCTGAATCGGTACAGGAGCAAGCCGCTAAAGCCTACGCGCTCTGGCAAGAAGATCCATATCATTCTAGCCTTCAGTTCAAACGAGTCAGTCAAAAGCAGCCGATCTACTCCGCTCGTGTCAGCCTTAACTATCGAGTTTGAGGTTTGTTGGAGTCCGATCGCATTTACTGGTAATGGATTGGCGCACATGATGAGTATGATGATTTGCTGAAGCGGATGTAGTTGGGGACAATATAATTCTCCGTCCTCCAGAGCGATCGAACGTTGAGATAGAGTTTGTTCGGGGCGATCGGCCCAAACCGTAGCGATTAGCAGTAGAATTGAGCCTCTAGTTTTTATCAGGCAACACCGTTTTGAGCCAGATCCCAGTCTTAAGCTTACAGCGCCTGGAGCAAGGGCTTCCCGCGATTACACCGGCTTTTGGAGCGGCGATCGCAGAAGCAGGCGCGATTTGTCTAACCGATGAAGCCCATCAACCAGGAGTAACACTCGAAGTCGAGGGAGAATTTTCCACCACATTTGCATTGGATTGGCAGCCCGTCACCGAACAAACCAGGCGATGCTGGAATGACGAACAATACACAACCGAGCAAGCTGCTTATGGAATCGCATTTCTGTTAATTCTGCAATTGACCGAGCTCACAGTCATTGAACGTTCGCGCAAAGGCACTGGATTTGACTATTGGTTAGGCACTCAAGGTTCAACCGTCGCGCTGCCCTTCGATCGTATGGCACGCCTGGAAGTCTCTGGAATTCGCAGAGGCAATCGAAGTCAAATCAATGCCAGAGTCAAGCAGAAAACCGAACAAACCCGCGCATCTGATAGCCAAGGGTTGCCAGCGTATATCATTGTGGTAGAGTTCAGCCGCCCGATTTCTGTCATTAACGCCAAGCACAATCCCGAAGGAACCTTACTCCAGTGAACCAGATTCAAGTGCTTCACAAACAAGCAATGGATTCAGCCGAAGCCGCAGCCGTCGCCCGTTTAAGAGGCGTTCCAGAACAGGCCGTACAATTGACGCGCCAAGCCTTTGAAAAAGAAACCCAAGCCGCCGCATTAATCGCTAACTCTCTTGATGCCGAACCCACTCGTTCTGTCCTCCACCGCAGCGCAGCATCTCTAGCGATCGAATGCGGTGAGTTACAAGTTGCAGAACGTTTAATCGCCACCGCATTATCTGGCAATCCGCCTCTAGAAATTGCCGAAGAACTCAAAGATTTATTCATCCAGATCAATTTGAGCCAATATTTGAAACGCCGAGGAATCCATATCGATCTCAACCAACTGCAAGGGCTGGTAAATCAATAGTGTTTGTTTCTTGCACGGTCTAACAATTGTATTGCAGCGGACGGATCGAGATTGCGTAAGTTTACAAGATCGCGTTACTTTTTCTCACCTGCAGGGCGATCGAAGTAAGATTTCAAAGTTGTGTTAGGAGGCGATCGAGCCCACCCACCCCCTAAAAGCCATGACAGCCGCCGAAAGACTCTATCAACTGATCCAAACTTTCCCAGAAAGCCAAATCAACGAAGTCCTCCACTTCGCTGAATTTCTCCAGCAAAAACAACTCGCAACTCCTCAACAGGCTATCCCCCCTGGCACCCTCACCGGACTTCGGGGCATCGCCAAACATTCTGGGTCAGCCCCTAGCGATGATGAACTGCAAACAGAATATACCGACTATCTGACCCAAAAATACCAATAAGCCATCCCGTGAAAATTCTCATCGATACCAACATCGTCCTGGACTTAATCCTGAAACGGGAACCCTTTGTCGAGAGTGCGATCGCCCTCTTCGAGCAAATTGAACGGGGCAACTTAGAAGGCTATATCGCCGCAACCACCATCACCAATATTTTCTACATCATTCGTAAAACCGAAGGTCGTGAAGTCGCCCTTGCTGCCATTCATCGGCTACTAACTGGACTCCGATTTTGTGCTGTCGATCGCCAGATCGTCGAAACTGGGCCTTGGCTTGAAAGACTTTGAAGATAGCATCCAACTCGCCTGCGCGACTCTCGATCGACTTGATGCGATCGTCACCCGCGATCGGAAAGACTTCATTGGTAGCAACCTCCCCATTTATTCCCCCACGGAACTCTTAAACCAGCTCTAGCAGAAAATATTTAAAAAAATTCCTACGAGCAATTCGATCGAGAAACAGCACCGCACAATGTATTTCGATCTCAAGCCTGCGATCGAACTGGTGAATGCTGAATATTTAGAAGTAGAATCTGCGACACAATTATAAGTTAGCTTGCTTAAGCTGCTGGTGAGGACAGTTGTTGAAAGGTTATCTGTCAGTGCTGAAAGTCAAGCCAACCTGACAAAAATTTGGTAAAGTAGAAAATGAACGAATAAATTATTGCTATGTCGCGATTGAATCCGCCTCTTACCAAAGATGACTTTAATAATGCTTGTTGGCAGGATGTAGTCAACGGCAGTGAACGGAAAGATTGTCTCTCTTATGACAGTGCCTTCTCGAAGAAATCGCAAGAAGCACAAGAAGCAGGAAACCTTAGAGATCAAGCTGTGTTTGTAGTTCTGGCAGTAGTGACCAGTGCCGCAATTAAGCCAGAATCAACTGAAGAGTTTTTGCTGATATTTTTAAGAATCTTACGGATGATCACCTAGAGTTCCTTGCTGGTATTGCACCCGAAATATCAGATCCTGAACTTCAAGCACGAGTAGCAGATATTCTCTGGGTTAGGCGGCGTGATTATCGGATGGCTCAGCTAGCAATTCCTGCTTATCTACAATCAGCAACTACTTTAGAAAGCCCTGAACATTGGACGCACTGTGTTGACAGAATGGAACGGGCGCTACGATTAGCACGCAAAATCAAACACAAGGATGAGGTTGTTTTCTCACACATAGAAGCAGTTCTCGATCGCTACAACGGGGAAGACCCTCTATGGTTATCTGCAAAGTTAATGGAGCTATTGCAAGAGTGTCAATTTAGAGATCCATCAAAATACGCAGCCCTTTCTGAAAAAGCTGCGACTTTAGCAGAATCAAGCTCTGATTGGCGTAGAGCAAGAACACTCTGGGGTATTAAAGCCGTATGGCATCGCATGGAGAAGGACTACAGCAAGGAACTTGATGCTTCGATGTCAGCCGCTGAAACTTATGTTAAAGAAGCCCAGGCTGCCCTTTCTAGAACTCCCTCAAGTTACATAGTTGCATCGCACTTTTTACAACAAGCTGTTGAGGCATTTAGAAGTATTCGAGGCACAAAAGAGGAAACCGTAGGTGCTAAAGCGAGAGCTGAGGAAGTTCATAGGCTTCTTCTTCAGTATCAGGAAGAAACTCGCAATGAGATGATTACCAGTTCTCACGAAATGGATATTAGCGAGTGGGTAGAGGAAGCAAGAAATCATGTCAGGGGCAAAGACTTTCAAGAAGCTCTATTTGCTTTGGCTCTTTTAGGTACTCCAACTAATGTCTCTCGATTAAGCCAACAAGTACAGCAGCAAGCTCGTGAGTTTGTAGCATCTCATCTTTTTCCTGTTGTCATGATGAATGAAATGGGCAAAGTTACTGCTCGTCAACCGGGTTCCGTCCTTTCTAGCAATCCTGAAGAGGCGGAGGCTGCAACTCGCTTTGAGATGTGTCGAAATGCCATTACTATCAGAATCTGCAAGCTCAAGCATATGTTGAGCCAGCTAGATATCAAATTAATCTAGAGCATGGTGTACGGCTCAATGACATGCTCTCAATCATTTCGCATAGCCCATTTGTTCCCCCTGAACGGGAGTACCTTTTCGCTAAGGGACTATATGCTGGATTAACTGGAGATTTTTTCACATCTACACACATCTTAATTCCCCAAATTGAAAACTCCGTCCGTTACATTATGTGGCGAAGAGGGATAATTACTTCGGGACTTGATGACTCTGGCATTCAGAACGAGCATAACTTGAATTCTACTCTCAACCGTCCAGAGATAACCTCTATCTTCGATGAAAATACGTTATTTGATTTGAAATGCCTACTGGTCGAACATGTCTGGTAGTAA
>JAAUTN010000442.1 GCA_012031415.1 Leptolyngbyaceae cyanobacterium SM1_4_3 | reverse complement strand
TGCCACTGTGCGAAGGTAAAAAAACGCTGTAACCAACAAACGGGATAATTTAATAAAAGCAGCTAAAAATAGCCGCAAAATGTAAAAATTACAAATACTGTTTCAAAATAAGATAAAAGTTGCAAAATTGCCCAACCAAAGGCAAACAATAGTAAGAAACGAATTATAAAGGAATTACTTAGCCGTCGGAGATTGTTGATCATAATCTAGGTGCAGTGCAATTTGAGGCTTGATAAATGAACTCTTAACAGAACTCTTAACACCACCCGCGATTGTATCAGCGATCAAGCTTAGCAAAACATTGGCTTCTGCCTAAAGTATACGCACAGAACCAGAGTTGTTTTAAGTGGTGAACGGTAATCATGGAAAAGAAATAATTTTGCTTTTCGTCTTCTATTTGATACTTAAACATCGCTTACCTGTATTTACAATTTGTGACTAATTTTGACAAGGCTTACGCAATTTTTTGCAAGCAAAAGTTGCTGGGTGAGACTACAACTACAAGCAAAATATGCCTTTTTGCTAAGTCCTATTTAAGTTGAAAATCGGGTTAAAAAAAATTGGTATTAAATACTTGATGCTATTCAATACTAAAAGTGAGCATAAGGAACACGCTTATCAAGCTTTCGCTATTACTTTTAGGTAGTTTCGGCAACCAACCGAAACCCCTGAACCGTTATGTCTAAATCCAATTTGTCGTGACTTAATTGGTCACATGAATGATAGTCACATAATATATATATTGATGGTTGATAACGCATCTATCTTAAGGATTCAATAAATAAATATTACTAACTAGACTTTAGACTGAGTGTTTAGAAACACGCTCAAGGTCGGGATTTATTAAAGAAAATCTTTAGATTTACACAGATCATGAAGAAGAATCGTTGCGATCGGTTGAAGCTCCCTGAAGTGGATTTTCAAACCAGATAGAGCGCTGTGGGAACGGGATAGAAATTCCTTCTCGGTCAAATGCATACTTTAATCGACGACGAAACTCGCGTCCGACTTCCCACTGTTTGAGCGGTTGAGTTTGAATCCAAATGCGGATCGTAATACTGTTATTACCAAAAGCGTCAACTCCCAGTACCTTTGGAGGCTCTAATATTAATTCTTGCCATTTAGATTCCAAACTCATTTGACTTGCTACTTTCTCAATCACGGCGATCGCACGATCTAAATCGGTGTGATAAGCAACGTCAATGCCTAGATTGACGCGAGACCAGTTACTCGTATGGTTTTTCACCATTGCGATATTGCCATTTGGAATAGTTATCAGATCGCCATCAAAACTTCGCAACTGAGTTACCCGCAGATTCATTTTTTCTACGAATCCAGTTTCATTATTGGCTGTGATTACATCACCTACGCCATATTGATCTTCTAAAAGCACAAAAAGTCCATTAATCATATCTTTTACAAGATTTTGAGAACCAAAAGAGATTGCAACTCCTAAAATACTGGCACCAGCCAACAGCGGCACAATGTTGATTCCCAAAATTGATAAGGCAATCAGTCCCCCACCACTGACGCAAGCGAAAGTGCTAGCTCCCTTCATCACACCGGAAAAGGTTTCCAACCGCTGAATAGTTCGTACTGATGCATTAGCAGGAAGGAAGTGACCCCGACTCAAAGCTGCAACAAAATTGTCAATGGCAACAAAGCTGATGCGTATGATCAAATAAGTTAAAGCTCCAGTCAAGATCAGTTTAAGTAAAGTTACACTTAACCCCGTCAGAAAAAGTGACTGTATCCATCGAGTCTGAGGAAATAAGCTTAGGCAAAGTGAAACTCCGTTGAACCAAATTCCTATTAAAGCAAGTTGTAGCAGTCGCTGTCGCACTTCGTACCAAAATTTCAGCCGCGCTTCCGAGCAATTTTTTGTTGCCGCTCGGCAGCTTCACTTTGCTCTTCCTCCGAAAAGCTCTCTAATTGCTCTGTGGAGGCATTAAGTTGTTCAAGCTGTGTTAAAACTATTTGGTGACGACTTTTGATATAACGCTGTCTGAGGCAAATTACCAAACTAAGCCCAAGTATAGCTAGAATTATTCCACCTGCCCGTAGTGCTTGTTGAGCCAAGAATTCCGGCTGATGCTCCCGTTTATATGTGAGCAGGGCATTTTTAATAACTCCAGTCAGTTTCTGGGCGTGATTGGTTGGATCGACTCCGTACAAGCGAGCATCAGTTCTGGTGACGGTCATTAAATAGTCGCCATTGACTGAGATAATGGGTAATTGAGTTGTAGAATCTACTTTGTAATTGACTTCTAATGTCTCGGCATTAAAGTTTGTTTTCGCAATTTTTTGAAGCTGACTTTTAACTGTTTGTACTCGTTGTTGAATCGGTGATATGGAGAGAACTTCCTGCTGCTCTGCCTTGAGTGTAGGAGCCGTTAAAGCAAACAACTCACGACCATCTAAATTAACATCGCCCACAGCAAAGTTACCAATATCGCTAGTGGAATAAATACTTGTTAATCGCTCTGGTTCAGGTTCAGGAAGCTGTCCCATTGCCGTTGGTACTAAGAGCGAATTAAATACGAATATGAATATACCAATTACAAAAGCAACTCTACACCATAAATAAGTAGATAGACTTGACTTAATTAAGCCCAAGTAAGGCATCCTTTCCACACGTTTACAAGACATTCAGCGCCAAATCTCAACTACGTTTTATCACTATAGAATACGGGTAAATTAGTAAGTTAAGGCATTAACAACTAAAACAAGAGCCGCGATCGCTTTTAGATAACATCGTCAAGCTGCTCCCGTGTTTACGACTCCCAGAAATTGAACTTAATAGCGGGAATAAAAGAGTGATTGGTTCGTCCGATCTAATCACAACCACTCGGTCTGCTGTGATGTTACCAATCGCCGCTCCAGCAGCCGCACCACCTAATATTTCTTCTATATCTGCGTTCCCAAATATTTCACCGATTAGTATCGCACCAGCAGCACCAATTCCAGCATCTCCAGCGATTGCTCCGACTGAAGTATCGCGAGGGTCTTTCACGTCCTTAAGCACATCTGAGATAGCATTAAGGTTATACGTTCGACCGTTAATTACGACTTGACGGGTTACATAGCGCAACCCCCCTGATGCAGGCTCATAACGACCTCGAATCTTTGAACCAGCCGGGACATATCTACCATTTATCCTGGTATCGTTGCTGACTTCTAGATCGTAGGAGTAAATGCGGTTCTTATTCAGATAAAGATTTTTCGTTTGGGCGCTAGTTGCTCGAATTAAAGTATTTTGTGCTAGTAGTTGCGTGTTGTCAACGCGACTTTGAGCAAATGCAGCGGAGGGAAGTAAATAAGTACTACCTAATAAAGTTGAGCTAACAGCTAAAGCTAATAGTTGCGAGGAGGCTCTACGAAGATGATTGTGAAATTGCATATTAAAAAACTGGTAAATTACTTTTCAATCTATTTTTGCTGTAATTAAAGATTATTGACCTTTAGTGTCCCGCTCAGAGCGGGAATTATTCAAGTTGTGGAGGGCGATCGCCTACATTATTCTATTAATATTTATGTAAATAAAAACTAAATGGAGCGGCGATCGCCTGATGTTAAGTTGCCAAGCTAACAGCGTTTACGGCTCTAACTAAAACACGCCTGCGGATGCTTTATGCAGATGCTAACCACTTCCGTGCTGACTCAATTTGAGATAAATCAAAGGCTTGACTTCAGCATCGAGAATATTATCTATCGCCGAGGAGAATGTCTGTATCCACTTCATGTCAGTTACAACAGCGACGCGGGCAATATCGTTAATGTGAGGAAGTCCAAACTGAATGTCTTGCCAGAGCGCCATTGGATCTATTCCCTCAAAGCTGCGAACTTCTTCAAGTACCCTCAGTTTTCCATGCTTCTTAAAGTCAGCTTTTGCCTTTTGGAGAAGATCCTCAAAATCGGCTTCGGTAATCTTACCTTCGACCGTAATTTCGACAATATTGTTGTTAGAATTGTTGCGATATTCAAACTTAGAATCCTGGCTGGGTACACAAGCATTCGCTAACCATTCCCGTGCTGCTTCAATTTGCAATAACTCAAAGGCTTTTACTTGACCGGGAAAAACGCTGCTGAAGGCTTCGGATAATGTCCGCATCCATTTGGTGTCGGTGACAACAGCTACATGAGTGATATCGTTTAAGTGTGGAACTGCAAATCGAGCGTCTTTCCACATTATCATCGGGTCCATGCCCTCAAAGCTGCGAACTTCTTCAAGCATCCGCAGTTTTCCATGCTTTTCAAAGTCGGCTTTCATTTGAGAAATAACTCGGTCAAAATCTGCTTCGCTAAGTTCACCTTCGACAGTAATTTCTACAATGTTGTTGTCGGAATTGTTGCGGTATTCAACCACTGAATCTTTGCCCAGTTCTGGAGCACTTGCTAACCACTTCCGGGCTAACTCGATTTGAGATGGTTCAAAGGCTTTTACCTTTGCAGATAAAACATTGTCTACAGCTTGGCTCCAAGTTCGCATCCATGCTGGCTCTACGACAATGGCAACATGAGAAAAATCGTTGATATGAGCTAACCCAAATTGAGCATCTTTCCAAAGTGCGATCGGGTCTATTCCATCAAAGCTGCGGATTTCTTCGAGCATCCGCAGTTTGCCGTGCTTCTCAATATCGGCTTTGATCGGAGGAACAACTCGGTCAAAATCCGTTGCGGTAATTTTACCTTCTATCGTAAGTTCAACGATGTTGTTATTAGAATTATTTTTGTATTCAATCATCAGATGTCTCCTGTTTATTATATTTGCTTTTGTGACTATGTAGTCATGTGACACAATAGTCATAATTTATCAGAACGGTTTTAGTTTGTCAAGCAAGGAGCAGGTTTTCTACCTTTAGGATGACTGGCATTAAGTCAAGGCAACCATACTAAGTGTTCAGAAAGAACACGCCATCTCGATGCTCGCAGCTTTGTCGTTTCTCTACGTTCTGCGGTGCCTCTGGTTTTGTAAAAGCCGTGTGAAAACAACTCTGTAGCTGCGGTTGCTTATCTTTCTTAAAGCATTGGAATATCTTAAAAGCCAAAACTTCTCCCATCATGTTAGGGTAGTACTCCGCCATATTAATGATGAGTACACGGCTTCGCGATCGCACTTATTTAAAAGCGGGCTAGCGTTTTTCGTAGTCGGGTAACTCGATATCGTCTGCAAGATCGCCCAATCCTAGCTTGGCAACCCAAGGACCGCTGAACAACCGCGTTACCACATCGCGGGCAAAGATTCCGAACTGGGTATCAGGTACAAAGGTAGATCCCACATTCAGCGCCGTTTTCTGCTTGCGCTCTACGAACGGCATCAAAAGCTTTTCGTAGCGAGCAAAAGCAACGGTGGGGTCATCTGGGAATACGGGAAAGCTCGCCAGCGTAGCACGTAAGCTTCTGCCATGCCAAGCCC
>JAAUTN010000441.1 GCA_012031415.1 Leptolyngbyaceae cyanobacterium SM1_4_3 | reverse complement strand
AATAGCCGCTTGCTGTGCTATCCAAGAACGATACGATAATGTCCATTGCTAAGTAGCTGGGTGTAATTAAACTGAATATAAATTTGGGGGTAGAGGGGGTTTAACCCCCTGCCTGGGGCAGGGCTGATTCATTCTAGGTAGAGACAAAGTCTACCATCGGCAGCAACTGCGCCAAATCATTGCCAAAGCGGTCAATCGCCGCCGTAATCGAGGTCTGCCCCACCCGGCGAAACAACGTAATCGCTAAATTGCGCACCATCGCCATCACCGTTGCTGCTGGACGCGCCTGGATTGAACTCTCGTCTTCTTTAAGCACCCCATCTTTGACCCAATGCAACCCATTCTCAATGCCCCAATGCCCACGAATCCGGGTTTGCAACTGAGCCGCTGTGGCGCTCAAACTACTTAAGTAATCGTGGCGCTCATTGTAGCAGTGGCTGCCCCGCCAACCTGAGCGCACTACTTCCACACCCGTTTGTGCTCCCGCCCAAACCGCTTTGATGGCATCGGGCACGGCAAAGACGGCAACGGTGCGGGTGGTTTGACGATTGCGAGTTTGCTCAGTCTGCCTGTCCACGTCCACGGTGGCGGTGGCAGCAATCGACTGCAACTGCTGGTGGAGCGCTTTCTGATTCGCTTTCACTGTAATGATGTAGTCATTGCCCTGTTCCCAAATTAACTGCACCGTTTTTTTGAGCATGGAGGGCATCTAGGCTGAAGGTTACGCCGGAAAGTTGCAAGGCGGCTAACAACCGATACACGACGGCAATTTCACTCTCCTGCTGGTTTTCAAATGCCATTTGCCCGACCACCACGCCTTGGTGCAGTTGAAACACTGACACGATGTTGACAAAAGTTCTGCTGTGCCGTTTGCCCTTGGGTGACGGTGTTCCTTAGCCCTTTGCCGTCCACGGCACACTCAGCCCCAATCGGGGCTGAGTGTGCCTCTATCGCCCAATTGGTGAAGGCAACTGCCACTGCATTGAAGTCAATCTGATTCAATAAACGGCGGATGGTCGAGTAACTAGGCAAGGCAACTCGTCGTAAACCGAATTGTCCCGATAGCGGTGCCGCATGACGTGCCATGAATCGAGCTAACCCGCGATACCCCTGATACCCACTCATGGTTGCTAAAATTACGAGGAGCAGAAAGAGCCAGAGTGGGTAGCGCTGTCCGGCACCACGTCGGGGGTCTGGAATGGTTTGCAGGGCATTAATTAAGCTCATGACTCTAAAGTTGAGACGCTATTTTGCTAGTCTAGTTTCTCTCTTGTTAGAACGAATCAGCCCTGCCCGATACCCCTGGTCTGCCAGCACTTTGACAAGGCGCTTGAATTGCTCAATCACCCAGACCAATAACGCTGGCGCGGCTTTGACATCTGCCGGATTGGCTGAGGTAACGTAACAACCCAGGACTAGTCCTAAAACATCGACCACAATGTGTCGCTTGCGTCCTTTCACCTTTTTGTTGCCATCAAAGCCGTGTTCCTCCCCCCCTTTTTGTCCGAGTTTAACGGACTGGCTATCAATGATGCCTAGACTTGGGTCGGCTTCCCGCCCTGCTTGGGTTCGCACCGCTCGGACTAATGCCGTGTTCACCGCTTCCCATACCTCTAGTTTGACCCACAATCGGAAGTATCCATACACGGTTTGCCAAGCGGGAAAGTCACGGGGTAAAGCTCGCCATTTTGTACCGTTATCAGCTCGATAGAAAATGGCATTGACAACCGCTCGCAAGTCGACTTTACGTCCCTTGCCAACGGGTTTTTCGGGCGGCAGCAATGGTTCAATCTGCTGCCATTCCTCATCGCTGAGGTCACTGTCGTAGTAAGGTTGACTCATCGCTTAAAGCACGGTTGACATCACTTCTCTGGTATCTCGCATTCACCTGCTAAAGTAACCGCCTCTTCATATACCTTTACAAACAGTTTCTAAACCTTCTGACCGAATCCGCAACTGGAGTGAGTATGATGCAGCGCTCAAGCAACGAGGCAGCTTGACCTTTTGGATCGACGAAGACGTGATTGCAGGGTGGATCAACGGGCAAAAGAGTGGGCGAAGAGGAGCCTCCAAATACTATAGCGATGGAGCGATTGCTTTGATGGTCACGGTGCAATCGCTCTTCAACTTGCCTGGACGACAGACTGAAGGATTTGTCGAATCCTTGTTTGCCATGATGGGGATTGACCTGCCGGTGCCCGACCACAGTACGTTGTCGCGCCGGATGGGCAAGGTCATCGTTGAGCTGCCAGTGGTTCCAAGTGCAGGGGCAATTCATGTCGTAGTCGATTCAACTGGAGTCAAGGTGTATGGGGAAGGAGAGTGGAAAGTGCGGCAGCATGGGGTAGGGAAGCGCCGCACGTGGCGCAAGTTGCATGTGGGAGTCAATGAAGCAACTGGGGAGATTCTAGCGGCAGTTGCCAGTGCCAACAGAGTCAGTGATGATGAAGCGTTTGCTGATATTCTCAACGGCATTGCGGATGAGATCGAGCAAGTTTCGGGAGATGGAGCGTATGACAACCGCAAGTGTTATGAGGAGATTACGGCACGAGGGGCGAAAGCTACCATTCCGCCTCGCAAAGATGCCGCGAGGTGGGAAGACGACCCAGAAACAGGGGAGGTGCATCCCCGCAATCGAGTTCTCGAGCGGATTGAGGAAGTGGGAAGACAACAAGGGAAACAGGAGAGTGGCTATCACCGACGCTCTTTGGCTGAAACGACCATGTTTCGGTTCAAGACGATTTTTGGCGGCAGTTTGCGTCGTCGCCGCTTTGATAACCAGGCGGTTGAATTGTTGATTAAATGTGCGGCATTAAATCAGATGATCCAACTGGGTAAGCCTGATAGCTACAAAGTAGAAAATTAAGTTTTAAGCAGAGGGAAAGGGAGGAAGTGAAGTGGAACCAAAAAACTGGACAGGGGGTTAAGCTCTGAACCACTCAAAATTATGATAGGAGTAGTTCATGAGTAACAAACGCAAACAATACAGTTCACAATTCAAAGCTAAAGTCGCGCTGGAAGCCGTTCGAGGGCAGAAGACTATCTCGGAGTTGGCCAGTCAGTATGAAGTGCATCCGACGATGATCAACACCTGGAAGCGACAGTTGTTGGAAGAAGCCAGCAATTTGATTGAGAAGGGTAGCGAGGCGAGCCAAACCAACGAAAGTCAACAGACTCAACTCGATGAGTTGTATCGCCAGATTGGCAAGTTGAAGGTAGAACGGGATTTTTTAGCCAGCAGGTCAGCACAGTTGGGGTTGAAGAGCGAAAAGCCCTGGTAGTGGCTGACCATCCAGACCTGAGTATTGTGCGCCAATGTCAACTGCTAGGCATTGCTCGTTCTAGCTTCTACTATCAGCCCCAAACTCCATCCGACCAGGAGTTGACCCTGTTACGATTGCTTGACCAGCAATACCTGAAAACACCCTTCTATGGTAGCCGTCGGATGACGGTTATCCTACGTCAGCAAGGCTATGAGGTGAGCCGCAAGCGGGTTCAACGGTTGATGCGACAATTGGGGATAGAAGCCCTGTATCCAAAGCCTCGACTCAGTAAAGCCCATCCGGAGCACCAGGTCTATCCCTATCTGCTGAGTGAGTTGGCAATCATTCAGTCCAATCAAGTTTGGTGTACCGACATTACCTATTTACCCGTGCTCAAAGGGCATTTCTATCTGGTGGCAATCATGGATTGGTATAGCCGTAAAGTTCTCTCCTGGAGAATCTCAAATACGTTAGACATCACCTTTTGTATTGCCGCATTGGAGGAAGCAATCACCCATTATGGAACCCCTGAGATTTTCAACTCAGACCAGGGTAGTCAGTTCACCTCAAATGGTTTCACAGGCTGTCTTAAAGCGGCTGGAGTGCAGATCAGCATGGATGGACGAGGACGATGCTTTGACAACATTTTCATTGAACGGTTGTGGCGTTCGTTCAAGTATGAGTTGATTTATTTAATGGCATTTGAAGATGGAATTCATTTGAATAAGGAGGTACGAAAATGGTTTGACTGGTATAGTCAAGAGCGTCCACATCAAGCATTGGATTATCGCACCCCAGAAATTGTGTATTGGGAGAAGCGGTTCGTCTCTAAAGAAGCTTGATTTGCGACATGGAGATCTCAATTTTCAGAGTTTAGAGATCCCTCAAAATTGTCCAGCCAGTTGGGTCCACTTCAGACAAAGAACGTTTCAGGATAATCTTCGGACGCTCTAGCTTAATTTGAATACCTTCCTCCAAGAGAATATTTTTGAGGGCATCAGTCACATCATCTAGTTGAGCTTCCCCGTATCGCTCATAGCTTCCACTGTCTTCGTCTAGTACCCTCTGGCTTGTAGTCGCAGGAACAATGGTCAAAGTTCGTTTGAATAATTCGCTTAAACCTTTAAATTTCTCTCCTTTTCCTTTCTTGCTATCACCCCAGAGAATCCAGTCTCGTTTTCTTAGCCATTCCTGTTCCTGTCGGCGGGGAGGTAAATTTTGCGCTACAGTCTTCCATTTGTTGACTACAATCAATGCTTTCTTGTTAGAGGCATTTTCGGGAGTTACTTCGTCATTGATTCCAAGCCCAACAACATGACACTTTACAAAAGTATAATCATCACGAGTTAAGTCAGATTGAGCATTGGATAAGAAAATCACACAATCAGCTTTATTCACAAAGGAGCAAGAGTTGTATGTCGTGAACAACTCCACCTGTTCCCGGAACATCGACCAAGCGAATACGACTAGAGTCAACCAGAAACTCATAGACATTGGCGGTGGCAACTTCACCAGCAATGACCACATCATCAGTTCCATGTTGAAAGTTTTGGCTAGAGCGAAGTGCTTGGTTGAGTTGATCAGGATTGACATTCAAAAAATCACAGATCATTGAGGTCTTGCCAGCACTAACTGCGCCCATGAATACTAAAGTGAAGTAGCCGACATTCTCCTCACAATTGGAGAAATCGTCTTGGAGACTCTGTATAAAATTGCGTAATGAAGTTGTGAGGTTGGAAAACTCTGAGAATGCCTGAAGTTTAGTACAATTCTGCCCTAATTGAGTACAATAATCTCCCTTAGCTGAAAAATTGGCTGGAATTTTTGAGAAATATCACCAATCAAGACTGGGGCAAAATCGTCTAACAAAGTGGTTGTGTTGATATTGACGCGAAATGTTTTGTAATTCTGTTGTTGAGGCATTGTTTTTCTCCTGAAGTGTTTAGGTTGAATCACTAGTTACTTAGAAATATTTGTTTGAAATAATCAATTGAAATAAATTTCGCACAAAACCCTCTCAATGGATCAGCATGGGATTGGTAATATGTGAGTTCTTTGTATAAAATTGACTTCATCAATTCGAGAACGTAAAGCACTAGAAATATTATCGTCAAGTTCGGAAAGCCAACTAATTAGATTTCTATCCGCTTGATTTAGATGTTCACTTGATTGCTCAATACTGCGATCGAAAGTGTATCTTTCTAAGTCTCGGAACCAGT
>JAAUTN010000440.1 GCA_012031415.1 Leptolyngbyaceae cyanobacterium SM1_4_3 | reverse complement strand
TCAGCGATACGCAGCAAGAAGGACACTTCTTACCCGCCGGATATGCCCTGGCAAGAAGAAATGGAGGACTCTTCCCTTATCAGCCCACGACCGACCAGCTTAAAGCCGTTCAGGATGTAAAACGGGATATGGAAAGCCCTCGCCCGATGGATCGTCTGGTTTGCGGCGACGTAGGTTTTGGCAAAACAGAAGTGGCAATTCGGGCAATCTTCAAAGCGGTGACGGCAGGCAAACAGGTGGCGCTACTGGCTCCCACGACCATCCTGACTCAGCAGCACTATCACACGTTAAAAGAACGGTTTGCGCCTTACCCCATTCAAATCGGGCTGTTGAACCGCTTCCGCACTCTCGAAGAACGGCGCGACATTCAGCAGCGGCTCACCACTGGAGAGCTAGACATCGTAGTGGGAACGCATCAACTGCTGGGCAAAGGTGTTAGTTTCCGGGATCTGGGCTTGCTGGTGGTGGATGAGGAGCAGCGGTTTGGCGTGAACCAGAAGGAAAAAATCAAATCGCTGAAAACCCAGGTGGATGTGCTGACGCTCAGCGCTACGCCGATTCCCCGGACGCTCTACATGGCGCTGTCAGGCGTGAGGGAGATGAGTCTGATCACCACACCGCCCCCCTCCCGCCGCCCCATTAAAACTCACCTTGCGCCGCTTGCATCCGACATGGTGCGAACGGCAATCCGGCAAGAGCTTGACCGAGGCGGACAGATATTTTATGTTGTACCGCGAGTAGAGGGAATTGAGGAAACCGCCGGGAAACTGAGGGAAATGGTTCCTGGCGCGAGGCTGGCGATCGCTCATGGTCAAATGCCAGAAGGTGAACTGGAAGCCACCATGCTCACCTTTAGCAATGGCGATGCGGATATTCTCGTCTGCACCACGATCATTGAGTCAGGTTTAGACATTCCCCGCGTCAACACCATCCTGATCGAAGACGCACAGCGATTTGGCTTATCTCAGCTTTATCAGCTTCGGGGACGGGTCGGTAGAGCCGGAATTCAGGCTCACGCATGGCTGTTTTATCCTCGTCAGAGCCAGCTCTCGGACACGGCACGACAGCGGCTCCGGGCGATTCAAGAATTCACCCAACTGGGATCGGGCTATCAGCTTGCCGTGCGAGACATGGAAATTCGCGGCGTGGGAAATCTGCTGGGCGCTGAGCAATCGGGGCAGATGGATGCGATCGGTTTTGATCTGTATATGGAGATGCTGGAAGAGGCGATTAAGGAAATTCGCGGACAGGAAATTCCCCAGGTCGATGATGCTCAAATTGATCTGAATCTGACAGCTTTCATCCCCGCCGACTACGTTCCTGACCTCGATCAAAAAATGAGCGCTTATCGAGCGGTGGCATCTGCCGGATCGAAGCAGGAGTTGACTCAGATTGCGGCGGATTGGAGCGATCGCTACGGACCTATCCCCACCGCTGCATTGCAACTGATTCGCGTCGTAGAACTCAAGCAAATCGCCAAAAAGCTCGGCTTCTCTCGCATCAAACCTGAAGGCAAACAGCACGTCGTCCTGGAAACGCCAATGGAAGAACCCGCCTGGAATCTGCTTAAAGCCAACCTGCCAGAACACTTACAAACTCGCTTTGTTTACACTCCTGGGAAAGTCACGGTGCGCGGACTTGCCGTTCTCAGTGCTGACCTTCAGCTTGAAAACCTAATTGACTGGCTGGGTAGAATGCGCGGTGCATTACCTGAGCCTGCGCTGGTGTAACCTTTGGCATGGGTTGCCTGGTGTCCACCTATCCTTTCCTCCCACCCTCTATCGGAAACTTCACGAAACTTTTGCCCGTCGAATTCATTCGGTCAGGTCACTTCACTGGATGAGGTGAGTTTGATTTGAGCTTCAGTAAGATTACGGAATTGTCAACTGCATCCGAGTATTTCTGTTAACTGGATTTCCACTGTAGGATTTTGAGTATGAAACGGTTTTTTAGTGCCCTCTCTCTCTCCTTTCTGCTGTATGGTACAGCGGCGATCGCCCAGGTTCAGGTCGCTCCTGACCCCGTTGATCAGGTTGTGGCAGCAGGGTTAATGAGCCGTTCTGCAAATGGTGACTTTCGGGCTGATGCGCTTCTGAGTCGGGCAGAGCTAGCCAGCATTCTGGTTAAAACCTTCCAACTGGATCGGCGCAACCCTGATCAAACTCTGGTGATTCAGATGCAGGATGTACCTGAGTCGCACTGGGCTTACAGTGACATTCAAATCGTGTTGCGAAACGGCATTATGACGGGCTATCGAGAAGGGCGATTTTTTCCAGAGCAGCGCGTTTCGCGGGCAGAGGCTTTTTCCATCTTTGCTCAAGCCTACGGCGTGTTTCAGTTTCCAAATGAGACAATTGATGAAATCCTGGCTCAGTATCCCGATGCGACGGATATTCCTGCATGGGCCAGACGGTCGATGGCAACAGCATTGTATGAAGGGTTTGTGAATGTAGATGCTAGCAACCAGATTAGCCCTCTGCGACCCATGACGCGCGGCGACATCGCCTATGGATTAAGCCAGTATTTAAACAATCAGCAAAATCCTGGTTTATAGGAATGTATTGCAGACATCTTGCCTACTTGGGTGGCAACAGTTAGGATATCGACGCTACGATGGGTAAGTTCCCCCATCTGAATGGGTAAGCTCCCTTATATAAACTGGGTACCGTGACGACGAGCCAAAAGCTCACTTTATGGAGTCACCATCGCTTCCATCAGGCGTGCCCGTTGATTTGATCTGCCCCACGATTTGACCTGTCTGTAGGAACTGAAGTTGGCTAAAAGTGCAAAAATGCTCATCAAAGTCTCGCAGATAGGTGGTTTTCACCAGAACTTTAGTGAAAACTCGGTGTTTTTCTCACTTCCTTTAAGAAACATTTTGATCCCATTTGTATCTTTGTAACAGGAACGAAAACCTGATTGGGCGATCGCCAGATCGTCAGTACTTCTCAACATGAAAATCTCACCCAAAGAAAATCAAGGCCGTAAGCCTCATTACGATCCCTTACAGCCTGTGCGTCAATGGTTAGATAGCGTTGAGATTCGCGACCCCAAGGTTGCTCGTCTCATTTCCCGACTCATTCCTGCCCAGTGTCCTTTTGAGCGGGATGTCAGCCTGTTTGGTCGTACCGTCGCTCACATTCCCCCTCTGTGTAAGCTCAACCCCCTATACGACCAGTTTGTTGGACTCCGCTTTCGCTCTCTTTGCTTTCTGGTTGACCAGTGCGGCGAAGATATTCAGTCTTACTGCTAATACCCATTTCGAGAATTGGAGCTATGGATGGAAGGGCACTCTGGTTACGGGGTGCCCTTTCATCTGTAGATTGTTCTCACCGATGGTAAAAAATCTGTGGGGCTAAAGTTCATCCATCAAATTTTGGACTCGCTCTGCCAGTAGGGGATGGCTGATTTGTTCAACGAGTCTTTGAGCCTGAGAGAAAAATAGTCGTGCCCGTGCTTTTTGGTTGAGGCTGGCATAGGTTGAGCCAACATTGAGCAGGGTGTTAATGCGTCCGAGGCGATCGCCCACCTTTCGTTGAATCTGCAAGGCAGCGCTATAGAGCTTCAATGCTTGCTGAGTTTGGTTTAATACGCCATAGGTGCAGCCTATGTTGTCAAGGGTATTTGCCTGTCCGAGATGGTCGCCCAATTCTCTCTGAGTTAAAAGCACCTGGTGATAGAGCAGTAATGCCTGATTGGGCTGACCCAAATCTCGGTAGACAGAAGCAATGTTGCTAAGGGCAGTTGCTTCTCCCTGACGATTGCCTGCAATTTGCTGTGCCAAAAGCGCCTGCTGAAAGTATTCCATCGCCTGAGCAAGTTTGCCCAGCGTGATGTAGGTAAAGCCGATGTTGTTGAGCGTGGTTGCCTCTCCGGGGCGATCGCCAACTTACGACGAATTGGCAAAATCTGGTGATAGAGCAGGAGCGATCGCTTGGGTTCGCCCAGCCGAGTATAAACTAACGCAATGTCATTAAGTGTTGCTGCCTCACCCTGCCAGTCGCCCAGTCTTCTGAAAATTGGCAATGCTCGGTTGAAATGCTCACCTGCCTGCTGCAATTTACCCAATTGGCTGTAGGCAGAGCCAATGTTACTTAAAGTGATGGCTTCTCCCCGACTGTTTTTCAGTTCTTGCGCGATGGCTAGCGCTTGCCTAAAACACTCCAGCGCTTGAAGAGGTTGCCAGCACTGAATGTGAGCTAAACCCATGTCATTAAATGTGTTACCTTCCCGCAGGCGATCGGGAATGTTTTGAGCCAGGGTCAGGTTCTGTTTTAGCAGCGCCAGATACTCATGATGTTGACCGCGTTTATAAAGGCTAGCGGCTTCGCTGCGGCGCTGTTCCCATTCCTGTAAGTTTCGTGATTGAGTCATGAGTGTGGGTCAAATGTGTTGATGGTGCCTATGACTGCCCTGGGGAAATTACATCTAGCCAGAATTTCCTAAATGCCTAGAAAATTAATTCTACCTCTGGGTAGATGCGGTCACACGAAAATATCATACTTGTCGAGCAAATGTGGCGAAAAGTTAATGATTCTAAAGAAATGGTTAATGGCTACGGGAGGGTAAGATCTGCGATTTCTTCGAGAAGTCGCAGATCTGGACACTCACCTTTCAGGATTACCAAGAGACGTTAATTGAGACTCGATCTGAGCAGCGTCGAGCGATCGCCCAATAAACACAAGTCGGGTTTCTCTCGGTTCTTCCGGTTGCCAGGGGCGATCGTAAAACTGCTCAAACCTTGCGCCCACACCTTGCAGCACCATTCGCATCGGCTTCTCAGGAACAGACACAAATCCTTTGATGCGATAGATTTCTTGCTGCTCAACCAGTGCCTTTAAACGTTCCTGTAACGCTTTAGGGTCAAAGGATTGATTCCACACAAAGTGAGTAGAAGTGATGTCATCATCGTGATCGTGTTCCTCCTCCTCGTCATGGTGGCTGGGGCGAGTCTCTAGATTGTCTTCCACTGCTGCGTTGAAGCCGAGGAGAATATTGGGGTCTAGCTGACCGCGATCGCTCCTCACAATTTTCACGGCTCTGGGTAATTCCTTTTGAATTAAGGACAAAACTTCCGTCACCGTACACTCATCCACCAAATCAGTTTTGTTAAGCGCCACCAGATCAGCGCAGGCAAGCTGGTCTTCAAACAGTTCTTGCAAAGGCGTTTCGTGATCCAAACTTTCATCCGCCTGTCGCTGAGCCGTGAGTGCTTCCAGGTCATGCGCCAAAGTCCCCTTTGCCACCGCTTCACAATCGACCACCGTAATCACCCCATCGACAGTGGCGGCATTGCGAATCTCTTGCCAGCGAAAGGCTTTGACGAGCGGCTTGGGCAGCGCCAAACCAGAAGTTTCGATCAGGATGCAGTCCAGGCTGTCTCGCCGTTTGAGCAATTCCAGCATGGTAGGCAGAAATTCTTCCTGGACGGTGCAGCAGAGGCAGCCGTTGGTGAGTTCGATGATGTTGGGGAGGTGGGAGGTGGGAGGTGGGA
>JAAUTN010000439.1 GCA_012031415.1 Leptolyngbyaceae cyanobacterium SM1_4_3 | reverse complement strand
GTCAGCGATCGCATCTGAGAAGCGTTTTAGCACGACCACGCCACAGCCTTCCCCACGTCCATAACCATCCGCTGCTGCATCAAAGCTTTACAGCGACCATCTGCCGCCAGTGCCCGCATCTTAGACATGGCAATGGTGGTGTGAGGCGACAGCATCAGATAGCACCTCCGGCGATCGCTAGCCGACAGTCTCCTGCCCGCAAGCTCTGACAGGCTAGATGCACTGCCACCAAAGACGAGGAACAAGCTGTATCAACCACCAGCGAGGGACCCTGGAGTCCTAAAGTGTAGGATAACCGCCCTGCGGCAACACTGAGGGCATTTCCCGTGGCGGCGTAAACATCGATCGCCTCGGCATCCTGAAATAGGGCAGGCTGGGCGTACTCATTGACGCTGATGCCCAAAAACACCCCGCTGCGACTCCCTACCAATTTGTCGGGTGCAATGCTTGCGTGTTCCAGTGCTTCCCAACTGACTTCCAGCAGGAGGCGCTGTTGCGGGTCCATGCAGGTGACTTCACGCGGAGCCAACCCAAAAAACTCGGCATCAAATTGGACGAGCGAACTCTTATCTCGACCATTGCCCTTTCCCAGAGGACCGAAAACAGCAACCTGGCTACAAACCTTTCACCTGATGACCGATCCGCTTGGCTACATGGAATCGGTAACTCAGGATTATGGTGACATTTTCACGTTACAGTTTCTATTTGTACCTACGGTGTTTGTCAGTGGTCCTGAAGGGATGCAGCAGTTGTTTACGAATACCAAAGAAATTACCGCACCTGGTGAGCCAAATAAATTTGTTGCTCCTCTGGTGGGTAGTAATGGACTGCTTCTACTGGATGGAGCGCGCCATAAATATCGACGCAAACTGCTTACTCCTGCTTTTCATGGCGATCGCATCCGTGCTTATGGACAGCGTATCTGTGCGATCGCCGACGCGGTGATGCAACAACAGCCTGTAGGCAGCACGTTCACCGCCATATCAGTACTGGATGATATTTGCTTACGAATCATTCTGGAAGTCGTGTTTGGTCTGCGTGAAGGAGATGTACGCTACGACGGATTTAGGCAGGTCGTTCCAGCCCTGCTCAAGCTATCACTCACCCCCGCTATGGATTTCTGTTTCTCCTTCCCGATTCTTCAACAAAATTGGGGACCGTGGAAACAGTTCTGCCAATTGATCGCGCAATTTGATGATCTGATTTATGGCGAAATTCGCGATCGCCGCCATAAACTTGACTCCACACGTTCTGATGTTCTCTCCGATCTAATCTTCGCGCAAGATGAACAGGGCGAAGCGATGCCTGATGAGGAGATTCGCGATCTGGTTCCCTCCCTCATCTTTGCTGGACAGGAAGCTTCGGCAACGGCGATTGCCTGGGCCCTGTATTGGGTTCATCATTTACCTGCTGTAAAAAAGACTCTACTTCAGGAATTAAACCAGCTAGGAGATACTCCCGATCCCATGAGCATTGTTCAACTGCCCTATTTGTCAGCAGTCTGCAATGAGTCCCTACGAATTTACCCCACACAAACTGTGACCTTCCCTCGGGTGGTGCAAACGTCAATAGAAATGATGGGCTATGAGTTAACCCCAGGAACGGTTGTCAGAGGCAATATTTATCTGCTCCATCAGCAAGAAGACCTCTATCCAAACCCTAAGCAATTTAAGCCTGAACGGTTCCTGGAGCGGCAATATTCAAACTACGAATTTCTTCCCTTTGGTGGCGGTGCGCGGCGTTGCCCAGGAGATGTTTTAGCCCTGTTTGAACTGAAACTGGTGTTAGCAACACTGCTCTCTCATTATCAGCTTGAATTGGTCGATCGCCGTCCAGAGCGTCCCCAGCGCCGGGGAGTTACGTTTTCCCCTGCAAGCGGCTTAAAGATGAAACTATTGGGATTGAATCATCATGCTTGGTAAACAGGCTCTACCTTCCCTCAAAGATTGCCGATTTTGCTCCCAGATATCCAAAGCCAACGGAGAAGACCCCATTGGCACAGCCATGACCTGTGATCATTGGTTGGTGATGGAAATCGCTCCCCCCTGGTCACACAACCTGTTTAAAGCAGATCCAAGAATCAAACCGTTGGTCACTCTGCTCAAAACACTCGTGATTCAGAAAGGGGTCAAACTGATGATCATGTTGATTGCCCCGGATGCTGAATATTCGCGTCCTGGTTTGAGCCGAGTGATGTATTACTATCGTCCTGCCCAGCTCTTTTCTCAGTTTGAGAAACAAGAATTTGTGGTGCCAGAGACAGAGGTTACAGCTTTAGCGACAGCCCTACTCAAACAGTTATTGCAACAGCCGAGTGACTTGTCTCGGTTTCAGCCCTATCAACAGCAAACCGACACACGCGACCTGATGGTCTGTACCCATGCTCAAGTTGACCTTGCCTGTGGACGTTTTGGTACGCCTCTTTATCGCCGATTACGCAAGGAGTATGCTCCTGCCAGCAATGGACAACTCAGGGTTTGGCAAACCAGCCATATTGATGGACATCAATTTGCCCCAACTCTGGTTGACCTACCAGAGGGAAGATTCTGGGGGCACTTAGAACCAGAAGCCCTGAACTCCCTTGTTTGGCGAACTGGAACAGTGTCAAATCTGCGGCAGTTTTACCGGGGATGGGCTGGCTTGGGCAAGTTTGAGCAAATGGTTGAACGAGAAATTTGGATGCAAGAGGGATGGAACTGGCTCTCTTATGCCAAATCTGGGCAAATTTTGGCAAAGGATCAAAAAGGAATTAAACTCTTCCTTTACCGTTTGCTACTGCGTATCCCCTCTAAGTTAGTGCAATTTGTCGTCAAGGAGCTATATCAGAAGGAAATAAAGTGGGCAAAAGTTCAGATTGATTTTATGTCGGGCGATCGCCATATTGTTGGAACTTATGAAGCCAGGGTAGAAGCCTATAAACAGATAACCACTGCATGGGACTCATCCCAGCCAATGAAATTGAAATCCGTGAAGCAATATCAAGTCAATTGCATAACCAAAGTGGTTTAGCAATTTTGGAGCCTGCCAAAACTTGAGATCTCTAATACCCCAAGTTCATTCTCTATAGAATCCATTTGAGATCTCAAGTGGCGGTTGCAAGACGCTTGAGCATCAGCCTGACAAAGCAAAGGTCAATTTTAGTGGTTGCATGAGATAGGTGCGTTCAAAGTTTTTCACCAAACTGCGCTGCCTTCTGTTGCTTGGAGGGTTTTGGGGAAAGCTTAAACCGAATCTTCGTCATGGTCTTAAGAATTCCTGCTTTGTCCGTGTAACCCAAAAAGCTAATCTGGAAATGTTGAGTATTCGTTATGGGGAACGGTAAAAGTATGGGACTTTTTGACCAAATTGTGAGTGCGATCGATAATCCTAATCAACAGGCTAGCTCGTCACAGCTTGGCAGCATCATCAGTACGGTTCAGCAGTTATCGAGCGCTCAGGGTGTTGATTCATCAACCACGCAAACGTTGCTCTCTTCGGTTGGGGGTTATGTTCGTTCAGCGTTGCAACAGCAGCAGGCAGCAGGCGGTCGGTCGGGTGCAGAAGCCATTGTGAACCAATACAGCGGCACCTCTCCCAGCACAGCGGCAGTCCAAGCGCTGTTTTCGCCTACCCAACAGCAGCAGGTGGCGCAAGCTATTTCTCAAAAAACTGGCATTAATGCCGAAACAATTGTGGCGATGCTGCCGACGCTGATTCCGATTGTGCTTCAGCTTTTGCAAAGTGGAGCGAGTAATCAAGGGTCACAGGCTGCGGGTGGCGGATCTAATTCAGTTTTGAATACGTTTCTGGATAGTGACGGCGATCGCGACGTAGATGTTGGTGACGCAATCTCGCTGGCAAGCCGATTCCTCAATCGCCGTTAAAGATCTGTAGGGATCATTCAACAGTCCAATTTCTTATTTCAAAAATTAGGTTATGGACAAGAAAGGGTTTGGCAAAGTCCATACCTTTTTTTGATCAGAACTGATGTCAGCAAAACCTGACATCAGGCGATCGCCATACCCAGTAGACGCTCTTTTCGCCAATTTTGCTTGACCTAAGCTTTATAGAGTTACATCTTTAGTGACAATCATTAAAAATCTGCAATAAACTAGTACTGAACTTTACCTTACTTAACAAAACTGGGATATCATCTTGGTTAGATAAGTAATTGTTCCTACCGAATTCAATTTTCCACTGTTCACTCGATCTGTTAAGGATAACTTCGTGGAAGTCCTGCAAGGTTACAGCCTCTTGATTTATGGGTTCGCCCTACCTGCCATTTATCCGTTCTGCTCAAAGCAGCAGAGCCATCTCATCCAGGAGCGCCTGTTCTCTTCCCGCTTCCTCTCCTCAGCTAAATGCGCTTCTTTACAGATCGAGCCTGTGTTGCTCTGTAGCAAGCCTACTCTGCAACCCGAATGTCCTTCATACTTAGAACTTTTGGGTAGGCTCTCATGACGAGTATTGACTTTCCTTGGTTAACGGCTCTGATTCTGTTCCCCCTTCTGGCATCTCTGCCGATTCCCTTCCTGCCTGATCAAGAGGGCAAAGTGGTTCGCTGGTACGCGCTGGGAGCGGCTTTAGCAGAATTTGCACTGATTATCTACACCTTCTGGCAGCATTACGATCTTCGCAACCCAGAATATCAACTGGTTGAAACCTATAGCTGGCTACCTCAAATTGGACTGAACTGGTCTGTCGCGGTGGATGGGCTGTCGATGCCCCTGGTTATTCTGACGGGTTTGATTACAACGCTGGCGATCCTGGCAGGATGGCAGGTCAAGCACAAGCCCCGCCTATTCTTCTTCTTGATGCTGGCAATGTACAGCGCCCAAATTGGCGTTTTTGTTGCTCAGGATGTTTTATTCTTCTTCATCATGTGGGAACTGGAACTGGTTCCGGTTTACCTGCTGATCTCAATCTGGGGTGGCGAAAGACGCTCCTACGCTGCAACGAAGTTCATTCTCTACACCGCGATCGGGTCGCTGTTTATTTTGCTAGCCGCCTTTGCGATGGCTTTCTACGGAGATAACTTCACCCTGAACATCTCTGAGTTAGGGATGAAGGATTACTCTCTCACCTTCGAGTTGCTGGTTTACTCTGCTTTCCTGGTTGCTTTTGGTGTGAAGTTGCCAATCTTCCCGTTCCACACCTGGTTGCCTGACGCTCACAGTGAAGCTCCTGCACCCGCTTCGATGATTTTGGCAGGTGTGTTGCTGAAGATGGCAGGTTACGGGCTAATCCGCTTCAACATTGAGATGTTGCCCAACGCCCATGTCTACTTTGCTCCAGTGTTGGCAGTTTTGGGTGTGGTCAACATCATCTACGCCTCCTTGACAGCCTTCGCTCAGACTAGTCTGAAGAAGCGACTCGCCTACTCTTCGATCGCCCACATGGGGTTTGTCTTGATTGGCATTGCCTCTTTTACCACGCTGGGTATCAGTGGCGCAGTGCTACAAATGGTTTCGCATGGCTTAATTGCTGCTACTCTGTTCTTCCTGTCGGGTGTAACCTACGAGCGGACTCATACCCT
>JAAUTN010000438.1 GCA_012031415.1 Leptolyngbyaceae cyanobacterium SM1_4_3 | reverse complement strand
CAGGGAAACGGCTGGAAACAATTAACTTCAGCGACAACAGGCAGATTGCCATAAAAAAGTGCGTCCTCGTCGTTCAACTTTTTCTTCTAACAGTGGTTCTGTATCTGTGACTTGAACTGCCCGCATAAAGTCTGTGTTCGGCCCTTTTCTATAGTTTTGAGGATTAAAGGGCTGATCGGGATCAATCAGGTCAAAATCTGTAAATAGCTGATCCATAAATAGGGAATCATCAGCAAATTTTGCTTTTTGGCGAAGGCTGCCCATTTTTTGCCGCAGTTGGTGTTCAATTTCACTCACTCTTGACTCTTTGGGAACGCCGTAGCGATCGCCATGCTTGAGCAGATGATAGGCGATCGCCGTCCGAATGGCTCCTTTAATCGACGATCCGGGAATGTAAAGTTGCCCCAAGCCGTTATGAATCATGGGTCTGAGATCGACAATGGGTTGGTCTGTCCAGCGCAAACTGCGACTCACTTTCGGGAAAATTGGCTGTCCGTTGGGGTCTTCTGCTTGCCACCAGTTTTCACCAAAGGCTTGCTCTAAAATGGGCAGGATGGTTTCTTGTTGGGCGATCGCATACAGATAATCTGGCAACCGACCCTGTTTGTAGAGCGATCGCGCTAAAGCTTCAGCGTTGGGCTGATAGACAAATTTAGGCGTGGCTACATACTCAAATGGACTCAGCTTTGACACTTCAGAGCCGATATGCAGCATTGGACTGGTGAGTTGAATCTTACACGAGTCCAATGTTTGAGGTTTGGTGAGAGAGGTAGAGGAGAGCATGGATTCAGGATGCCAGGTGAATAGGGAGGCTCAGGCTGATACCGCTGCGGTAAATGGAGTGCGCTTTGAATTTTTCTGGCGTAACGTCGGCTAACATTCCGCTAATGGGCTGCGGAAAGACCGACCCTTCCGTAAACATCTGCACCGCCTGTCGCCGCGCTTGCTGCCCCGATAGAGGTGAGACAATCCAGCCGCTGCGCTCTCGCAGGGTGTAGCTAGCTCCCTGTAAATAGTCGGAGCTAAAGGGGTTTTGCCAGAGCAGGCTAATTAAGCTGTATGCATTAGGTTGTGATAAATGAATCACATCTTTCCAGTGCGAATCTAGTGCTTGCCAAGTAGCCTCAAATCGTCCGGCTCCGCTCGATTTTTCGCCGCCGATGCCGTCTTCTCCCAGTAGATTTAATGCTGCTTTTAGCTGTGTTTCGAGTACTGGATCAACGGTAGGAAAGTGAATCAAAAAATAGAGTCCGGCTGCTGGCTGAAATTGCACAAAGCCAACGTGGTAAAAGTTGCTGGCGCGAGTGGTGCGATCGAGACTTACTTTAGGAATGCGCTGAGACTGAAACGTTTTGCCATAGTCAAAGGTATGTTCTGCTTCAAGGTTCCCAGAGGTTTTGGGCTGCTTTACTTTTAGCTCAAGCTCTGTCCGATCTGCACTGGTAAAGCCTTCCCCTTGATACCACCGCTGCCAGATTTTGAGGGGTAAGTAGTTCAGTTTTTTGTATTCTTTGGCGATCGCCAAATCATCTTCTGGATAGCCTTTGGGATTCTTGAGGGGACGGGGAAGATAATAGGTTTCGCCATGATAAATGAATGTAGAACTGAGGCAGAAGGGAGGCTTTAACAATGGCGATTTTTCCGGTTGGGGAAACCGCGCCAGTAATAGCTCCACCACTTCACGACCAAATAGCTTTGCATAGGCACTAACCCAGGCGCTAAACAAGGTATCTGAGTAAGCCCGTTCATTCGAGGCTTCCATGCCAATTCCTAAGTCACCAAAGTGAACAGGATTGCGACCGAAATCAAGTTTGACTAATTTCCAGATGGACACGCTAGCTGCCTCCCGGAAGCAACTGCTGCTCGATGTTGCCAAAGCTGCCTAGCAGGGCTGTTGTGTCTTCAAAGGTGATGCGGGGTGCAGTCCAATCGACGGTGCTGCTGCCAATGGTTTGATATTGGGCAAGGCTGCGATAAAAGAATTGAATCTGCTGAAATTTAATCTTGCCGTAGCCGCGTGAACCGTGACCGCCTAGCGCGTCGTCTTCAAGAATTGCCAGGGCGATCGCCAGATTTTTCAAATCCTCAATCACCTGCGTTTCATTCTCAATGGTGTAAACCAGCTCAAACTTAAAGGCTGAGCCTGCGGGTACGCGTTCTACCTGGCGAGGATTTGCCGCCGCAGTAATGCGATCGATGCCATTCTCAAATTTCCACTCGGTCATATATAGTCCGGTGTCAACTCGCTTGAGCTTTTCGGCTGAGGTGGGTTCTAGGTGGCAATCCCGTACAATCAGCCTTGCGGGTGCATTGCGTCCGGTGACTTTGGTATGTTCCACACCATCAGTAGGAATGGATTTAGAAGGCGTATTAGGAACCTTCTCAGTTTCTTGTGTAACATCAGCAGTTGGAATCCAACATTTAACGCCTGTCGAGCCAAACAGACGGCTCACAGGGCAGGTTCTTGCGCCTTGAAATTTTACAAACTGATCCTGGCTAATCTCGGTATAGCCATCCACTACATCATCGCTTTCATAGCGAAAGGTGTCACGACTGCCTTTGCGGTTAACGGGCTTGTTGTGCAATCGCTCAAGGATCGATCGTAACTTACCTTTGATCGATGAACCAGGGAGATAGGGCTGCTGGGTAAGCGGGTCGCGGATTACAGGTTTATCCAATCCACCAATGTCTAATGTTTCGCCGCCGCCGCCAATGTGCAGTCCGGTTTCGACTAAAAGGGTGCTTTCAATTCGGATCTTGCCAGCCAGTTGTTTCTGAGGTCTTTCAACAACGGTCATCAATCTCTCCCTCCGCTAGCTTTGTGGTATGCGATCGTAGATTCTAGAAACTGCACCAGGCGCTTAAAATCGTCGATGCTATGAACTTGCTCAATAGCAGCACTCATGACATCGCTTAAAGGTTTAGCGGCTGGCTGTCGAGCGGCAGCATAGGCGAGTTTAGGCTTGAGGAGAACAACATCCGTTTCAATTTTGGAGAAATTTTTATCTTCAGGCAAATCAGCTTTGATCCGATTTACGGCATCTAAGAACTTTCTAACCTGATTTGTTTTTAATTGATTTCTTTCCAGATGAGAGCCAAATGCTTCAGCGTGCTTGACTAAATCTCGGATCGAATAGCTGCTAAACCCATGAGTGAGTTGATTAATTGTTTTGATGATGGTGGTGGTGATTTCCTCAGAGCGATTCTGAGATGGAGCGTTTCGAGATGAATTGGGAGGAGACACACTGGGTTTACCAGATGGATTAGGTTTCTTAGGCTCTTGGGAATCGGTGGGTGGCATAGGTGTTGATTAATCGTTTTGCTTGCGTTTGAGCAGTTCGAGCCAGGTGGCGATCGCCCAATCCTACCCTTGCAGGATTTGGTTGACCGTGAGTATCAATTCTGGAAATGTTTGAGATTGAATTGGATCATCCCCTCGATAAACGGTTTCTTCGTAGAGTCCCTCAACTAGCAAAAGGATAGTTATTTTTTGTTCAATCGGGTCAACAATCCAGTATTCGGGAATTCCAAACGAAGCATACTCTGCCCGTTTAAAGCGGTAGTCTCGCTTAATAGAATCTGGGCTAACGATCTCGACTGCTAGTAATGCACCTGATTCAATAACAGCAGGAACATCTAGACATGCCTGTAAAATTTCTAATGGCAGCACACAAAGATCAGGTAGCCGCGATCGTCGTGGAGCTGTTCTGACACCTAGCATTTGTAGTGATGCCCAGGAAAGATTTAATCGACTAATTTCCGTTTCAAAGGAATTGTTCAGCAATCGAATGATCAAGGCATGGCGACCCGTAGGAGGATTCATCAGAATCAGTTCCCCATCTTCTAGCTCATAGCGATTATCAGTACCGTCATCGTAGGTAAGATACTCTTCAAATGTCAGTTTGGTTTTAGGAGGTGTTGTAAACATGATTTGAAAGGGTGCGCTACAAGGTCGATTTGATCCATTGGAATAAAGCACATTATAGAAACTCTGGCACTGACTAAGGGGCTAAGATCTGCGACTTCTCGAAGAAGTCGCAGATCTGGGCGATCGCTTTTCGCTTACTTCGGTGTCATCGAGCTACGGGTTAGACATTCGAGCCAGGTGGCGATCGCCCTAAAATAAGGCGCATTGTAAGGACTTTTGAGCGAGGTGCGAACCGGATCAAAATTTGGATCATCTCTAACGCGACTGGGCAATCGCGCGATGGTGTAAGCAATTTTGGGCAAATGCAGAAAGTACCGAATATCTTTTGCTTCGAGCGATTGTTGGTCTTCGATTTCCTTCAACATTTGCGTTTGCACTTGAGCTGTTGCCAGCAGATTTCGCACAAAGCTGCGAGATTGATTTACTTCTAATTGCTGATCTAACCGCTCTACAAAGGGCAATACGCCCAACAGAGCAGGCGCTACTTCTGGCTCTAAATATTTCTGATCATCTTCATCTAAAATATTCGTTTCAGCAAAGCCTAACCACTCGCTCCAGTGAAAGACTTCGCCAAACATTCCCAGACTATCTCTACCATTCTTTTTGGCTTGCTTTTCTGATTGCTCTGCATCCTCTGCCGCCTGGTAAAGCGGATACTTGGCATCATTGAGGCTAATTCCACCAGACAAAGTGATATCTGGATGATTGCCTGTGTAGGCGCGAAAGCTCTGGTAAACATCGAAGGCAAACTCTACCACCTCATTCCAGGCTCCACTCACAAACAGATCATCTCCTCCAGCGTAAATAAACAGTAAATTGGGTCGGGGATGGGGTTTATGGTCAGAATCAAGCATTAAAGCAGAATGAGGGTTGGGTAGATTAGTTTGGCGCTCCCTTGCCAGACTGTTGAGATAGACCTTAAAAAAGTAAGTCATCTGTCGTGAAAGCCCAGTTAATCGGGGAAGCGTGTGAGCCTTTCTTAACCCACGTCCGAAAATTTGTCCCAGTTGATCTATGTCTAATCGAAGATATCCTACTCGCTTAATGCCTTGAGCCGCCTCTGTCATCTCACTAGCGGACATAAAGCCGTATTCTTGTTGGCTCTGCTGCCCATAATTTCCTAACAACAGTGGAAAGGTGCGATCGCCAGCATACTGCTTAATATCCCAGTTATTGATCAGAAACAGCGTATCATCAGGACGAACAGATATCGGAGCTACATCTGTTATGACCTGATAGAATACACCATTGATTTTGAATTCAAAGTTGCGTTGATAGTCGGGAATATCCAAATCTTCCTGAGATTGAGTAGTGCGAAGCAAGGATTCTGCTTTCAACAGTTTGCCGCCCAAAGCAAACATTTGGCGACAAACAGGGCAGGCATCGGGCGATGTCGGATCAAGTGGATTGACCGGAGCGCGGTCTGTGTCATCATCCGGTGGCAAACCTTACAGGGTTCGTGGCTAGGTTGCGGCTCCAAAATCTTAGCGAGAGTGTGATCAAATTTACGGGTAGCTTGGGCAGAGAGCTGATCGTTGAGCGATCGCCAATGTTGAGAAGCAGCGTATCGATTCAGATGTTGCGGTAACAACCAAATCCCTGACG
>JAAUTN010000437.1 GCA_012031415.1 Leptolyngbyaceae cyanobacterium SM1_4_3 | reverse complement strand
GCCATCTTCTCTAGCGATGAACTGCACTTCTTGCGGTGAGAAGGCGTGTAGGTGAAGGTCGGGGAGGGCTGTTTAATGGTTGTGACTAACCGCACGTAGTAATCTAAAGAAGTTTCGTTTAGCTTTGCACCTAGATGAAGACCGCCCTGCATACAGATTTCGGTCGCGTGGCGCTGCACTGCGTCGGTTGTTTTTTCTAAAATAGTTGCCTGATTCAACCAGTAGGAATCTTCATCCCCTTCATCTCGCCGGAATGCACAAAAGCTACAGTGCTGTTCGCAAATGTTAGTAAAGTTGATGTTGCGGTTGATCACATAGGTAACAGTGTCACCCGATTGCTGTTGGCGCAAGCGATCGCTCGTTTCTCGAATGGCGGCGATCGCCTCTCCATCAGTCTGTCTCAACAACAACACGCCTTCCTCTTCAGATAAATCTTTGCCTGCCAGAGCGCGATCGAGAATTTGGTTAACCGTTTGCATCACCACAACATCCAGAACGAGAGCTACTTTATCAATTGTGACAGGTATAGCAGTAAGGATGAGGGATGAAGGATGAGGGATGAATTGAACCTTGCTCACCAAAGCTTTGCCGCTTGTCGCCTGTCCTGAGGATTGCGGATTAGGATCAAATAACCTGTGGGGAGGGTGTCTCATCTGCCCAAAGCAAGATGCCCATCCCACACAAATGTACAGTTTATTTAATCTCCAGTCTTAACCAAGCTTTGTATTGTAGTAATTATCGATCAAATTTTGTAAGCGCGATCGCAACTCCTGCGCCTTCTGATAAGCTACCGATCGATTTTGCAAAGAATACTCCTGTTGCCAGGGAGATTCCAGCGGCTGAATGTAATATCTCAAACGAGTTTTCGTGGCCCAAACGCCCATTGATGGAAACAGCACAAACGCCAACATCAGCGGCGACAGCGGAAACAGGGGCAGTCCTGTCCATTTTGTGAGTTTTCTCAAGTTAAGGGCCCAGGGATGCAGGAACTCATTGCCCAGACAAACAACAGGCAAAATAGGAATGCGGTGCGATCGCTCAACCTGATAAAACTTGGATCAAAGGTTTCTAAATGATGTCGCCGTGTCCAACCTTTTGCTAGCCCACGCCAGCTTTCTGGGGCATACAATAAAACAGTTTCCACCTGTTTATCTGCCACCGCCGCCTCAAAACTGTCTCGATTAGCCCGAACGCCTCCCAAAATCTGTGACCAACCCCCAGGCAGCCACCACTTGAGCCAGGGATGGTCAAAGAAAATCTCATGGGCGATCGGCTGCACAAACCAGCCTTTCCTTTGGCTGAGTAGGGTTCCTAACCCGACAAAATCCCAGGGAAAACACATTCCCGCATGATTTAACACCACGATGAAGCGCCCCTGCTGGGGCAACTGCTCAGTGTTGTGCAACTCTGCCTGAAAGTGATGCTTGAGAATTGGAGCAAGAACTTCGTCTCGAAATGCTTTTTGATAGTCAGGTTCAACTGTTGCAGCAGTTTGACGGGCGATCGCCCCCCCAGCCGCAGCCATCGCAACAGTAACGCCAGATAAAACCCACCTGGCAAAAGAAATAGAATATATTCCAGCCAATTCCAGCCCTCTGGGTCAGCGTGATAATGCTGCCAGTGGCGGTTAAACAAAATTAGCCAGCCTGGAGGATACCACAGGCAAAACCAATCAAACCAGCCAAAGTGATAGGGGCGTAGTGATGGCTTTGCAGCTTTGGATAAATTTTCAGACACGCCAGGTTTAAGAGCGATCGCCTTTTCTCCTCTCATTTAAGAGCGCAGGAAACATCTCGGAAATCTGCCGACTTCGTGTGCGCCCACAACCGCATTCCGACACTCTAACAAACTTGCGCTCGTCCGATTAGATAGCTCTTTCAAGTCAATCTCTGGATAATCCGACTGAGGCGCTTGCAGGTAAAGCTCATACGCTACCTCTAATACCTTTGTGTTTAGCAGCAAAGGCTTAACTGTAGTTTCAAGAAGGCTAAACATACTGCGATCGGGTTTGAAGTTTGTTTAATTTATGTCAGATTCCAAAACGATTCGCGTCTATCCTACAGAGGAATTCTTTGAGTCGGCATTAGCTATGAATATGATCAGCTATGAATGAATGGTACTGACTTAACAGCCTTGAGATAAATCTCAGGCTCAAAGCTAAAACCCGTTGAAACGGGTTAAGCTTCCGCCCCCTCCAGGATTGCAGTCCGTTTTAACGGACTTGAGCTTTTAGCCCGAACTTGAGTTCAGGGCACACGCAGAAGCTTAAGTATGGGTGGAAGGACTGTACGAGGAAAAGTTCTATGAAAAAAATGAGGCGATCGCCTCTCCCCTACTTGGGTTCTTAAACCTCACAACCTCACAGATTTTACAGAGTTAATAAGCCCGTGACGAGGATTGAACTCGTGACCTCACCCTTACCAAGGGTGTGCTCTACCACTGAGCCACACGGGCAGACGTTGAACACTAGTTTCGAGTGTTGAATTTTGAATGGCGAGAAGAATAGTCAACTCACAACTCAAAATTCATAACTCTCAACTTTTCGTGGTGGGCCGGGCTGGATTTGAACCAGCGTAGGCGTAGCCAGCGGATTTACAGTCCGCCCCCATTAACCACTCGGGCACCGACCCGCCCATTCCACGATTACTGATAATAGCATAGCATTAAGGCAATTACATCCCCAGGTTCAAAAAATCTGCGACCTCCAAAATGCAAGCTAAATAAAGACTTGCTGCAATCAAAATATAGCGCTAGTCATCCAAATTAGGACATTCCTGTACAGGAAGCATCTGCGCCGTGAACAAGGGGCTTAAGCCCCTTGTCCTACCTTGAGTGACTAGCGCTATCCTTTCCCAAACGCTTCCCACTCTAAAGCAAGAGAAACTAACTGCACAAAGTCTTTGCCATCCTAAAGGGCTTGGGGAATCTGTTAAAACAAGACTAGCAGACATCGCTTCGCCCTTCATCCCTTGTCCTCCTCTATGCCTCAAATCGTTTCAGCCAGCGATTCCCTCCATGAAGTTAAGTCCCGATTCAACCTCCAACAGGTTTGGGACGATCAATTTTTCTGGGAGTGGCAGGGAGAATTGCTCAAAGTCACCGATAGCGAAAAGCAATGGCTGGATCAGGTCAAAGCTGATTTCCTCAGTCTGGCTGAATATCCGCTACACGAAGAAGTCGTCAAGCTGTTTGTGCTGGCTCCGCTCCTGTCACTGGCGGGTTTAGCGCGTCTGCCATTCCTCACTGTTGCAGAAAAGCAAGTAGAAATTGCTTTTGAAGAAGAGAACGAAGTGATTCGAGGACGAATTGATTTACTGATTTTGCACGAGCAACTTTGGGCAGTTGTGATAGAGGCTAAAGCAAAACGGCTAGACGTAATGGAAGCCCTGTCCCAAGCGCTATTTCACATGATGAATAGCCCTAATTTAGATGCTCCCACCTATGGGTTACTCACCAACGGAAACCGCTTCATCTTTGTGAAACTGACCCGGCAAAGTACCCCTCAGTTTGCACTCTCAGAGGATTTCTCGCTGCAAAGCAAAAGAAACCAACTACACGAAGTTCTGGCTATCTTGAAGCGCTTAAGGGATTTGGTGAAACAGCATTAAAATCAGCGTTAAGCCATTTACATCATGGAATTTATGCTCTAATCAGAGGGGAATTCCTTTGCTCAAAGCAAACTTGATCAGGTTTGATAGTTAATCGCTTTAACTCTCGCGTTTCCACAGCCTGTTTTCAGAAATATAAGCTCCGCTTAAGCAGATGTTGCTCCCGCTTTTATGAACCAAATGCGACTGAACAATTCATAAGCTCCATTTAAGCAGATACAGCTTCCACAAAAACAGCCGCTAGCGTTTGAGCCTGATTGATAAGCTCCACTTAAGCGGATACTGCTCCTGCATAAACGGATCTAGGATCAGTTAAAGCAGATTCTTGATCCATTGAAGTGGATCTAAGATCCGCTTCAAGAAACGATACATAGGCAAGAAATATATCTGCTGGAGAAATTAACATCTCCAATTCTTACAGATTACTGGCTATTGACTCTGCCGACAAGGTACCGTATTGTGTTCGCTTAAGTCGTCCTATGTTCGATTTGTGACGGGCGATGGCACCCAAAGATCTAGTCAGCGCTACCCAAGGCTGTTGCAACCAACCAAGGGTAGCTGACCACCACGTTGAGGTAGCAACGGGATGGCTTGTGAGATTTTACTCCAAAGCCACCTTGCTTTGTTCTGCAAACGTCGGCAGGGTGGCTAGATTTTGGCTTTCTTCTGTAGATAGTCAAACAAGGAGTTTACACTCATGAGTCAGTTTCTCGAATTTCTTGAAGGCGAGTTCAGTTTCACCGAAGCTTCCGTCGATGCTCAGCTTCCCGATCCTGAACTTCCCAACCCTGAACGCCCAAGCCCTAGTCCTCAAAATCCGGCTCGGCGACCGCTGCGGGTGTTGCTGTTGGGCGATCGCCTTGACGTACTCGAAACGATTAAGAACCTGCACCGACGCGGGTTTGCCCCAGCGGGCGAGTGGAGTCGGGCGATCGCCCCTCCCCAAGCGGATGAGGTAATTCGTCAGGCGATCGTCAGCCTGCCTGCGGGCAGCGTGATTAGCATCTTGACGAAATACATGAGTGAGTCATAACTGTAAATCACCGTAGGATGGGCAAAGAGCATCGCTCGTGCCCATCTTACGCAACTACAAAGTGCTGCAATTCGATCTATCCTGAGAAACCCCAGTTGCCCAGTAAGTGTAAACAGATCAATCTCAAACTTTCAAGCTTTAAAAATTACCAGGACATCTGCTCCAGGCACTTAAAGATACCGTAACGAGCTAATCTGCCTTCACCCAAACTATCGACTCTACGCAGATGTCACCAACCGCACATGACTCGCTCAGCTTTGGGCGACAGCAGTTTCAGGCTGACCAATATTCCCAGGCTTTGCAGTGTTTTGATCAGGCTCTAAAGCTCGATCCTAACCTGACCGATGCTTGGAATGGTCGTGGTGCTGCCTTGAAAAAATTGGGCAATTTCCCAGAAGCTCTGGCTGCTTATGATCGGGCTTTGCAGCTCGACCCCAACTCATACAAAGCCTGGTGCAACAAAGGGCTACTGCTTGAAGACTTGAAAGATTACTCCAACGCAGTAACCTGCTACGAAACTGCTCTCAAGCTTCAGCCCAACGCACCAAATGCAGCAGATATCCGCACTCGCCTCAATGCTTTGAAGCAGCAGGGTTATCAGCAACCAGAAAATTCGCCCGCAACTGATTCAAATACCAGAGAAAAAACTTCTAATTCAGACACAATGTCTGCCGCTGATGCATGGTTCAATCAGGGCAATCGAAGGCTTATGGCAGGTGATTTTTTGGGGGGCGATCGCTGCTTTTGATCAGGCTTTAGCGATCAAACCTGACTGCCATGAAGCGTTCTGCAACGGAGGGATTGCACTGCTTGCCTTAGGACGTTGTGAGGAAGCGATCGCTGTCTTTGACTCGAGGTACTTTAGCGAATCAAACCATGACTTACCACGAAGCACGGACCTCCTACCACAAAAGGCGCTGC